>NZ_FNKU01000001.1:3857500-4162500 GCF_900100365.1 Pseudomonas cannabina | reverse complement strand
GCATGGACGTGCACGATGTCGGCGAATACAAGGTCGGCGGCGAGTGGCGAGTATTGGAGGTCGGAATGACGCTGACCGTCGAACCCGGGATTTACATATCCCCCGACAATCTGGATGTCGCGAAGAAATGGCGAGGTATTGGTGTGCGAATCGAGGATGACGTGGTGGTAACCCGGCGGGGCTGTGAAATCCTGTCCGGCGGCGTGCCCAAGACCGTCGCCGAGATCGAGGCGCTGATGGCTGGCGCACAGGTACCCATCGTATGAGCCGGTTCAATATCGCAATCGTTGGCGGAGGGCTGGTAGGCGCAAGCCTCGCCCTTGCGCTACAGGCGGGTGCCAAGGCGCGCGGCTGGAGCATCGTGCTGGTCGAGCCGTTTGCTCCGGGCGAAAGCTGGCAACCCAGTTATGACGCACGCTCGTCTGCATTGTCGTTTGGCGCTCGGCGTATCTACGAGAGGCTCGGCGTCTGGCAGCAGATTGCGCGGCGTGCCGAGCCGATTCTGCAAATCCAGGTTTCGGACCGCGGGCGCTTTGGCGCGACCCGTCTTGCGGCGATTGAAGAGGGCGTGCCGGCGCTCGGCTATGTCGTGGAAAACGCCTGGCTGGGTCAGGCGCTCTGGGCCGCTCTGGATCGAGACGTCGTCAGTTGGCGCGTGCCGGCAGAGGTCAAGCAGATGCACCCGCTGCCTGACGGCTATCGCCTGACGCTGAATGATGAAACCGAGCTGGAGTGTGATCTGGCCGTGCTCGCCGACGGCGGTCGTTCCAGCCTGCGTGAACAACTGGGCGTCGGTGTGCGTCAGCGGCCTTACGACCAGAGCGCTCTGATCGCCAACATCACGCCGAGCGAAGCTCATTGCGGGCAGGCTTTCGAGCGTTTTACCGACGATGGCCCGATGGCCTTGTTGCCATTGCCGGACAACCGTTGCGCGTTGGTGTGGACCCGTCCGGGTAATGACACCCAGCGTCTCGCCGATCTCGATGACCGGCGTTTTCTCGAAGAGCTGCAGGGCGTGTTTGGCTACCGCCTGGGCACGCTGCGTCAGGTCGGGGCGCGCTATGTCTACCCGTTGGCGCTGGTCGAAGCCGAAGAGCAGGTGCGCTCGCATCTGGTGATCCTGGGCAACGCGGCGCACAGTCTGCATCCGATTGCGGGGCAGGGTTTCAATCTGTCGCTGCGGGATGCCGATGCACTGGCCGAGACGCTGCTCGACAGTGATGCCCCGCTGGGGGATCTGCCGACGTTGCAGCGCTACCGCGAGCGTCAGTTCATGGACCAGCAGTTGACCGTCGGTTTCTCCGACAAGGTGACGCGCCTGTTCGGCAGCACCCAGTCGGCAGTGGCCACGGGACGTAACCTGGGCTTGCTGGGCCTTGATCTGCTGCCGGTCGCCAAACGCTGGTTCGCCCGTCAGGCGATGGGATTGGGGACTCGAACCGATGTGTAACGCACGCCCTTTAAATACCTGGCTTCGGCCGCAAGCGAGAACGGTTTGAGCATGGAAACACGTGCGGATGTGCTGATTATCGGAGCCGGCATGGTCGGCAGCGCCCTTGCACTGGCCTTGCAGGGCAGTGGCCTGGACGTGCTGGTGGTCGATGGCGGGCCGCTAAGCGTCAAACCCTTCGACCCGCAATCGAACTTCGAGCCGCGGGTTAGCGCTCTGTCGGCTGCCAGCCAGCGTATTCTGCAACGCTTGGACGTGTGGGAAGGCATCGCTGCGCGGCGCATCAGCCCGTATGCGCACATGCATGTCTGGGACGGCAGCGGCACCGGCCAGATTCATTTTTCAGCCTCCAGCGTGCACGCCAATGTACTGGGGCATATCGTCGAAAATCGCGTGGTGCAGGACGCGCTGCTTGATCGCCTGCATGACAGCGATATCGGTTTGCTGGCCAATTCGCGACTTGAGCAGATGCGCCATTCAGGCGATGACTGGCTGCTGACGCTGGCAGGCGGCCGCTTGTTGCGCGCGCCACTGGTGATTGCCGCCGACGGCGCGAACTCCGCGGTGCGCCGCCTGACAGAAACTCCGACGCGAGAGTGGGATTATCAGCACCACGCGATCATTACCAGCGTGCGCACAGCGGATTCGCACAGGAAAACCGCCTGGCAGCGTTTCACCGATGACGGCCCGCTGGCGTTTCTGCCGCTGGACCGTGAGGGTGAGCACTGGTGCTCCATCGTCTGGTCGGTCACGCCGGCTGAGGCCGAGCGTCTGATGGTGCTGGACGACGATCTGTTCTGTCGCGAGCTGGAAAGCGCGTTCGAGGGGCGACTCGGTCAGGTTCTCACAGCCGATGCCCGCCTGAGCGTGCCGCTGCGTCAGCGTCATGCCAAGCGCTACGTCGCCAAGGGGCTGGCCCTGATTGGCGACGCCGCACACACCATCCATCCGCTGGCCGGGCAGGGCGTGAACCTCGGTTTTCTCGATGCTGCGGTGCTGGCCGAGGTGCTGACTCACGCTGCCCAGCGCGGCGAGCGCTGGTCGGATGCGCGCGTGTTGGGCCGCTATGAGCGCCGTCGCATGCCGCACAACCTGACGCTGATGGCGGCGATGGAAGGTATCGAACGCCTGTTCCAGGCCGACGCGCTGCCCCTGCGCTGGCTGCGCAACGCCGGTTTGAAAATGGTCAACCAGATGCCCGAAGCCAAGGCACTGTTTGTGCGCGAGGCTTTAGGGCTGTCCGGGGATCTGCCGGAACTGGCGCGGATTGATGCCTGTTAGGGCATTACTCTCCAGTCTAATGGCGTTACGCCTGTTCAAAAGCGGACGCGGAGCGTCGCACGATAGTTGAGGTATCTTTCCCTCCGCTCCAGCGTGGGAATGCTTTGCGTGACGCTCCGCGTCACAGATCTTCGCCGCGCCGCATACCCGAGATCGGACGCGGAGCGTCCAGAACGGCATGTCGACGCGGAGCGTCGCACGATAGTCGTCTTACCGCACCAACCCGTTCCGGTACTGCTCCGGCGTCAGCCCGGTCCAGCGTTTGAATGCGCGGCTCAGGCTGTCGGTGTCGCCAAAGCCCAGCAAATACGCGACTTCGCTCAATGAAGTCTGTGGCTCGCTCATGTGCAGCAGTGCCAGGTTCTGGCGGCATTGATTGAGCAGCAGGTCGTAACAACATCCTTCATCCGCCAAGTGCCGCTCCAGACTGCGCTCGCTCAGGTGCAGCGCCTCGGCGATGCTCTGCGCAGTAGGCTCACCATCCGGCAGCAGGGTTTCGATGGCGGAGCGCACTCGCTGCTCCCAGATCAGCGACGGCAGCGGGTCGCCATTGGTGTTGTGCTCGGTCAGCTGAATCGGGCCGTCGTGCAGATGTCCATCGAAATCATCAGCGCCAAATTCCAGCATGTTCTCTTCTGCCGAGAAATTCAGCGCTGAGCGAAACAGATCATGCCAGGGCTGCGGGTTGTCGGGCGCTGGCCGTTGCAGGTGCACGGCGAGGGGGGCGTAACCTCTGCCGAGCCGATTGCGACAGGTCCGCAGGTAAATTGCGGCGAAGGCATCCAGCAGCTCATGGATGGGCGACGGGCAGGATTTCGGCGCGCTGAAACGAAACTCATAACGCTCGCCGGCTGCCCTGAAATCCAGCTCCAGCGAGTCGTCGGCCACCGAGTGGTAACGCACGATGCGCTCGAATACCTCGCGCAATGAGCCACTGGCAACCAGCGTATAGCCCAGCGCATGAAAGGTGGTCGGGCTGACGAACCGTGACACGCGCAACCCGAGGGTCGGATCGAGGCTGGTTTGCACCGCGAGTTCCCAGAGCAGGGCAGTGGTGGCTGCCGGAAACTGCGCGTCCGGATCATCAAGCTTGCGCGGGTCGATACCTGCGCTCAGGCACAGCGCGTTGCTATCGGCGCCGAGCGCATCGAGTTGCTTGCGCAGAGCGCGTGTCCAGCTGGCGAGACTGCTTGGCTCAGGCATGTGAGCGCCCTTCCTGGATTGGGTTGTCGTTCAACGTCGGCGCACTGCCGACAGAGCATCAAGAGACATTCCCTTGCCCGATGCGCCCTCAGAGAATGAAAGCTTTTGTGACAGTTGTGCAAGCCCCCTGATGCAATTCCTGAATCTTTACAGGTCGTGCTCGTTTGGCCACCTCGGTCGGTGGCCATCCCGTATGACGTTGCCTTCAGGAAGTGGCGTTGCAAAAAGCTGAATTTTGTCGGGTCGTCGTATAACGAAGCATTTCGCGGTCAAGCGGCATCTCGTCGCTAAAGCCTTCCTGCAGGCGCTATCAGCTTTTCTGCTAATTGACACTGCCGTCCCAAGTGACTATAAATGCGCTATGTTGTACGACGACATATGGCTTTTAAAAATTACAACCATAAAAATAATTCAAAGAGTGACAAGCTCATGGCCAATCTCCTCATCCATGCATTGCTGAAGCAAGAACCGCTTTCTAAATCGGCTTTAACCCGCGAAAAGCAACGAAATCCGTCGATAGGCACCTGTCGAGCAATAGAAATCTAAAGTTACATAAAATCAGCCGCCTCACGGTCCTGGCCGCGGGACGCTCATCGCCAATCTAAAAACAAACAGGGTGAAGAGATGAAAGTAAAAGGCATACGGTGGTGGATGGTCGGTCTGGTCACGGCCGGTCTGGTCGTCAACTACCTCGCACGTAACACGCTGTCCGTTGCAGCGCCCACGCTCATGAGTGAGTTGAGCATTTCTACCGAGCAGTACGCGCATATCGTCGTCGCCTGGCAGGTGTGCTACGCGATCATGCAACCGGTGGCGGGTTACATCATCGATGCCATCGGCACCAAGATGGGCTTTGCGATTTTTGCGGTGGCCTGGTCGGCGGCCTGCGCTGCGGCAGCGTTCGCCACCGGCTGGCAGAGCCTGGCGATCTTCCGTGGCATGCTCGGCCTGACCGAAGCGGCGGGCCTGCCAGCGGGCGTCAAGGCGACTACCGAATGGTTTCCCGCCAAAGAGCGCTCGGTCGCCATTGGCTGGTTCAACATCGGCTCGTCGTTCGGCGCCTTGCTTGCGCCGCCGCTGGTGGTCTGGGCGATTCTGCAAAGCGGCTGGGAGCTGGCGTTTCTGATTGTCGGCGGTCTGGGCATTGTGTGGAGTGGGCTGTGGCTGTTGCTGTACAAGCACCCGCGTGACCAGAAGCGTCTGGGCGATGCCGAGCGCGATTACATCCTCAGCGGCCAGGAATCACGCCTCAAGGATGCCCCCACTCAAAAAGGCAGCTGGAAACGGTTGTTCAAAAACCGCAATTTTTACGCGATTGCCTCGGCACGCATCCTCTCCGAGCCCGCCTGGCAGACCTTCAACGCGTGGATTCCGCTGTACCTGATGACCGAGCGTCACATGAACATCAAGGAAGTGGCGATGTTCGCCTGGCTGCCGTTCCTGGCAGCGGATATCGGCTGTGTACTGGGCGGTTATCTCAGCCCGCTGTTCCACAAATACTGCAAGGTTTCGCTGTTCACCTCGCGCAAGATGGTCATGCTGTTCGGTTGCTCGTGCATGATCGGGCCGGCCTGCATCGGTCTGGTCGAAAGCCCCTACACCGCCATCGCATTGTTGTGTGTGGGCGGCTTCGCTCATCAGACCCTGTCGGGTGCGCTGTACTCGATTACCTCGGACTCATTCGGTAAAAACGAAGTCGCGACAGCCACCGGCATGGGCGGGATGTTCGGCTTTTTTGGTGCCGCAGCGTTCACAATGGTATTCGGCGTGCTGGTCACCAAAATCGGCTACAGCCCACTGTTCGTGGTGTTGGCGATCTTCGATCTGATCGCGGCGATTGTCGTGTGGAACGTCGCCCGCGAAGTCCCGCAGACCGAAGAGCCGGTGATGCTGACCACTGCCGAGCCCGGCATCCGCCCGGTTCCAGCGACATGAGGCACGTCGTATTCCTGTCATGAAATGCGGTTAATCTTTGCCCTGAAAGTGATTTTGTTGAGGGCCGCTCCTCGAAGGCAGGGAGCGGTCCTTTTTTTCGCCTGTGGCTTCATATTCGTTTTGGGAATTAATAAATAGCTTCTTATTCCTTGGCGAATATAACTTCACTCCCTATACTCACCTCATGAACGCATACATGCAGGAGGCGAATCCATGCATAACGAGTCGATCCGGTATCTGATCGTGCCAGGCTGGCAAGGGTCTCCTGATGATCATTGGCAGACCCACTGGCAAAACAGCCTGCCCAACAGCACCCGCGTGGAGCAGGCCGACTGGCTCAAGCCCCGCCGTGAAGACTGGGTGGGCGAGTTGCAACGCACGATTGCCGAGCATGACACGCCCGTGATCCTGATCGCTCACAGCCTGGGGTGCGTGACGGTCGCGCATTGGGCTCAGTTGGCGCCACTGGAAACCCTGCGTCAGGTGCAGGGCGCATTGCTGGTTGCGCCTGCCGACGTCGAACGTCCGAACTGCCCGCCTGCGTTGCGCAATTTCGCACCTGTCCCGACCGACCTGCTGCCGTTTCCGACGCAGATTGTCTGCTCGGACAACGATCCTGCGGTCAGCTCCCAGCGGGCCATGGAGATGGCGCGGCACTGGGGCGCCGAACTGGGGTTTCTCAGTCAGGCCGGGCATATCAACGTCAAATCCGGTCATCAACGCTGGGAGCAGGGCTTCGCCTACCTGTATCGGCTGCAAAGCCGTCTGGAGCAGCACGCACGTCGTCGCGCATGACCGGGCTATTGTTTACAAGGCCCGTCGGGTCCTGTCTTTTTAACGCTTGAGCCGTCGCAAGGGCTCAGGCGGGAGTGTGTCATGAGCCTTCAAGAAACCTTCGGTCAGCCGCTGCTGACCTTTCCCGATGCGGAAAAAAGCCCCCTCAGCATTCGCGCCAAGGCACTGGTGTTCATTGATCCACGCTCACGTCGGTTGCGCGAGGAAATGGAGCTGCTGGCGCCGCGTTCATTGCCGGTTCTTATCCGTGGAGAGTCCGGGACCGGCAAGGAATTGCTGGCGCGGCACATCCATCGCGGCAGCGATCGCGCGGGTTTGTTCGTGTCGGTGAACTGCGGGGCGATCAGCCCGACTTACGCGGATGCCGAGTTGTTCGGCTACGCGGCTGGCGCCCACAGCGGCACAGTCAGCAGCCGGGCAGGCTGGTTTGGCTCAGCGAATGGCGGCACGCTGTACCTGGATGAGATCGGTGATTTGCCGCTGCCGATTCAGGTCAAGCTGCTCGCCGCGCTGGAAAATCACGAAGTCACCCGGGTTGGTGCGCACCAACCCAGCCCGGTCGACGTGCGCCTGGTCGCTGCCACCAGCATCGATCTGGCGCAGGCAGTGGCCGCCGGCAAATTCCACGAGCGGCTTTATCACTACCTGAGCGAAGGACGCCTCGATCTGCCCGCGCTGCGCGAACAACCGGGTAACATCCTGCCGCTGGCCGAGTATTTTGTCGGCATCTACAGCCAGCGTTTGAACCTGCCGGTGCAGCTGATCAGCGAGTCTGCGCAGCGCGTACTTGAAGCCCACAGCTGGCCGGGCAATACCCGCGAGCTGGAAAACGTCATTCATTTTGCGCTGCTGGTCAGCAGTGGCGACGAGATCCAGGCCGAACACATCAACCTGCCGGACATCGCCAACCCGTTGACCCTGATCGAGCGTCAGGCAAAGGTGTTGATCAGCCGCGGAGATCGCGAGCAACTGTCTGCGCTACGGCAATTGCTGGAGAGCGTGACGTCGCAACTGGAGCAAAGCCCTGCGTGACGGTTTGAGACAAAAAGATATAACTACTCGATTAAAAAGTATTTTCTCGGAATATAAAAACTAGGTAATGTCAGCCTGATGTTGCCGTAGTCGATCAGTCTGCAGCAAATCATTGAATAATAAGGCGTCATTTCAGGATGACGCAGTCGGATTTTTCCTAAGGACACCGCATGAAAAAGACGTTTCTGATGACCGCTCTGGCGGCTGCCTTCTCGATTGGCCTGGCACACGCAGGCGAAAAGCTGGTGGTCGGCGCGACGCCAGTGCCCCATGCGGAAATCCTTGAGCTGATCAAGCCAACCCTGGCCAAAGAAGGTGTCGACCTGGAAATCAAGGTCTTCACGGACTACGTGCAGCCTAACGTCCAGTTGAGCGAGAAGCGTCTGGACGCTAACTACTTCCAGACCAGGCCGTATCTGGATGGCTTCAACAAGGGCAAGGGTACCAACCTGGTGACTGGCGTTGGTGTCCACGTCGAACCGTTTGGCGGCTATTCCAAGAAGTACAAGAGCGTGAAAGATCTGCCTGAAGGCGCAACCATCGCCATTCCAAACGAAGGCAGCAACGCAGGTCGTGCGCTGATCCTGCTGGACAAGAACGGTCTGATCACGCTCAAGGACAAGAGCAATGCCTTGTCCACGCCAAAAGACATTGCTGCCAACCCGCATAACTTCAAATTCCGCGAACTGGAATCGGCTGTATTGCCACGTGCTTTGAGCCAGGTTGACCTCGCTCTGATCAACACCAACTACGCGCTGGAAGCCAAGCTCAATCCGAAGAAAGACGCGCTGATCATCGAAGGCCCGGATTCGCCCTACGTGAACTTCCTCGTCACCCGCGAAGACAACGCCCACACCGACGCCATCGAGAAACTTTCGAAAGCGCTGACCAGCCAGCAAGTCAAAGACTTCATCAACAAGAAGTACGAAGGCGCGGTATTGCCCGCGTTCTGATGACTGGATTGAAGAGCGGCCCTATGTCTCGATGCGGGGCCGTTATTCAAGACCGGACGCAGAGCGTCCAGAACGGCATGCGACGCGGAGCGTCGCACGATAGTTGAGGTGATCGTTCCTCCCGCTCCAGCCCTCAAAGCTATACACAAGCCTCATGAGCGACCTCCCGCTCCAGTGGGAGCGGACTTGTCCGCGAAGACGGTCGTTCAAACGACGCATTCCGAAGTCAAGGCCGGACGCAGAGCGTTCAGAACGGTATGCCAACCCGTCACCTCACGCTGGCACGCAAACCCCGGTGCCTTTCAGGCCGCAGTAGCCCTGCGGGTTCTTGGCCAGGTATTGCTGGTGGTATGCCTCAGCGAAGTACACCGTCGGCGCTTCTTCGACTTCAGTGGTGATTTTGCCCAGGCCCGCCTTGCTCAGTTCAGCCTGGAATGCCTCGGCACTGGCCTTGGCGATGGCGAGCTGTTCAGGTGTCGTGCAATAGATCACCGAGCGGTATTGAGTGCCGATGTCGTTGCCCTGACGCATGCCTTGGGTCGGGTTGTGCGCTTCCCAGAACACTTTGAGAAGTGATTCGTAACTGATTTTCTCAGGCTCGTAGACGACCAGCACCACTTCGGTGTGCCCGGTCAGGCCTGAGCAGACTTCCTCATAGGTTGGGTTCGGCGTAAACCCGCCCGCGTAACCCGCTACGGTGCTTACAACACCTTCCTGTTGCCACAGGCGACGTTCTGCGCCCCAGAAGCAACCCATTCCGAAGATGGCAAATTCGACGTTACTCGAGAACGGACCCAGCAGCGGATTGCCGTTGACGAAGTGAGTTTCCGGCAGCGCCATAGGTGTTTCACGACCCGGCAGAGCTTGTTCGGCGGTAGGCAGTACGTTTTTGTTCACTAGAATTTCCGAGCGCAGAGTCATGAACCGTATCCTCTCTATTTAGAGACAGGCAGCAAGGCCGGGACGGATGAATAGAGTTACATAGGTCCCGTTACACGTAGAAACAAGTGCTGCCGTGTAAAAACAGACCAGCAGTGTGCCCGAACAGGCGAGGTGCAGGGAAGGTGGTCAGGCCGACGGCCGACGAGGGTAACGTTGCAATTTTTCGATCAGCTCTTCGCCGGGGATCGGCTTGTCGAACAGGTAACCCTGGCCGACATCGCAACGATGGCGACGCAGAAACGCCAGCTGAGCGGCGGTTTCGATGCCTTCGGCAACCACTTTGAGCTTGAGGTTGTGAGCCATGGCGATAACCGCAGAGGTGATTTCCATATCGTCTTCATCATCCGGAATATCACGGATAAAGCTGCGATCGATCTTGATCACATCGATGGGGAATTTCTTCAGGTAACTGAACGACGAATAGCCGGTGCCGAAGTCATCCATGGCCAGAGACAGGCCCAGTTTCTTCAGTGAGTCGAGCTGCTGGCGGGTGTCTTCGGTCGCTTCCAGCAGCAGGCCTTCGGTCAGTTCCAGCTCCAGCAGCGAGGGATCGAGCGCTTCTTCTCTGAGAATTGCGGCAATCGACGACACCAGCTCCGGGTCGGAAAACTGCTTGGGCGAGACGTTGATCGCCACTTGCAGATGACCGAAGCCCGCAGCGGTCAAATCCTTGCTCATGCGGCACGACTGGCGGGCGACCCATTTGCCGATAGGAATGATCAGCCCGGTTTCTTCCGCCACGCTGATGAACTGATCCGGTCGGATCATGCCTTTTTCAGGATGATTCCAGCGCAGCAGCGCCTCCATGCCCAGCAGGCGTCCGGTCAGCAGGCACAGTTTCGGCTGGTAGAACACTTCCAGCTCGTTCTGGGTCAGGGCGCGGCGCAGGTTGTTCTCAACGAACAGCTTGTAGCTGGCTTCGGCATTCAGTGCTTCGGTGAACACTTGTACCTGATGCTTGCCGTTGGCTTTGGCCTTGTGCAGCGCCAGCCCGGCGTTTTTCATCAAGGTCTGCGGGTCGCGGCCATGCAGTGGAGCGCACGCCAGGCCCACCGAGCCCGTAACGCTGATCAACTGGTTATCGACGAACATGGGCTTGTCCAGCGTCGCCAGAACCTCGGCAGCAATCGTCTGTCCGGCTTCCTGACCGGTATTGTCCAGCAGCACGGCAAATTCGTTACTGGCAAAGCGCGCCAGTACATCGGTCGGGCTCAGCGTGTTGCGCAGGCGGCGAGCCAGGCTGATCAGCAGTTTGTCGCCGGTCTGGTGACCCAGGCTGTCGTTGATGCGCTTGAAATTGTCGATGTCGACCAGCAGCAGGCTCATCGGTGTGTCGGTGTCACGGGCAAAGCGTTCGTCCAGATTGCGGATGAACGCTGGCCGATTGCCAAGGTTGGTCAGGTTGTCGGTATAAGCCAGACGCTCGATGCGCTGCTGGGCCAGCTTGCTCTCGGTAATGTCTTCGTAAATACCGATGTAGTGCGTCAGCTCGCGCGTGTCGCTGTAGACCTTGGATATCGACAACTGACCCCAGTAGGGTTCGAGGTTCTTGCGGCGGCTTTTGAATTCGCCCTGCCAGCTGTTGCTGGTGGTCAGGCTGGAATTGGCTTCCAGAAGCAACTGATTGAGATTTTCCAGTGCCGGCAATGCCGAGAGCTTGCGCCCGGAAACCTCCTCGGAACTGTATTGAGTGATGGCCGTGAAGCTGGGGTTCACGTACTCGACCACGCCATCGCAGTTGACCAGCAGAAACGCGTTGGCACTTTGTTCAACCGCACGCTGGAACAGATGCAGCGCGTTGGTCGCGGCACGACGGTTGTGGTTGTTGATCACCTGCGCGAACTGGTCAGCCAGCTCGCCAGCGAAGGCGATCTCGTCAGACTGCCATTCACGTGTCGAGCCGGTCTGTTCCAGGCACAGCACGCCCACCACCTGCCCGTCGATACGAATGCTGGCGTCCAGCACGGCACGGTTTTCCAGGGGGGTCAGGTTTTCGGCCATTTCCCGGGTGCGCGGGTCAGTCTGGATATTGCCGGCGTCGATGGCTCTGCTGGTGTGCAAAGCCTGGAGATACGACGGATAGGGGCTGATATCGATCGGCGTGCGCGTCCGATAATCACCGCTCTCCCGGTCGTAGTCAGTAATCGGTTCCAGGCGCTTGTCGTTCAGGTTCCAGATACTGACATGGTCGACATCGTAGATGTCACAGGCGCTTCGGGTGATCAGCTGTGCCGCCTCCAACAGGGTGTTGGCGGTGGTGTAGCGATGGCGGGTCAGGCGCAGGATCAGATCCTGCTGGGCGCGCACCCGCTCAAGGTGTGCGAACTGGTCACGCTGGGCTCGCTGATTGAGCTCCAGGGCAATCTGCAATCGGGAGTTGCGGGTTTCAAGATCGGAATCGACAGGTTGCTCGCTTTCGATGACTTGCTCGTCGACGATCATGAAATAGCCGCGCAGCAAATGACGGTTGTGCTGCTTGTAGGCTTCGCCTATTTCCAGCAGGCCCAGCGGACCTTTGGGCGTATGCAGGGTGTAGCGAATCAGGTAATTCGGCGATGAGGACAGTTGCAGTTGAACGTCGTCGTGTAATTGATAGCGTACTTCCGGCTCCATGAGACTGGCATAAGGGGATCCAATCAGGGCGCAAAGGTCGACGGCGGGCAGCCCAAACTGCTTTTCGCAATTTGGATCGAGGAACAATAGCGCCCAATTGGCTTCATTCAGCCTCTCGAAACGCAGCATTCCCAAGCGCGAGGGCACTGGCAATTGCGTCACTACCTCGGCTGCGGTTCTACCGGCAGCATCGGTTTGGCTTTTCATGAACAAACTCGCTTCCGGAATACTAGTCGCGACGGGCGTGAACCCTCTTTTCGCGTATGGCAAGGTTGCATCATGCAGCCCGTGCTTACAAGAGACCACGATGGCTTAGTGCTATAAATGTGTCGGCCAGTTATCGTTCTTCTTCAATGTATCTGGTCGGTTACCTAAAGCGCAGTGTTTTCGGGGGCAAAAGCGCTTTTTTCATGCGCTGATGATGAACACCTTCTGGCGACCGGAGCCTGGCCTCAGGCTTTAGATTTTTGCTGTTCTGGCCTCCTTTTCAGGCAACTGCAGGAAAATACCGGCGGCGAACATCGCGAGCACGCCGACGCTCAGGAATGTCAGCTGGAATGCCCCCAGCACGCTGCTGACCTCGCCTGCGGCAACGTCTTCGCTGAAACCGCCCAACAAGGCGGCCGCGCTCGCCACCCCAAGACTCAGGGACAGTTGGGCGACCACCGACAGCAGGCTGTTGCCGCTGGCGGCGCTGGCGTCATCGAGATCAATCAGGGTGACGGTATTCATGGCCGTGAACTGCAACGAATTCACAGCGCCGAGCAGACCCAGTTGCACCAGCAAGACCCAGTAAGGGGTCTGCGTATCAACCAGCGCCAGACTGGCCAGCAGGATACCCAGCAATAGCGTGTTGCCGGTGAGAATCAGGCGATACCCCAGATGTTCGATCAGCCAGCGTGCCACGGTCTTGGCGAACATGCCGGCTGCCGCCAGTGGCAGCATGCTCATCCCCGCCTGGGACGGCGAGTAACCCAGCGCCACTTGCAGCAGCAAAGGCACCAGAAACGGCAGTGCGCCGCTGCCCAGGCGTGCGAACAGGTTGCCCATGATGCCCACCGCGAACGTGCGGGTGCGGAACAGTGAAGGGGCAAACAGCGGGGATTCGATATGACCGGCGCGTAGCCAGTAGGCCGCCAGGCAACCCATTCCGGCAAATAGCAGCAGCACCACGCGCATGTGCGGCAGGTGCAGCTCGCCCAGACCTTCCAGCGCGATAGTGATCAGTACCATTGCGGCGCCAAACAGGATGAAACCGACGCCGTCGAAATGTGTTCGGCCGCCACCAGGCAGATCAGGAATGAAATGCTTGACCGCGTAACAACCTAGCAGGCCGACCGGAATGTTGATCAGAAAAATCCAGTGCCAGCTCAGGTACTCGACCATCCAGCCGCCCAGCGTCGGACCCAGCAGCGGGCCGAGCAAACCGGGTATGGTGATGAAGCCCATGATCCGCACCAGCTCCGATCGCGGGTAGGCGCGCAGCACAATCAGGCGCCCGATCGGCACCATCAGCGCGCCGCCAAGCCCCTGAACAATCCGTGCCGCGACCAGTACGCTCAGTGAATGAGACAGCGCGCACAGCAGCGAGCCGAAACTGAACAGCAGAATCGCGCTGAAGAAAATCCGTTTGATTCCGAAACGGTCGGCAATCCAGCCCGACGCCGGAATCAGCAGCGCGATGGTCAGCATGTAGGCGATGACCACCGACTGCATGCGCAGCGGGTCTTCTGCCAGCGAAAGGGCCATGGACGGCAGGGCGGTGTTGAGGATCGTGCCGTCCAGGCTTTGCATGAAGAACGCGATGGCGATAACCCAGGGCATCCAGCGCAGGGTTTTATCGTCCGTGATGGGCGCCGCTGAGTTCGACATAGGCTCCTGCTATAACGTGAAGGTGATTCGACTGATCAGCGCGCCGGGCAAGTGGGTAGAGCCGGTCTGACGCTGGCTGTAGGTGCTTGATTGCAGGATCAGCTCCCGCTTGCGGGTCAGGTCTTCCAGCGCACTGCCCAGCAGGCTGTAGGCGCTGTCATCGAAGCGCATGGTGCTGACCGGGGCGACGATCTGGCCATTTTCGACCCAGAAAGTTGCAAAGCGTGTCATGCCGGTCAGACGTGCGGCGGCGCGGTCCGAGAAGTTCAAGTACCACAGGTTGCTGATGTAAAGGCCGGTGCCGAGCTTTTCAAGGATCTGATCCAGCTCCAGCGAACCCCCGGCCATGCTCAGGGCGCTGGGCCCTTCGCCATAATCCGCGCCGTTGGCGGGTAAGTTATATTCGGCGGCACTGCTCGAATCCACTAGGCGCTCGCGGGCTTGCCCGTTGGCGATCAGCGCCAGATCCTTGCGCGGGTAGCCTTCGCGCGAGAACGCAGGCGAGAGCGAGCCGGTGACCTGCTCGTCGATGCTGACCATGGCACTGAACGGCGTGTCGCCGTCATACAGCCGTTGCAGCGGGCTGCGTTTGCTGGCCAGCGCCTGAGCGGAAAACCCGCCCCAGGTGAGCATGCTGATCACTTCATCCATTGCCGCCGGTGCCAGATACGCAAGGTATTGCCCTGGTTCGAGCACATGCAGCGGGCGTCCGAGAAACTCCAGTTGCTCGCGTGCCTGTTCGAAGCGACGTACGAAGGCCTCGTTGTTCCAGTCGTGACCGGCGTAATTGGCTTTCACCGCCTGGCCGTTTTCATGAAACAGGCTCCAGTCGAAATTGAAGCTGTTGCCCTGATGCCAGCCCAGTGCACCCCAGGAACTGGCAAAACCGCGATACAACGGGCCTGCCGCATAAAAGCCCACCAGGTCGAGACCTTGAGCCAGTGCGCTGATCTGCTCCACGACCTGTGCGCTGTCCGGCAGCGGCAGGTTTTGCACGTTGCTGCTCTGCCAGGCCTGCGTGTTGGGCAGCAGATACGGGTCTTCCGACAGCGATGGCAGCGTGTCGCGCAACTGCTGCAAGGCCTCAGTCAGACGCCGGGTGTCGGTTTCGGTATCGCCGGACAGCGTCACTTCCAGATTGGCGTGACGCCCGTCGTCAATCAGCTTGAAGGTCAGGATCACCTGCTGCACGCACCCGGCCTGCCGGACCTGCCCGTGGTTGAAACGGATGAAATCCGACGCTTCGGCGTCGTAGGCCAGGGTGAACTGTTCGCTCGGGCTGAGCGCCGCCTTGAGCACGGCGACCAGCGCCTCGAATTGCTGTTGGTGCGACATCAGGCGTCCCCTCCGAATACATCGACATTGGCAAACACACACGCCGGGGAGGCGTGGCCGACCCGGATCACCTGGTTTGGCTCACCCTTGCCGCAGTTGGGGGTGCCCAGCACTTTGAAGGTGCTCGCATCGCCAACGGCGCTGAGGTTTTTCCAGAATTGCGCAGAAATCGCCCGATAGTTGGGGTTCTTCACCACGCCCTTGAGCTCGCCGTTTTCGATCAACTGGCCCCATTCACAGCCAAACTGAAATTTGTTGCGCGCATCGTCGATGGACCACGAGCGATTGCTCGACATCAGAATACCGTGCTCGATCGTGCCGATCAGGCTGTCCATCGACTGATCGCCGGGCTCGATATTCAGGTTGGCCATGCGATCGATGGGCGCGCGGTTCCAGCTACAGGCGCGGCTGTTGGCCACGCCGTCCAGGCCGCTGCGGTATTGCGACAGCGCGCCGCCGAGCGGACGCAGCAGCAGGCCTTCGCGAATCAGAAACTGCTTGTGCGCCGGGGTGCCGTCGTCATCGTGCGCGTAACTGGCCAATTGTTCGGGAATCTCCGGGTCGAAGGTCACGTTCAACAGGCTGGAACCGTATTGCAGGCTGCCGAAATCCGATGTCTTGACGAAGCTGGTGCCGGCGTAATTACGCTCGTCACCGAGAATCCGGTCCAGCTCCAGCGGGTGGCCGATGGATTCGTGAATCTGTAACACCATCTGGTCCGGCATCAACAACAGATCGCGTGGGCCGGACGGCGTGTTAGGTGCGAGGATCAACTGCAAGGCCTCATCGGCCACGCGTGCGGCAGAGCCGATCAGCCCGCAATTGCTCAGCACTTCGAGGCCGCCCTGTTGGCCGAAGTTGTCGCCGCCGAGGTTGCGCGTCTGGCTGTCGCGCCCGTCGTAAGCGGTCACGCTCATGCCGGGAAAGACAAAACGCTGCGCCTGACGAAGCTCGGCGCCTGCGCTGTTGAAGTAGATCTGTTCGACGGTTTCCAGCCCCAGCGTGGCTTGCCAGTTGACCAGGCGCTCGTCTTTCGGCACCGCATTCGACTCGCCCATCAGCAGGCCGATGCAGTCGCTCAGCGGTGGGAAGGCCTGGTCGATGTTCGGCGACAGATAGTCCGCTCTGGCGGTCGACACGGCTTGCGTGCTCAGGTCCAGCAAGGCATGCGGCGCCAGACGCCTGGCCAGTGCCTCGGCCTGTTGAAGGGCCGCTTGCAAACCCTGGCGGGAAATATCGTTAGTGGCAGCGTAGGCTTCGACGCCGTTCAGGCGCACGGTCAGCATTGCGCCTTCATCGCTGCTCAGCGACGGTGGTTCGGCCACGTTCTTGCGCACGCACAGCCGTTGGCCGGTGCGACGCACGTAACGCACGGAAAAAAATTGCGCCTCACTGTGCAGGGCCGCGAAGTGCTGCTTGAGTTGGGCGGAGAAATCGAACATGCAGACAAGCTCCTTCTTGAGGGGGTGGTCGGTAAAGTCCGGACGGCCTTTTGAGCCGATTGCCTTTGAGAGGGAGATAACCCCCCAGGATTGCCAGACTTCATCTGCAAGCTTTGAGCCAGACGCTTCAGCCCTGCATCACCAGGCGGATATCCGCGGCGAGTTCACGCACGCGCTCTTCTTCGGTGTCCCACGAACACATGAAGCGTGCGCCGCCATTGCCGATGAAGGTGTAGAAGCGCCAGCCTCTGCCCGTCAACGCCGCGATGGCCGGTTCCGACAGTTGCAGAAATACACCGTTGGCCTGCACCGGGAACATCAGTTCCACGCCCGGAATGTCCTTGACCAGCTCAGCCAGCAATTGCGCGCAGCGGTTGGCATGGCGTGCGTGCTTGAGCCACGCGTCGTTTTCCAGCAGCCCGACCCACGGCGCAGACAGGAAGCGCATTTTCGACGCCAGTTGCCCGGCCTGCTTGCAGCGGTAGTCGAAATCCACGGCCAGGTCATGGTCGAAAAACAGGATCGCCTCACCCACCGCCATGCCGTTTTTGGTGCCGCCGAAACATAGCACATCGACACCCGACTTCCAGGTCAGCTCGGCCGGGGAAGCGTCCAGGAACGCGCAGGCATTGGAGAATCGCGCGCCATCCATGTGCAAATGCAGTCCCAGTTCCTTGCAGGTGGCGCTGATCGCCTTGAGTTCTTCCGGCTGATAAACGCCGCCCACCTCGGTGGCCTGGGTCAGGGTCACGACGCGAGGTTTGGGGTAGTGGATGTCCTGACGCTTGAGCGCCACTTCCCGGATCGATTCCGGGGTCAGCTTGCCGCCAGCGCTGCGGGCCGTCAGCAGTTTCGAGCCGTTGGAGAAAAACTCCGGCGCGCCGCACTCATCGGTTTCGACGTGGGCCGTTTCCGAACAGATGACACTGTGGTAACTCTGGCACAACGAAGACAGAGCGAGCGAGTTGGCTGCCGTACCGTTGAAGGCAAAAAACACTTCGCAATCGGTTTCGAACAAACGGCGGAAATCATCTGACGCACGCGCAGTCCACTGATCGTCGCCGTATGCACGCTGATGGCCCTTGTTCGCCTGTTCCATGGCGGCCCAGGCTTCGGGGCAGATACCGGAATAGTTGTCACTGGCGAACTGTTGGCTTTGGTCTGTCATGGCCGATTCCTTGTGGACCTATTAGGCTGCGCACTTTAGCGACAATACGGGGTGCGGTCATGTGTTGACTGCATGACTGACTGAACCGATCAGGAGTGATATGGATCTTTCCAACCCGCCTTTTCTGCCGGGACGCAACAAGGCGCTGGACCTGCTCAAATGGCTGGCGATGCTGAGCATGGTGCTCGATCATCTGCGTTATGTGGGCTGGTCGGTTGATTTTCTCTACGTGCCGGGGCGTTTTGCCTTTCCCTGGTTCTGCCTGGCGATTGCGGTGAATCTGTCGCGGCGCAGTGCAGCGATTGTCACCCCGCGCGTGCAGTGGCGTTATCTGGGCTGGTTGCTGGTGTTTGCCGGGCTGGCGGAGATTCCGTATCGGCTGTTCATGGCCGATGCGACGGTGCTAAACGTGATGCCGACCTTGTTGCTGGGGCTGGTGATTGCGCAGGGCTGGCAGCAGCGCAACCCGACCACTCGAGTCATGGCCATCGTTGCACTGTTGTTGACGGCGATGTTTCAGAAATACCTGATGTTCGGATTTTCCGGCGTGCTGTTGCCGCTGGTCTTTGTGCTGGTGCTGCAAAAGCGCGTTTGGTATTCGGTTTTTCCGGCCATTTTCTGTCTGGCAGGCAACGCCTGGTCGCAGATGTTTGCCGGCGCGAGCTGGGGCGATCCGATTTCCGTGGGGTCGATAGTTGCGTGCGTGTTGGCGCCCGCGCTTGGCATGACATTGCTGCGCAGTAAGCCGGGTTTCGCAGTGATCCCGATGCGGCGCTGGGCCTACGCGATCTACCCGCTGCATTTTCTGTTGTTGCTGGGAGTGCGGGCGGTGGTGGGGCGGGTCTGAGAACAGCAACTGTCGTGCGACGCAGAGCGTCGCGAACGGTATTCCACTGGGGCGCTTTTGTGGGAGCGGACTTGTCCGCGAAGACGCTGGTTCAAACGATGCACATTCGGAGAATGTATCGGCCCTTCGTGGGCAAGCGAAGCGTCGCCCGGTCCACTCCCACGGCCTTCGGCCAGAATCAAAAGCATGCTTGTGTATTACAATGAGCGCTGGGGCGTGCGGAACGATAACCTCAGCTATCGCTCGACACAGAGTAGCCCTTCGAGGATCAGCTATTGGGCAGCAAACGGCAGGTGATGCTCTTGATGTAGCGCGTTTCGGCAATTGCCGGGTGGACGGGATGGTCCGGGCCCTGGCTGCCGCGTTCCAGCAGCTGGATATTGCGGTCCAGGTGGCGGGCGCTGGTCAGGAGGATGTTCTGCAGGTCGTCTTCCGGCAGGTGCATCGAGCACGAAGCGCTGACCAGAATGCCATCCTTGGACAGCAGGCGCATGGCCTGTTCGTTCAGGCGACGGTAGGCGCCTTCGCCGTTCTTCATGTCTTTCTTGCGCTTGATGAACGCAGGCGGGTCGGCCACGATCACGTCGAAACGCTCTTCGCCAGCCTTCAGCTCCTTCAGGGCTTCGAACACGTCGCCTTCGATGCAGGTCATTTTTTCGGCAAAACCGTTCAGCGCCGCATTGCGCTCCACGCCATCGAGGGCGAAAGACGAAGCATCGATGCAGGTCACGTCGGCGGCACCAAATGCAGCTGCCTGAATGCCCCAGCCGCCGATGTAGCTGTAGAGGTCCAGCACGCGCTTGCCTTTGACATATGGCGCCAGGCGCGCGCGGTTCATGCGGTGGTCATAGAACCAGCCAGTCTTCTGCCCGGCCATGACCGGCGCTTCGAACTTCACGCCGTTCTCTTCCAGCGCGACCCATTCCGGCACCAGGCCGAATACAGTCTCGACATAACGATTCAGGCCTTCCGCATCGCGGGCCGCCGAGTCGTTCTTGAACAGGATGCCGCTGGGCTTGATGACCTGAACCAGCGCCGCGACGATGTCTTCCTTGTGGTTTTCCATGGTGGCCGACGCCAACTGGACCACCAGGATGTCACCGAAACGATCGACCACCAGACCCGGCAGCAGGTCGGAATCGCCGAACACCAGGCGATAGAACGGCTTGTCGAACAGGCGCTCGCGCAGTGACAGCGCGACGTTGATGCGGTGAACGAGCAGCGACTTGTCGAGCGGCAGCTTGATGTCGCGCGACAGCAGGCGAGCGCAGATCAGGTTGTTGGGGCTCATGGCGACGATGCCCAGCGGTTTGCCGCCCGCGGCTTCCAGCAGTGCCTGATCGCCGGCCGCAAAACCATTCAGCGGCGTGGCGGCTACGTCGATCTCGTTGCTGTAGACCCACAGATGACCGGCGCGCAGGCGGCGGTCGGCGTTGGCTTTGAGGCGCAAGCTAGGCAGGGACATGACGTCGCTCCTGAAAAAAGAGCGGGATTATAGCGCGTCATCCCGGTTGTGCACCGGGATGACGACGATTAACGCGATGTATTATGCGGACAGCGCTTCAATCAGCGTGCTGTTGAAGGCCGGGATGTCGTCAGGCTGGCGGCTGCTGATCAGCGTGCCATCCGTTACAACGGCCTGATCAACCCATTTGGCACCGGCGTTGACCAGATCGTCTTTTAGAGAGCTGAAGCTGGTCAGTGTCTTGCCTTTGACCAGACCTGCAGAAATCAACAACCAGCCGCCATTACAGATGACCGCCAGTGGTTTGCCGGACGCGTCGATGTCCTTGACCAACTGCTGCGCGTCGACGTCGGTGCGGATGGTGTCGGAGTTTTGCACGCCGCCTGGCAGTACCACGCCGTGTTAGTCGCTGGCATTGGCCGCCTTGAAGGTCCGGTCGACGTTGAAGTCGTCAGCCGGTTTGTCGTGATTCCAGCCTTTGACCTGGCCTTCTTCTGCAGAAAGAATTTCCACGGTGGCACCTGCCTGCTCCAAGGCTTCTTTGGGGCCGGTCAATTCGACCTGCTCGAAACCGTCGGTTACAAGAATTGCGATGCGCTTGCCAGTCAGTGATTTGGACATGTGATCCTCCAGTGTCAGGCTTCATGAATAGCGCACGGCGAGCCTTTTTGAGGCTGCCGTCTACGCCACGTACACAGGGTCCGAAGCTGTACACACGCCAAAGTTCCGAGAAAATCTTCGTCGGTGGAGATGGACCGTTCACGTTCAAGAGCGGAGAATCCAGCCATTATCGCGAGTGAATACCTATGTCCGAAGAGCTTACCTCCGAGCAGATACAGCTGGCATTGCAGGGCATCAGCGTGCCGCCCCAGCCGCAGATCATGGTGGATCTGCAGATGGAACAGTACATGCCTGATCCGGACCTGGGCGTCATTGCGCGCTTGATTGCGCAAGACCCGGGGCTGTCTGGAGCGCTGCTGAAGATCGTCAATTCGGCGCACTACGGGCTGTCCAGCAAGATCGCCTCGATCGAGAAGGCCGTGAATCTGCTGGGCAGTCGGACCGTGATCAACCTGATCAACGCGCAGTCGATTCGGGGCGAGATGACGGACGAGACCATCGTCGCCCTGAACCGTTTCTGGGATACGGCGCAGGACGTCGCAATGACCAGTCTGACGCTGGCCAAGCGCATTGGCTCACAGACTGTCGATGAATCCTACGCACTGGGCCTGTTTCATGACTGCGGCATCCCGCTGATGCTCAAGCGCTTCCCCAATTACATGACGGTGCTGGAAGACGCCTACGCCAATGCCGGGCCTGACTGCCGTGTTGTCGACACCGAAAACCGTGCGTACGACACCAACCATTCGGTGGTGGGTTATTACACCGCCAAATCCTGGCGTCTGCCGGAGCATGTCACCAACGCCATCGCCAATCATCACAACGCATTGGCGATTTTCCAGGACGACTCCAGCCGCGATCCCACGCTCAAAAACCTGCTGGCGCCGCTGAAAATGGCCGAACATATCTGCCAGTCCTATCGCGTTCTGGGCAGTCAGGATGTCGATCACGATTGGGAGAGTGTCGGGCCGTTGGTGCTCGATTACGTTGCGTTGTCCGAGTACGACTTTGAATACCTGAGGGAAAGCATTCGCGAACTGGGTGCGCGTTGATCCAGCGCGCCGCCGGGCTTTCTTTTTCGCACGACCGAGTTATCCATGCCTGAATTACCAGAAGTCGAAACCACCCGCCGGGGCATTGCGCCGCATCTCGAAGGTCAGCGTGTCAGCCGCGTCATTGTCCGTGATGGTCGTCTGCGCTGGCCGATCCCCGAAGATCTGGATGTGCGCTTGTCCGGGCAGCGCATTGTGCAGGTTGAGCGGCGCGCCAAGTACCTGTTGATCCAGGCCGAGGTGGGTACCCTGATCAGTCATCTGGGCATGTCCGGCAACCTGCGTCTGGTCGAAGCCGGCTTGCCGGCCCTCAAGCATGAGCATGTCGACATCGAGCTGGAGTCGGGTCTGGCCCTGCGCTACACCGATCCGCGTCGTTTCGGCGCGATGCTCTGGAGTCATGACCCGCACAACCATGAACTGCTGATTCGGCTCGGGCCGGAGCCACTGACCGATCTGTTCGACGGCGAGCGGCTTTACGAGCGCTCGCGTGGCAAGTCGATTGCCGTCAAGCCGTTCATCATGGACAACGCTGTGGTTGTGGGCGTGGGCAATATCTACGCCAGCGAAGCACTGTTCGCGGCGGGCATTGACCCGCGTCGAGAGGCCAAAACCATTTCCAGAGCGCGCTATCTGAAACTGGCGATCGAGATCAAACGCATTCTGGCCTACGCCATCGAGCGCGGCGGCACGACGCTGCGGGATTTTATCGGCGGCGACGGCAAGCCGGGGTACTTTCAGCAGGAACTGTTCGTCTATGGCCGTGGCGGGCAGCCCTGCAAGGTGTGCGGAACGACGTTGCGCGAGATCAAGCTGGGCCAGCGTGCCAGCGTCTACTGCCCGAAGTGCCAGCGCTGAAATTCCCGGACCGTAGACCTTGGGCCACTTGCGTTACCCCCATCCCTGTTTATAGTGATGGCACCTCAATTCGCTACGCCTGAAGGACCACGCCATGAGCCTGTTTCGTATTCTCGCTGCCACGCTGGCGTTGTTCATAGGCTTGCAGGCGATGCCCGCCATCGCAGGCGACGTCAACGAAGGCAGTGGTGACCCGGTCTATGCCATCCAGAATCCGCCGGCCTACGCCATGATCGGTGACCTGCTCATTGCCAGGCCATTGCTGATCGTGGCGACGGTTATCGGCACCGGTCTGTTCGTGATCGCTTCGCCCTTTGCGGCAGCGGGCGGCAATCTCGGGGCGACGGGCAAGGCGCTGGTGGTCGATCCGGGCAAGGCAGCCTTTGTGCGCTGCCTGGGCTGCACCGGTGACGGATACGCAAAGCAGCGGTAAAGGATCAGGCCTTGCTGGTGATGATCCGGTACTTGTCCATCAGTTGCTCTTTGCTTTCGACGTGATTTTCGTCCAGCGGAATGCAGTCGACCGGGCAGACCTGCTGGCACTGTGGCTCGTCGTAATGACCCACGCATTCGGTACACAGGTTCGGATTGATCACGTAGATCTCTTCGCCTTGTGAAATCGCCTCGTTCGGGCACTCGGGTTCGCAGACGTCGCAGTTGATGCAATCGTCAGTGATGATAAGGGACATGAATTGCTCCTGCCGCAGCCGACGCCGGGGCATATGAAAACCAATGCGGCGAATTGTGCCGCATTAGGCTTCGGGATGCACCTTGACTTGCAGCGTCAGGGCCTAGCGCTTGAAGCGCTCGGTCAGCGCATCAGCGACGGCAGGGTGGACAAACTTGGTGATATCTCCCCCCAATGCAGCGATTTCACGCACTAACGTCGAGGAAATGAACGAGTAACGCTCGGACGGCGTGAGGAACAGACTTTCGACGTCCGGTGCCAGCTGGCGGTTCATGTTGGCCAGCTGGAACTCGTATTCGAAGTCCGACACTGCACGAAGACCGCGCAGAAAGACGTTGGCGTTCTGCTCCTTGGCAAAATGCGCGAGAAGCGTGGAAAACCCGACGACTTCCACGTTGGGCAAGTGCTTGGTGACCTCGCGAGCCAGCTCGACACGTTGCTCCAGCGGGAACAGCGGGTTTTTCTTCGGGCTGGCGGCAACGGCAATGACCACTTGGTCGAACAGGCGCGAGGCGCGTTCGACCAGATCTCCATGGCCCTTGGTAATAGGGTCGAAGGTGCCTGGGTACAACACTCGGTTCATCGCGTCGTCCTGGTCGGAGTCCGTTGTGGGACTCGGATGGTATCGCAGCCTTCCCGACGGGCCAAGCTGCCCGACATGCGCTGAAGGTCGTATTGCGCCGATTATCGGCCATGTTTCGCACGAAATGCCCTGATTGTGGGGGTATCTGACGTTCTGATATTAATCTGTGAAATACCGTAATAGTTTGCAGGTCAGGCGTTATGTCGATTTGCCACTGTCGGCCTATCCCGTTGCTCAAACGCTTGCGCTACTATCGCCACCATCTCCTCAGCAGAGCGGCCCGGCCCAGCATGGCACCCCGTACCAAAACCCGTGAACGAATCGTGCAAACCAGCCTGGAGCTGTTCAACCAGCAGGGTGAACGCAGCGTGACCACCAATCATATCGCTGCACACATGGACATCTCGCCCGGCAATCTCTATTACCACTTCGCCAACAAGCAGGTAATCATTGCCGAGCTATTCCGGGAATATGAGCTATTGGTGGGCAGCTTTCTGACCTTGCCCGCCGACCGTCCGCCGACCATGGAAGACAAGCGCGATTATTTTCTGGCGATTATCGATGCCATGTGGCGCTATCGTTTTCTGCATCGCGATCTCGAGCACCTGCTGACCTCGGACGCCGAGCTGGCAGCGCGCTATCGGCGCTTCTCGTATCGCTGTCTGATGCAGGCGATGACCCTCTACCGTGGGTTCATCAAGGCGGGCATTCTGAAAATGGATGAGTCGCAAATCGAGTGGACCAGCCTTAACACCTGGATCGTGTTGACGTCGTGGGTGCGTTTCCTGTGCACGAATCGTGAAAATTCCACGCACGTGAACGACGAAGCGATTCGACGCGGTGTCTATCAGGTGCTTATGCTCGAATCCTCCTTTGTCGCCCCGCAGGCCCGTGAAGCGTTCGACGCCTTGTGCGCAACGTTTCATGCGTCGCTGCCAAAGATTCTGGAGTGAATTTACGGGTCGTTCAGCGGCCTGATTAGCAGGTTTTCTGTCGCAGGAGTGTGTCATATCTATCGCGCAACTGATCAGCCCGCAGCAGCTGGTCGCCCGCCAGAAACATCCCGGGCTGGTGATTCTGGATTGCCGTTTTGCCCTTGAAGACTCCGATTACGGGCAGCGCAGCTATGCGCAGGGGCATATCGAAGGTGCATCATTTGCCGACCTGAAGCGTGACCTCAGCGGGCCGGCGGTCAAGGGCAAGACCGGACGCCATCCGTTGCCGGACCCGGACGCCTTGCTGCACAGCTTTCAGGCGTGGGGCATCAACGCTGACAGCGATGTGGTGCTGTATGACGACGGCCCCGCCATGTTTGCCGCCCGTGCCTGGTGGTTGCTGGCCTAGCTGGGCAAGCGCGAGGGCGTCTACTTGCTCGATGGTGGCCTGAAAGCCTGGCATGCGGCGGGGTTGCCGCTCAGTCTCGATGCGCCCAGCCATGCTTCCGGACAGTTCCGCGGTGAGCCGGACATGTCGCTGTTGCTGAGCGCCAGCCGATTGCAGGGGCGTCTCGGGCGTCCGGAAATGACCCTGATCGACGCCCGTGCCGAAGCCCGTTTTCGCGGCGACGTAGAACCTCTCGACCCCGTGGCCGGGCATATTCCTGGCGCGCAGTGTGTGCCGTGCAGCGACAATCTCGGGCCGGACGGGCTTTTTCTGCCACCCGAACAGCTCAGGCAGCGGTTCGCCGAAAAGCTGCAAGGTCGCCCGCCGGAAAGCCTGGTGTCCTATTGCGGCTCTGGCGTGACGGCGTGCCTCAACCTGTTCGCGCTGTGCCTGGCCGGTTATCCATTGGGGACGCTGTATGCGGGCTCATGGAGCGAGTGGATCACCGACCCGTCCCGAGAAGTCGCCACTGGCGCCGATTAAGCGTGGGCGTTGCGCTCGTGGGCAGCGCTTAGCCACAGGGGAATGCGCCGTTCGAGGTAATAGCCCGGATTGCGCAGCGAGCCCTCGACGAAACCGACATGTCCGCCTTTGGCATGCAGTTCGAATTCGGTGCAGGACGACAGCTCGCTCGGTTCAGGCAGGCTGTGAGGGAAGACGAACGGGTCGTCACTGGCCTGGATAATCAGCGTCGGCGTCTCGATCTGCCCCAGGTAGTAGCGGCTGGACGCTCTGCGGTAATAATCCGTCGCATCCGCGAAACCGTGCAGTGGCGCGGTCACTCGGCCATCGAAGTCCCAGAACGTGCGCATGTTCTCCAGCGAGCCGAGGGCTGCCAGCTCGGCGAGCCCCTCGGTCAGCCCTTCATGCTGAAAGCGCTGCTGTTTTTCGCGAACGTAGGCGAGCATTGCGCGCATGAAATGCCGCTGATAGACCTTGGAAAAGCCTTGGCCGATACGGTTGGCGCATTCATCCAGGCGAAATGGAACTGATACCGCAACCGCACCCAGCAAGTCGCTGTGCCTGCCGGCTTCGCCCAGGTATTTGAGCAAAACATTGCCGCCCAGCGAATAGCCGGCGGCGTACAGCGGCGCGAGTGGGCGCTTTGTTTTCAAGTGAGCGATCACTTCAGCCAGGTCCTCACTGGCCCCGGAGTGATAGCTGCGTGACAGCAGATTCGGCTCGCCCGAGCAGCCCCGCCAGTTCAGCGCTACGCTGGCCCAGCCCCGCGCCGCCATCGCCTTTTGCAGCCCTGCGACATACGGCGAATTGGACGACCCGGTCAGGCCATGCAGCACCAGCACCAGCGGCGCATCGACCGCATCCGGCCCGTGCCAGTCCATGTCCAGAAAATCCCCGTCCTTCAACCACAACCGTTCGCGCGTTCGCGCCAGCAGCGTCGGCTTGCGTAACAGTGGCCCCCACAGGGTTTGCAGATGCGGGTTGCTCATCCCGATAGCCGGAGTGAACGGGTGTGCATGGGACAGAAAAGTGGCGCGTGTAGGCACGGTATTGCTCGACGATCTATTCAAGGGCTGATGCTGTACGGTGCCATCAAGTGGGGCGGGATGTAAGAGGGGAGTGTGCGAGTGGCGTGACAATCTATTTGAGCATTATCGGCATTAGCCCGAGTTTGCCCTCACATAAGGCTCGATAGGCGGCTGCTCGCGATGCTCTGCCTGCCACAGATCGTAGTCCGCCTGGATACTCAGCCACAGGCGCGCGCTGCTGATACCCGCCCGCTCAAGCCTGACCGCCAGATCAGGACTCACCGGTGCGTGCCCGTGCAGAATTCTAGACAGCGTTTCGCGTGCAAAACCCAAATGACTGGCGAATTCCGTAACAGTGGTCTGCAAGCCCGGAATCACCTCTTCAAGCAGGATCTCACCCGGATGGGGAGGGTTGAACATTTCCATGGGGACCTCCGTTCAGTGGTAATCCAGGTAGTCGACCAATTCGACATCTGTATCCAGAAAGCGAAAAATAATGCGCCAATTAGCATTAATGGTTATTGACCAGAACCTGCCAGCTCGCCTTTTAAGGGGATGAAGTCTCCAACCGGGTATATTGACGTTATCTGGCGTTCTCGCTCTATTCAGTATCGCGAGAGCGTGCGCCAGGTGTTTCGAATGATCAACTCTGACTCCGCTGGTGGAACCGGTTTCGAAAAAACCCCTCAGTCCTTTGTGCCTCCAGCTGACAATCAACGGCCCATTGTGATGCGATACATCACACTCCGCAATTGTCGCGTCGCTGTCCGGTTTACCTTGCTCATAACCTTCCTTTTCGGGCGTGGCGACGAGCCACGATCACGTCTACGGGTCTTGAGCAATGGGACTATGGCTGCAAACTTGAGTCAACGAGGGCGACGTAGGATCAGTCTGGAATTTCGGTAAGCTTGTTAACAAATGGAGGCGATTGCCGAATCTGCGGGACGCAATGTTGGTGCGCCCCGTCTAAACAAGTTTTTCGCTATCCCCGCTGCCACAACGCGTAATAAACCTGTCCGGCCTTTTTCTCGCGATGCAGCCGCCAACTGCCGGGCAGGCCGGTGGTCGATGGCGGGGTTTCGCTTTCGGTGTAGATCCTGGCCGTGTCGGCCAGCCAGCCTCGGGTTTCCAGCAGGTTGCAGGCGGAGGCCAGCAAGCCCTGGTGGAAGGGCGGGTCGAGGAAGACCAGATCGAAAGGCGTTGCAACAGCGGTTTCCAGATAGCGCAAGGCGTCGGTCTGGGAAACCTGGCCGCTGGAGCAGTTCAGGGCGTTGAGGTTCTGGCGCAGGCTGGCGATGGCCGCTGCGTTGCTGTCCAGCGCCAGGCCCATGCTGGCGCCGCGCGACAGGGCCTCGAAAAACAGCGCGCCGCTGCCGGTGAAGACATCCAGCACTTTGGCGCCGGCAATGTGCGGCGCGAGCCAGTTGAACAGCGTTTCGCGCACGCGATCCGGCGTCGGGCGCAGGCCGGGGGCGTCCGGGAAGGTCAGGCGGCGGCTGCCCCATTCCCCCCCGATGATACGAAGCTGACCCAGGCCGTTATGGCCCTTCGGACGTGGATTGGCCATCAGTGTTCCGGGACCCCTACAGGTTGGCGAGCAGGTGTGTCAGTCGGCGCGGGCAGCGGCTTTTGCTCCACCGTCGGGCCAACGCTGACGATGACCATCTTGTCGGCGCTCAGATGCTTGCTCATCGCGGCTTTGACCTGTTCGACGGTCACGCTCTGGGCGGCGGTCATGTAGTCTTCCAGGTAAGTCAGCGGCAAGTCATAAAAGCCGATAGCGCCCAGTTGGCCGACGATGGCCGAGTTACTGGCGGCGGTCAGCGGGAAGCTGCCGGTCAGCTCACGTTTCACGTCATCGAGTTCTTTCTGGGTCGGACCATTGGCGAGGAAATCGCGGACGATGTCCTGCACCAGCTTGAGGGTGTTTTCGCTCATCTCCGCACGGGTCTGCAGACCGATCATGAACGGCCCGGCAACCTGCATGGCCGTGAAACCGGACGATACGCCATAGGTCAGCCCGCGTTTCTCACGCACTTCGGTCATCAGGCGGCTGCCGAAGCCACCGCCGCCGAGTACCGAGTTACCGACAGTCAGCGCTGCGTAATCCGGGTCGTTACGGTCGATGCCCAGTTGCGCGAGCATCAGGTGGGTCTGATTGGAAGCGAACTCGATGTGTGTCGGCCCCGCCTTGGGCTCGACCGGATTGGCGACCTTGGCCAGCGCCGGACCTTTTGGCAGCGAAGCGGAAACCTGTGCGGCGATGGCTTGCGCTTCATCCCGTGACAGGTCGCCGACCAGCGCAATGACCGCATTGCCCGCCGCATAAGCCTTGCTGTGGAAAGCCTTGAGCTGGGCAAGCGTAATGGCATTGATGCTTTTGACATCACCTTCGCTCGGGTGAGCATAAGGATGATCGCCATACAAACGCTCGAACAGTGCCTTGTTGCCGATAGCGGCGGGGCTCTGTTTCTGGCTTTTGAGGCTGTCGATCAACTGGTTTTTGATACGCGCCAGCGAGTCGGCAGGGAAGGTCGGTTTGCCGACCACTTCGCCGAACAGCTTCAAGGCCGGATCACGCTTGTCGACCGCACTCAGGCTGCGCAGCGAGGCAACGGCCATGTCGCGATAGGAACCGTTGCCGAAGTCTGCGCCCAAGCCTTCGAAGCCCTGAGCGATGGCGCTGACGTCCTTGCCTTTCACGCCTTCGTTGAGCATGGCGTTGGTGAGCAGGGCGATGCCGGGTGATTTCTGGTCCTGGCTGCTGCCAGCGGCAAAGATCAGGCGCATGTCGAACATCGGCAGCTCGCGGGACTCGACGAACAGCACCTTGGTGCCTTCGACGGTGTTCCAGGTCTGGATGTTCAGCGCGCGGCGGGCAGGCGCCTTGCCGTCCAGTTCTTTCAGGGTTTGCAGGTTGCTGCCCAGTGTCGGCGTGGCCTGGGCTGGTTCGGCAACAGCGGCGTTATCGGCCAGCACCGGCTGGGCAACAAAGGCTCCGAGCGAGCCAGCCAGGATCAGGCCGAGCAGCGCATGACGTGAAGCATTGCGCTTGATCATTTGGCTTTCTCCTCAGGCAAAACGTGTGCAACGCTTAGGCGCTCACGGGTGAAGTAGGTATTGGCGGCTTTCTGAATGTCCTGCGGGGTCACGCTCTGCAGGTCTTCCAGTTCCTTGTCCATCAGTTTCCAGGACAGGCCGACGGTTTCCAGTTCGCCGATCATGGTCGCCTGGCTGGTGATCGAATCGCGCTCGTACACCACGCCGGCAATCACCTGGGCCCGGACGCGCTCAAGTTCTTCAGCGGACGGTGCCTTGGTTTTCAAATCATCGAGCAGGCGCCAGATCCCGGCTTCGACATCGACCAGGGTCTTCTTCTTTTGCATGTTCGGCGTGGCGCTGATCATGAACAGGCTGTCGCCACGGGCAAAGGCGTCATAGCGCGACGAGGCGCCGGAGACCAGTTCTTCGCCACGTTCCAGTCGTGCCGGAATGCGGGCGCTGTAGCCACCGTCCAGCAGGGCGGCGATCAGACGGAGGGCGTTGGCCGAGCGGGGATCTTCAGCGGTCGCGACGCTCGGCACGTTGAAGCCGTAAATCAGGCTCGGCAGCTGGGTTTTGACGTGCAGGGTGATCTTGCGCTCGCCGGGTTCGGCCAGCTCGATCGGTTTTTTCGAGGGCGGCACATCGCGGCGCGGGATCGGCCCGAAGAAGCGTTCTGCCAGCGCCTTGACTTCATCCGCCTGCACATCACCGACCACCACCAGCGTGGCGTTGTTCGGGGTGTACCAGGATTCGTACCAGTGGCGCAGTTCTTCAACCTTCATGCGTTCCAGGTCCGCCATCCAGCCGATGGTCGGCGTGTGATAGCCGCTGGCCGGGTAGGCCATCGCCTTGAAACGTTCGAAGGCCTTGCCCATCGGCTTGTCATCGGTGCGCATACGACGCTCTTCCTTGATGACTTCAATTTCGCGACTGAACTCGTCGGGCGGCAGTTTCAGCGTCGCCATGCGATCGGCTTCCAGCTCCAGCGCCACGCTCAGGCGGTCACGAGCCAGCACTTGATAGTAGGCGGTGTAGTCATCGCTGGTGAAAGCGTTCTCTTCGGCACCCAGATCGCGCAGAATCAGCGAGGATTCTCCCGGTCCGGTCTTGCTGCTGCCTTTGAACATCATGTGTTCAAGCGCATGGGACAGACCGGTCTGGCCCGGCGTTTCGTAGCTGGAGCCGACCTTGTACCAGATCTGGGAAACGACCACCGGTGCGCGGTGATCTTCGCGGACAACGACTTTCAGGCCGTTGTCGAGGGTGAATTCACGGGTCGGTTGCGGATCAGCAGCCAGTGCTGTCAATGGCAGACAAACTGTGCTGAGCAGCAGGCCTGCGGCGCGGTGGGCTAGAGCATTCATTCGTAGTTCGAACCTGTAAGACGGCCCGCGTGAACTTAGCGTCGGCGGGCGCGGGGGTGTTAGGATACCGATCCGTTTGCTTCAGAGACAGCCTTCACTGGCCGATTGCGAGTGAAACCTGTCTGAAACGCAGGTAAAGGTAGCTGCACAAGCGGCCGCTGAGTGAACAAGACGTCCTGAACGCAGTCTGTTTTGCATGTCAAAATTTTTCCGGGCCGCCCTCTGGCGTTCCGCAACCTTGAGATAGCCGTCCTCCATGTTTGGTTCCAACGACGACAAGAAGACCCCAGCCGCGGCTGGAGAGAAGAAAGGCCTGTTCGGATGGCTGCGCAAGAAGCCGCAGGAAGCCGAGCCAACGCCACCCGAATCGACCCCGACGCAGCCTGAACCGGCTGTCGAAACGACGCCGCAGGCAGAGCCTTCTGTCGCCTCGCCGTCTGTGCCGGAAACGGTAGCTGAAGGCGCCGCTGCTGCACCGCAAGCGCCGGTCGAGCCAGGTGAGCCGTCACCACAGCCGTGGCTGACCTTGCCGGTTGCGGAAGAACCGGTCGCACTCAGTGATGACCGTGCACCGCATGTCACCCCGGTAATCCCGGAGCAGAGCCACTTTTATAAAGGCGCTGAGCCCGACGTGGCTGAACCGGTCGAGATCGCACCGGTTGTCTCCGAGCCTGTAGTCGAGAGCGTGCCGGTCAGTATGTCCGCGCTCGAACCGGTTCAGCCAGAGTCCGTTCCGCCAGCACCTCGCCAGCCAGAACCTGCTCCTGTAGTCGTGCCATCCGTTCAGGATGCCATTCCGGCGCTTGTTCCTGCCCCGGCCCCGGTTCAGGAGCCCGAAAATGCCAAGGTCGGCTTCTTTGCCCGCCTCAAACAAGGCTTGTCGAAAACCAGCGCCAGCATCGGCGAAGGCATGGCCAGCCTGTTTCTCGGCAAAAAAGCCATCGATGATGACCTGCTGGAGGAAATCGAAACCCGTCTGCTGACCGCAGACGTGGGCGTTGAGGCCACCTCGGTCATCATTCAGAGCCTGACTCAGAAAGTCGCCCGCAAGCAACTGACCGACGCGCAGGCGTTGTACACCTCGTTGCAGGGCGAGCTGGCTGCGATGCTCAAGCCGGTCGAGCAGCCGCTGGTGATCAAGGCCGAGCACAAACCGTTCGTGATTCTGGTGGTGGGCGTCAATGGCGCAGGCAAGACCACGACCATCGGCAAGCTGGCCAAGAAGCTGCAACTGGAAGGCAAGAAGGTCATGCTGGCAGCGGGCGACACGTTCCGTGCTGCTGCTGTCGAGCAACTTCAAGTGTGGGGCGAACGTAACCATATCCCGGTCATTGCCCAGCACACCGGTGCCGATTCCGCTTCGGTCATCTTCGATGCCGTGCAGGCTGCCAAGGCGCGTGGTATCGACGTGTTGATCGCCGACACGGCCGGTCGCCTGCACACCAAGGACAACCTGATGGAGGAATTGAAGAAGGTGCGCCGCGTGATCGGCAAGCTGGACGCCGACGCGCCTCATGAAGTCTTGCTGGTGCTTGACGCTGGCACTGGTCAAAACGCTATCAATCAGGCCAAACAATTCAACCAGACGGTCACCCTGACCGGGCTGGCGCTCACTAAACTGGATGGCACAGCCAAAGGCGGCGTTATTTTCGCCCTGGCCAAACAGTTTGGCTTGCCAATTCGCTACATCGGTGTGGGTGAAGGGATCGACGATCTGCGCACCTTCGAAGCCGAACCCTTTGTTCAGGCTCTGTTTGCGGAGCGGGAGCGTCCATGATTCGATTCGAGCAGGTCGGTAAGCGCTATCCGAATGGACACGTCGGGTTGCATGAACTGAGCTTTCGAGTACGTCGCGGCGAGTTTCTGTTTGTCACCGGTCACTCCGGTGCGGGCAAAAGCACGCTGTTGCGCCTGTTGCTGGCCATGGAGCGCCCGACAACCGGCAAACTGATGCTGGCCGGTCAGGACCTTGGGCAGATCAGCAATGCGCAGATCCCCTTTTTGCGCCGCCAGATCGGTGTGGTGTTTCAGAATCACCAGTTGCTGTTCGATCGCACGGTGTTCAATAACATCGCCTTGCCGTTGCAGATCCTGGGCCTTTCCAAGCCAGAGATCGCCAAACGGGTCGATTCGGCGCTGGATCGCGTGGCCTTGTCCGACAAGGCCGAGCTGTACCCCGGCGACCTGTCCACCGGCCAGCAACAGCGGATCGGTATTGCCCGCGCCATCGTCCATCGCCCGGCCTTGCTGCTGGCGGATGAGCCGACCGGTAACCTCGATCCACGTCTGGCAGCGGAAATCATGGGCGTGTTCGAAGACATCAATCGACTGGGGACCAGCGTGCTGATCGCCAGTCACGATCTGGCGTTGATCGCCCGCATGCGCCATCGCATGCTGACTCTGCAACGCGGTCGCCTGATCGGTGACGGGGAGGCCGGTGTATGAGTGCTACACGTAGCCCCAAGGTTTCGGAACGCGTCGCGCCCAAAGCAGCCGATCCGTTGCCGCCGAAAAAGAACAAGCAGCGTCATGATCACGACGATGACGGCCCGAACTTCAGCATGCTGCTGTCGGCCTGGCTGGAAAGCCATCGTTCCAGTCTGGTGGACAGCTTGCGTCGTCTGGGCAAGCAGCCAATCGGCAGCTTCTTCACCTGTCTGGTCATGGCGATTGCCCTGAGCTTGCCCATGGGGCTGTCGTTGCTGCTGAGCAACGTCGAGCGTCTTGGCGGTTCATGGCAGCGAGCGGCGCAGATATCCATTTACCTGAATCTGGACGCCAGCGCTGCCGACGGCACGCGGATGCGCGACGAGATCAAAGCGATGCCCGGCGTAGCAGATGCCGAGTACATCAGCAGCGATCAGGCGTTGAGCGAGTTCAAGCAACAGTCCGGTCTGGGCGAGGCACTTAAAGAATTGCCAGAGAATCCGCTGCCAGGTGTAGTGCTGGTCACGCCGGATGAAGTGGACAAGCCTGCCCTCGAAGCCTTGCGTACCCGGCTTGCCGGGCTGCCGAAAGTCGAGCAGGCGCAACTGGATCTGGTCTGGGTCGAAAGACTGGCGGCTATCCTCAAACTGGGTGATCGTTTCGTTTTCGGCTTGACGGTTCTGCTGGTCTCGGCTTTGCTGTTGGTCATTGGTAACACGATACGTCTGCACATCGAAAACCGTCGCACCGAAATCGAAGTAATCAAGCTGGTGGGCGGTACGGACAGCTACGTGCGCAGACCCTTTCTCTATATGGGCGCGCTGTATGGTTTCGGGGCGGGAATCCTCTCCTGGGGCGTTCTGGCGTATGGCCTGGACTGGCTGAATGGCGCAGTCGTCGGGCTGGCAGGTTTGTACGGTAGCGACTTTGCGCTGGCTGGCGTACCGCTGGCCGATGGTTTTTCGCTCTTGCTTGGAGCGGTTCTGTTAGGGTATATCGGTGCCTGGATTGCGGTCGCCCGTCACTTGCGTGAGCTGGCGCCCCGATAAGGCGTAAAATAATGTTTCACCAGATCGGCTTTTGACAATCAAGGAACTTGGTTAGCGGTTCCGAGTCAATCTGGCTAGTGCTGAACTGCACATCCTATGTGCGCTGGAGGTTTTTTCGTATGACCACTTCTTTGCAACCTGCTTATGCTTTAGTCCCGGGTGCAAACCTTGAGGCCTATGTGCAAACGGTCAACAGCATTCCATTGCTGACGCCCGAGCGGGAGCGTGAACTGGCTGAGAGTCTCTACTATGAGCAGGATCTGGACGCGGCCCGACAAATGGTCCTCGCCCACCTGCGCTTTGTTGTGCACATCGCTCGCAGTTATTCGGGTTACGGTCTGGCGCAGGCCGACCTGATCCAGGAAGGCAACGTCGGCCTGATGAAGGCCGTGAAGCGCTTCAATCCGGAAATGGGCGTGCGTCTGGTGTCGTTTGCCGTGCACTGGATCAAAGCCGAGATTCACGAGTTCATCCTGCGCAACTGGCGTATCGTCAAGGTCGCCACGACCAAAGCGCAGCGCAAGCTGTTCTTCAACCTGCGCAGCCAGAAGAAGCGTCTGGCCTGGCTGAACAACGACGAAGTACATCGCGTCGCCGAAAGCCTGGGCGTCGAGCCGCGTGAAGTCCGCGAAATGGAAAGCCGCCTGACCGGCCATGACATGGCCTTCGACCCGGCAGCCGAAGCGGATGACGACAGCGCGTTCCAGTCGCCAGCCAATTATCTGGAAGACCACCGCTACGACCCGGCGCGTCAACTGGAAGACTCGGACTGGACCGACAACTCCACCGCCAACCTGCATCAGGCGCTGGACGTACTCGACGAACGCAGCCGCGATATTCTCTACCAGCGCTGGCTGGCAGAAGAAAAAGCCACGTTGCACGATCTGGCGCAGAAGTACAACGTCTCCGCCGAGCGTATTCGTCAGCTGGAAAAAAGCGCGATGAACAAGCTCAAGACGTCGATCGCTGCGTAAGGCTGTCTGACAACGAAAAACGCCCCGAGATGATCGGGGCGTTTTTGTTTGTGGCTATCGTGCGACGCTCTGCGTCCCCTTTGCGACCCCATCACCACCGACGACTGTTGTTCAACCCCTGCAAATACTCATCCCCGCCCAGCTGACGCATCTGCTGGCGAATCCAGCCGGCGCGGCGGGAGACGTAGCTGCTGGGGTGGCTGGCGCTCCACTGTCGTGGGTTGGGCAGGACGGCGGCGAGGTAACTGGCCTGTTGCGCGGAGAGGGTGCTGGCGTTGGTGCGGAAGTGGTGTTGCGCAGCAGCCTGGGCGCCGAACACGCCTTCGTCCCATTCGACGCTGTTGAGGTACACCTCAAGGATGCGCTCCTTGGACCACAGCAGTTCGATGAGCATGGTAAACCAGGCTTCCAGACCTTTGCGCAGGTAGCTGCGACCCGACCACAGGAACAGGTTTTTCGACACCTGCTGGCTCAAGGTGCTGGCGCCACGGATCGAGCCGCCTAGTTCGTTGTGCAGAATGGCGGCCTGAATCGCTTCAACATCGAAGCCCCAATGCTCGGCAAACTTCTGGTCTTCGCCGGCAATCACGGCAATTTTCAGGTTGTCGGAGATCTTGTCCCACGGTTCCCGGTCACGTTGCAGGTCGATGGGCTCGCCGTCGAACCACGATTCGACCTTGCGTTCGACCATCAGCGCGGTGCCCGGTGGCGGTATCCAGCGCATGACCAAAACCACTAGAAAGCTGCCTGCGGCGAACCACAGCAGGGCTTTGACGATGCGACGAAGAATAATTTGCAGCATAGAGATGGCTTGGCCGAACCCGTTGAGCGGGCCATTATACAGACCGTGCGCCTTCCGACGATTTTTCCCTGGAGTTCCTGATGCTTCGTAGCTTTTTGATGCTGGCTGCCGTCTTCGGCTTTACCGGCGTGGCCTTGGGCGCCTTCGCGGCGCATGGCCTGAAAGAACGCCTGAGTGCCGAGTACCTGGCGGTTTTTCATACCGGTGTGCTTTATCAGCTGGTCCACGCGCTGGCCTTGCTTGGCGTGGCGGTATTGGCGACGCAGGTCCCGGGGCGTCTGATCAATCTGGCCGGGTTCTCATTCGCCATCGGTATTCTGCTGTTTTCCGGCAGCCTGTACGCATTGACCCTGACCGGCATCAGCAAGCTGGGCATCATCACCCCGTTCGGTGGTCTGGCGTTTCTGTTTGGCTGGTCGATGCTGGGGCTGGCGGCGTGGCGACTGGGTTCCGCGCCCTGAACGGCACGCCACGCTTGAGACGAATGGCGTGGCTTTGCCTTGGTCATACCGGCTGATCGGGCTAGAATGCTGGCCCCCTAAAATGATGGCTGCTGTCGCATGCACATTCAGTTGAACGGTGAACCCTTTGAACTGCCCGATGGCGAGACCGTCGCGGCGTTATTGACTCGCCTGGACCTTGCCGGACGTCGGGTCGCGGTGGAACTGAACCTGGAGATCGTGTCGCGTAGCCAGCATGACGCGACGGTCCTGCGCGAAGGCGATCAGGTCGAAGTGGTTCATGCCATCGGCGGTGGCTAGTCGGCACTTGCCCTGCGCCGCCCCCAATCTGCACTCCAAAGAGGATTACCGATGAGCAATGTTCGCAGCGACAAGCCCTTCGTTCTGGCTGGTCGGACTTTCGAGTCGCGCCTGCTGGTGGGCACCGGCAAGTACATCGACATGGAACAGACTCGTCTGGCCATCGAAGCCTCCGGTGCCGAAATTGTTACCGTCGCCGTGCGCCGCACCAACCTGGGCCAGAACCCGGGCGAGCCGAACCTGCTCGACGTGTTGCCGCCAGACCGTTACACCATCCTGCCGAACACCGCTGGCTGCTTCGACGCGGTTGAGGCGGTGCGCACCTGCCGCCTGTCCCGCGAGCTGCTCGACGGGCGCAACCTGGTCAAGCTGGAAGTGCTGGCCGATCAGAAAACCCTGTTCCCCAATGTCATCGAAACCCTCAAAGCCGCCGAAATACTGGTCAAGGACGGCTTCGACGTCATGGTCTACACCAGCGATGACCCGATCATCGCCCGCCAGCTGGCCGAAATCGGCTGCATTGCAATCATGCCGCTGGCCGGTCTGATCGGCAGCGGTCTGGGGATCTGCAACCCGTACAACCTGCAGATCATCCTTGAAGAAACCAAAGTCCCGGTGCTGGTCGATGCCGGCGTCGGCACTGCCTCCGACGCCACCATCGCGATGGAGCTGGGCTGCGAGGCGGTGTTGATGAACTCGGCCATCGCCCATGCGCAACAGCCGGTCATGATGGCCGAAGCCATGAGGCACGCTGTAATTGCCGGTCGTCTGGCGTACCTCGCCGGGCGCATGCCACGAAAACTCTATGCCAGCGCATCTTCGCCGCTGGATGGCCTGATCAAGTAAGAGCCCGTTGATGACTGATTCGCACGTTCCGCACCCAGAGTCGCCTGCTACCGAAGAAGGCGAAGAGCGCCCGCACCGCCGCATCAAAAGCTTCGTGATGCGTGCTGGTCGCATGACCGAAGGCCAGCAGCGCGGTCTGGATCAAGGCCGTCCGCTGTTTGGCCTGTCGCTGACCGACACGCCGGCGGATTTCGATCAGGTGTTCGGCCGCTCTGCGCCGCGCACGCTGGAGATCGGCTTCGGCATGGGTCACTCGCTACTGGAAATGGCCGCAGCGGCCCCCGAGCAGGATTTCATCGGCGTTGAAGTGCATTACCCGGGCGTAGGCGCGCTGCTCAATGGCGTGCTGACCCAAGGGCTGACCAATGTGCGCGTCTACGATTGCGACGCCATTGAAGTGCTGAACCGCTGCATCGCCGATAACAGCCTTGACCGGCTGATGCTGTTCTTCCCGGACCCGTGGCACAAGAGCCGTCACCACAAGCGCCGTATCGTGCAGCCTGAGTTTGCCGCCTTGGTGCGCAGCAAGCTGAAAGTTGGCGGCGTATTCCATATGGCCACCGATTGGGGCCCGTACGCGGAATACATGCTGGAAGTGATGAGCGTAGCGCCTGGCTATCGCAATCAGGCCGAAGACAACCAATACGTGCCGCGCCCGGCGGAAAGGCCGATCACCAAGTTCGAACGCCGGGGCGAAAAACTCGGCCACGGTGTCTGGGATCTGAAGTTCGAGAAAGTCGACTGAATGCGCTGACCGTGCCCAATCAATTGGGCACGGTCTTGCTGAATGAAGCGTATCCCGCCGCTTACTGAATCTCGTCCGGCTTGACGATTACCCAGTTCTTGTCCGCCGTGACCGGCAATTTCTCCTTGGCCTGTGCTTCGGCATTGGCCTTGATCATGCCGTTGAGCTGGGTCATGTATTTGTCCTTGCGGTTGACCCACAAGTGCACGCCGCCCTTGCTCACATCCACGCTGTGAAACAGCATGTAGCCGTCGCTGGTCGGGGTGTCGCCGCCCACCAGCACCGGTTTTTCCACTGATCGATGTAAGTCAGAATCGCTGCCTGCTTGCCGGCCATCCAGGTTGCCGGGGTCCACAGGTACGACGTCAGCTCCAGGCCCATGTTGCTTTTCGCATCATATTTGCCCGCAGTGATCTGCTTGCGTGCGGTGGTCAATTCGCCGGTCTTGCGGTCCTTGAGCAGCGTGGTGACGCCGATCACGTTCTGCGGTTTGACGTTGTAACCGTACTTGGGATCGGCGGCGACCATGCGCACCAGCTCTTCGGACGCAGCGGTCATCACGTAGACCTCGATGCCGTTCTCCATCAGCTTGTTGTACAGCTCGGTCTGCCCGGTGAACACGCGTGGCGGCTCGACATTGAGCTGCTTGACGGTATCGCCGTCGTAATAGGTCGCAGGGATCGGCTTTTTCAGGGCCATCAGTTCATCGACGTAGCCTTTGAGCTCCTGCAGCGTAAAGCCGGAAAATACTTGGGCGACCCACGGATAGCAGACCATGTCGTCTATTTCGCACAGGCGATAGTAGTAACTGAACAGGCTTTCCTTGTGTTCGGCGGTGTCTTTGAAGGGGATCAGTTTCAACGAAGGGTCTAGCGTTTCGCGGGTGATCAGACCTTTGTTTTCCATGTACGGCAGCAGCGATTCTTCAAGGTCGAAGCGGTAGCTGGTGTTGTCCATGTCGAAGACCGCGTAATTGCCCTTGTTGGCATTCGCGGCGATCATCGCGTCGAGTGCCTTGGCGGCAGGCTCAGGCCAATGCTTCAATTCGGTGGCAGCAAAAGCCTGGCTGGCAAGCCCGGCACAGAGTGCAACGGCCAGCAATTTTGGCGCGAATTTCATAGACGATTTCCCCTTGTCAAAAAACGAAGGGGCAGACCGTAACAAATTATTGTGAAGGCAAAAGTACGTCAGCGACCCGAAAAAGGCCAAAAGACGCCGTTTGCCCCTTTATTTGCGACGCCGAAACCAAAAACGACACTTTTGTTACGGTTTTTGGACGGTGGTCTGAATCGGCGCTAAAAAACGCTCAGAGGCGTTCCCAGACCTCAAAGTTGTAAGCGGGCTTGTCATCGACGGCGGCATTTTCGGTGTTGGACACCAGCGCCCATTGCGCGGTATCAAATTCCGGAAACCACGCGTCGCCTTCAGGGCTCAGCGCCACGCGAGTCAAATACAGACGGTCCGCGTGCGCAAGGCCCTGCGCATAAAGCTGAGCGCCGCCAATCAACATCACTTCATCGACGCCCTGTTGCTGCGCCCATTGCTCGGCGCGCACCACGGCGGCGTCCAGCGACGGGAAGACTTCCGCGCCCTCAAGTTGCAGGTCCGCCTGGCGGCTGACCACCAGATTGAGGCGGCCGGGCAGGGGACGGCCCAGCGAATCCCAGGTCTTGCGACCCATGATGATCGGTTTGCCGAGTGTGGTGGCCTTGAAATACTTGAAATCCCCCGGCAGATGCCAGGGCATGGAATTGTCGACGCCGATTACTCGGTTTTCACCAAGGGCGGCAATCAGGCTGAGCGAGAGATGAATTTTCATGGGCGCGAGGATATCAGAGGTCGCGGAGCGGGCGAATGAACTGATACGCGCCGTGCTCAGTCCGATGGCAGCGTTTATGCTCACCGCAGCATTCAATCAGCAGTATTAAATCAAGAGACGCCGTGTGACTGCACTGACCCCACTCGATACCCTCTGGTTGACCGAAGCCGTGCGCCTGCGTGAACAGCAGGCGGGCGCGCTGGATGATCAGGAAGCCAACCGCCTAGCCCGCGCCGCCGGAGGCGATCTGAACGCCCGTATCACGCACCGCGCTCTCGGGCTGGCGGAGCGCGACGGCATGCTCGCTGCGCTGCATCGCTGGAAGCAAGGCGCGCGCCTGGCCTTGATGGCGCTGGCCGTGTTGGCCGTCATCAGCGGGGCAGGGCTGGCCTTTGCCGCGATGGGTGACGGGCAGACGCCGGTCAACGTGTTCTGGGCGCTGGGCAGCCTGTTGGGCGTAAATGTGCTGCTGCTGGCCAGTTGGGCGCTGGGTTTGATGTTCGCCGGGCGCAGCAACACCGGGTTGGGACGGTTATGGTTGTGGCTGAGCGAAAAGCTCGCCCGTGACGCGCAGGCCGCGCAACTCGCGCCTGCGCTGGTTCTGCTGCTGCAACGCAAACGCCTGAATCGCTGGGTGCTCGGGCTGGTGGTTCACAGCCTGTGGTTGCTGGCATTGCTCAGTGCGCTGGTGGTGCTGCTGATGCTGATGGCAACCCGGCGCTACGGTTTTGTCTGGGAAACCACGATTCTGAGCAGCGACACTTTTGTCAGCCTGACCCAGACCCTCGGTACGCTCCCGGCCTGGCTGGGCTTCAGTGTGCCGGATGAAACCATGATCCGCGCCAGCGGCAACGGCGCGTTGAGCATCGAGAATGCGCGGCAGGCCTGGGCCGCGTGGCTGGTGGGTGTGCTGCTGGTGTACGGCATTCTGCCGCGTCTTTTGCTGGCGGCGTTCTGTCTGTGGCGCTGGAAGCGCGGGCGGGCTGCGTTGCGTCTTGATCTTGAGCTGCCGGAGTACCTTGAGCTGCGAGAACGACTGATGCCCAGCAGCGAGCGATTGGGCGTCAACGATGCCGAGCCCGCTGCGCTGCATCAGGTGCAATCCGGCGTGAGCGCTGTTGAAAGCAACGGCGCGCTGCTGGTGGCAATCGAGCTGGATGATCAGCAGGTCTGGCCGCCACAGTTGCCTTCCGGTGTGGCCAATGCCGGCGTGCTTGACAGCCGCGAGTCGCGCCAGAAACTTCTTGAGCAACTGGCTCACTATCCGCCTGCGCGTATGGTCATCGCCTGCGATCCGCGCCGTTCACCGGATCGTGGCAGCCTGGCGCTGATTGCCGAGCTGGTGCGCTGCGCAGGGGCGGCGCGCATCTGGCTGCTGCCTGCACCCGTCGGGCAGACGCTCGATCCGGAGCGTGTGGGCGACTGGCGCCTCGCGCTGGATCAACTGCAATTGCACCGCACAGACAGCGCGCCGTTGAACTGGCTGGAGACAGGCCATGACTGAAGCAGACAGCACCCGTGCGATCAAGCTGGCCGTGGTCGGTCACACCAACGTCGGCAAGACCTCGCTGCTGCGCACCTTGACCGGCGATGTGAGTTTCGGTGAGGTCTCCCATAGGCCCAGCACCACCCGCCACGTAGAAGGTGCGCGCCTGTCGGTGGACGGCCAGGCGCTGGTCGAGCTGTATGACACGCCGGGTCTGGAAGACGCCATTGCGCTGCTCGATTATCTGGAGCGACTGGATCGCCCCGGTGAGCGGCTGGATGGCCCGGCGCGATTGTCGCGCTTTCTTGACGGCAGCGAAGCGCGACAGCGTTTCGAGCAGGAAGCCAAGGTGCTGCGCCAACTGCTCGACTCGGATGCGGGGTTGTACGTGATCGATGCGCGTGAGCCGGTGCTGGCCAAGTATCGCGACGAACTGGCGGTGCTGGCCAGTTGCGGCAAACCGTTGCTGCCGGTGCTGAACTTTGTCAGTGCCGCGCAGCATCGCGAGCCGGAATGGCGCGAAGCCCTTTCGCGCCTGGGCCTGCACGCGCTGGTGCGCTTCGACAGCGTGGCGCCCCCGGAAGACGGCGGCCGTCGCTTGTATGAAAGCCTGGCGCTGCTGCTGGAAAGCGCCCGGTCCCGGCTGGAGCGCCTGATCGATGATCAGGAAAAACAGCGTGCTGCCAGACGTCACAGCGCTGCCCGCCTGATCGCGGAAATGCTGATCGATTGCGCGGCCTGTCGGAGCAGCGTCGAAACCACTGCCGATCAGGAGCAGCAGGCCGTGGAGGCGTTGCGCAAGGCTGTTCGCCAGCGTGAGCAGCGCTGTGTCGAAGCGCTGCTCAAACTGCATGCCTTTCGCAAAGACGATGTGTCTGCCAGCGATCTGCCGTTGATGGATGGGCGCTGGGGCGACGACCTGTTCAATCCGGAAACCCTCAAATTGATGGGCGTGCGCGTCGGCGGCAGTGTGGCAGCGGGTGCGGCGGCCGGGGCAGGGGTGGACTTGATGGTCGGTGGTGTGACCCTCGGTGCAGCGGCGCTGGTCGGGGCGATTGCGGGGGGGGCGTTATCGACGGCGCGCAGCTACGGCGGCCGGTTGCTGGGCAAATTCAAAGGGCGCAGAGAACTGACGGTAGACGACGCGGTGCTGCGCCTGCTCGCCCTGCGGCAGCGGCAGTTGCTGCTGGCGCTGGGTGTGAGAGGGCACGCGGCCATGCACAGCATCGAACTGACCACGCCGCAGGACAAGACCTGGCGCAAAGGCAAAATCCCCGACCCCCTTTCCCGAGCCCGCGCCCATCCGCAGTGGTCGACGCTCAACCCGCATCCGAAGCCGAATCAGGGCGAGAGGCAGGAAGCGATTGATGAACTGGCGAGTGTGGTGCTGCAGGATTGAGGAATGTCAGCGCCAGTTACACACTTGTGGGAGTGAGCTTGCTCACAAAGGGGTCGGTACAGTACCCAGATATGGGGCGTTTGAACCATTTGTTTCGTGAGCAAGCTCACTCCCACAGAGTCATGCCAGCCTGGTGCTATCAGCGTTTTTCAACTTGCCGCTTGCCGCTATAAACTCACCGCTGATTTTTTATTGATTGATCGTTCAATAAAAAATCTTTAGACTAGCCCGGTCAATTCGATACAACGATCACTGCAGACAACCGGGAGATTCGCGCCAATGCCCAAGGTCGGTATGCAACCCATCCGCCGCCAGCAACTGATTCAGGCCACGCTCACAGCGGTCGATCAGGTGGGTATGGGCGATGCCAGCATTGCGCTGATCGCACGCCTGGCAGGCGTCTCCAACGGCATCATCAGTCACTATTTTCAGGGCAAGAACGGCCTGATCGCCGCGACGATGCGGCACCTGATGAACGCCCTGATCCAGAACGTCTGCGAACGCCGACAGGCTTTGACCGACGACAGCCCCAGGGCGCACCTGCAAGTGATCATCGAAGGCAACTTCGACGCCAGCCAGGTCAGCGGCCCGGCCATGAAAACCTGGCTGGCCTTCTGGGCGACCAGCATGCATCACCCGGCGTTGCACCGATTGCAGCGCATCAACGATCACCGTCTGTACTCGAACCTGTGCTGTCAGTTCCGTCGCACCTTGCCCCTGGAACAGGCACGCAACGCCGCCCGCGGGCTGGCAGCCCTGATAGACGGGCTGTGGCTGCGGGGCGCGCTGTCAGGCGATGCATTCGACACCGAGCAAGCGCAACGGATCGCTTACGAATACATGGACTTCCAATTGGCGAAATCGGCGAGCTTAGGCTTTCGAAGCCCCCTTACCGAATGACTGCACAAGCCTGTTGCCGAACGAACCCGGCACACTGAAATCAGTCATCGCCTCCCCAACTGAATGTGCGAGGACTTTATGGCCCGTTTTGAATTGCAGAAACTCTACATCGACGGCGGTTATGTCGATGCCAGCAACCCTGAAACGTTCGACTCGATCAACCCTGCCAACGGCGAAGTCCTGGCGCAGATCCAGCGCGCCAGCAAGGAAGACGTCGAGCGTGCGGTAGTCGCTGCTGAAAAAGGCCAGAAAATCTGGGCCGCCATGACCGCAGTCGAGCGTTCGCGCATCCTGCGTCGTGCCGTTGATATCCTGCGTGAGCGCAACGATGAGCTGGCTGCACTGGAAACGCTGGACACCGGTAAGGCCATCTCCGAAACCCGTTATGTCGACGTCGTGACCGGCGCTGACGTGCTGGAGTACTACGCAGGCCTGGTGCCCGCCATCGAAGGCGAACAGATCCCGCTGCGTGATTCTTCCTTTGTTTACACCCGCCGCGAACCGCTGGGTGTGGTTGCAGGCATTGGCGCGTGGAACTACCCGATCCAGATCGCGCTGTGGAAATCCGCGCCAGCACTGGCGGCGGGCAACGCGATGATCTTCAAGCCAAGCGAAGTCACTTCGCTGACTACCTTGAAGCTGGCAGAAATCTACACCGAAGCCGGCGTGCCGAACGGCGTGTTCAACGTGTTGACCGGCAGCGGCCGTGAAGTCGGCACTTGGATCACTGAGCACCCGCGCATCGAGAAGGTCTCCTTCACTGGCGGCACCGACACCGGCAAAAAAGTCATGGCCAGCGCGTCGAGCTCGTCGCTCAAGGAAGTGACCATGGAACTGGGCGGCAAGTCGCCGCTGATCGTGTTCGACGACGCCGACCTGGATCGCGCCGCCGACATTGCGATGATGGCCAACTTCTACAGTTCCGGCCAGGTCTGCACCAACGGTACGCGTGTGTTTGTGCCGAACGTGCTGAAAGCCGAATTCGAAGCGAAAATCCTTGAGCGTGTGAAGCGTATTCGTGCCGGTAACCCGGAAGACGAAAACATCAACTTTGGCCCGCTGGTCAGCTTCGAACACATGGAAAGCGTGCTGGGCTACATCGCCAAAGGCAAAGAGCAGGGCGCACGCCTGCTGTGCGGCGGCGATCGCCTGACCGGTGGTGTGTTCGACAAGGGCGCGTTCGTTGCCCCGACCGTGTTCACCGACTGCACCGACGAGATGACCATCGTGCGCGAAGAAATCTTCGGCCCGGTGATGAGCATCCTCGGTTACGACAGCGAAGACGAAGTGGTACGTCGTGCCAACGACACTGATTTCGGTCTGGCGGCCGGCATCGTTACCCGCGACCTGAACCGCGCCCACCGCGTGATTCATCTGCTGGAAGCCGGTATCTGCTGGATCAACGCCTGGGGCGAGTCGGCGGCGCAAATGCCGGTCGGCGGTTACAAGCAGTCCGGTGTGGGTCGTGAAAACGGCATCAGCTCGCTGGCCCAGTACACGCGCATCAAGTCGGTGCAGATCGAACTGGGCGACTACACCTCGGTTTTCTAAACACCGTTCAGTTCCAGGTGGCACGTGGCAAACCGCAAGCAGACGCAATCAACAGCGGCTTGCCGCACCCCATTTTCACAAGTATCGCCTTGCTGCTTCTGCTTGCAGCCAAGGCTTGAGACTTGCAGCTCTATGAGGGAGCCTCTATGACGACGCAATCCGAATTCGACTACATCATCATTGGTGCCGGCTCTGCCGGTAATACCCTGGCAGCCCGTCTTACCGAAGACGCAGGCGTCACTGTTCTGCTGCTGGAAGCCGGTGGCCCGGACTACCGTCTGGACTTCCGTACCCAGATGCCTGCCGCGCTGGCGTTCCCGCTGCAAGGCCGTCGCTACAACTGGGCTTACGAGACCGAGCCAGAGCCGCACATGAACAACCGCCGTATGGAATGCGGTCCCGGCAAGGGCCTGGGCGGCTCTTCGTTGATCAACGGCATGTGCTACATCCGTGGCAACGCGATGGACTACGACGGCTGGGCCAAAGAGCCGGGCCTCGAAGACTGGAGCTACCTCGACTGCCTGCCGTACTTCCGCAAGGCTGAAACCCGTGACATCGGCCCGAACGATTACCACGGCGGCGACGGTCCGGTCAGCGTGACCACGCCCAAAGCCGGTAACAATCCGCTGTTCCACGCGATGGTTGAAGCGGGCGTGCAAGCCGGTTTTCCGCGCACGGACGACCTCAACGGTTATCAGCAGGAAGGCTTCGGTCCAATGGACCGCACCGTGACGCCGAAAGGCCGTCGTGCCAGCACCGCGCGTGGCTATCTGGACGAAGCAAAAAAGCGTTCGACCCTGACGATTGTCACTCACGCACTGACCGACCGCATCCTGTTCGAAGGCAAGCGTGCCGTCGGCGTGGCCTATCTGGTAGGCGACAGCGACACGCGCATTGAAGCCCGTGCCCGCAAGGAAGTGTTGTTGTGTGGCGGCGCCATTGCCTCGCCGCAGATCCTGCAACGCTCTGGTGTCGGTCCTGCCGCGTTGCTGAACAAGCTCGACATCCCGGTGGTTCATGATCTGCCGGGTGTTGGCCAGAACCTTCAGGATCACCTGGAGATGTACCTGCAATATGCCTGCACCCAGCCCGTGTCGCTTTACCCTTCGCTGAAGTGGTGGAACCAGCCTGCCATCGGCGCAGAGTGGATGTTCCTCGGCACAGGTATCGGCGCGAGCAACCAGTTTGAAGCGGGTGGTTTCATTCGCTCCAGCGAAGCGTTCGAATGGCCGAACATTCAGTATCACTTCCTGCCGGTCGCGATTAACTACAACGGCACCAAGGGTGTTCAGGAACACGGCTTCCAGGCGCACGTTGGCTCGATGCGTTCGCCAAGCCGTGGACGCGTACACGTCAAGTCCAAGGACCCGCGCGAGTACCCTAGCATCCTGTTCAACTACATGGCTTCAGAGCAGGACTGGCAGGAATTCCGTGACGGTATCCGCCTGACCCGCGAGATCATGCAGCAGCCGGCGCTTGACCCGTACCGCGGCCGTGAAATCAGCCCCGGCATTGACGTGCAGTCCGATGAGGCGCTGGACCAGTTTGTGCGGGAACATGCCGAAACGGCGTATCACCCGTCCTGCTCCTGCAAAATGGGCACCGACGAGATGGCCGTGGTCGATGGTCAGGGCCGTGTGCACGGCATGCAAAGCTTGCGTGTGGTGGATGCTTCGATCATGCCGATCATCACCACCGGCAACCTGAACGCCCCGACGATCATGATCGCCGAGAAAATCGCCGACAAGATCCGCGGCCGCCAGCCACTGCCCCGCAGCACCGCCGACTACTTCGTCGCAGGCGACAAGCCAGCACGCGGCAAGCCGCTGCGTGAGATCAGCCACCAGGCTTGATCCAGTGACCAGTCGTCTTCACGCCGTGAGGACGACTGGCGTTCCCCAGCCAACAGCGCGCATGAGCGTGTAGAAACGGACCGGACGACGCTTCGCTTGTCCGCGAAAGGGTCAGTACGTTCTCAAAAATATATCGTCTAAACGTCCGCCTTCGCGAACAAGTTCGCTCCCACGGCCTTCGGCCAGAATCCAAAGCAGGCCTGTGCACAACGCTGATCTCTCCAGCGCGAAAGCGCATTTCACGCTTCGCTTGTGTGGGAGCGGACCGGGCGACGCTTCGCTTGTCCGCGAAAGGGTCAGTACGTTCTCAAAAATATATCGTCTAAACGTCCGCCTTCGCGAACAAGTTCGCTCCCACGGCCTTCGGCCAGAATCAAAAGCAGGCCTGTGCAAAGCGCTGATCTCTCCAGCGCGAGCGCGCATTTCACGCTTCGCCTGTGTGGGAGCGTGCCGGGCGACGCTTCGCTTGTCCGCGAACGTTAATGTGAGAGCGGACTTGTCCGCGAACTGCCGGGAACCGGCAGCAAAACCGGTGAATACGGTGCATCGGCCCCAACCGAGGCAGCAGGTTTCAGGGCCGCTTCGCAGCCCATCGCAGCCGTCGTAACCTCCTGAAACTCTGGAGTCAGTCCTCAGCCTCCCGACAGACGCCAATTGCCACTCCCCCTCCGCTCTGCCACAATCGCGAATGATTCTCTTTAGTTCGATCTTTCTCATCGAGGCCGTTCGTGTCGTCAGTCCCAAGCGCTCATAGCGAAATCGTTGGTGCGTTGTATCGCGATCATCGCGGGTGGCTGCTGGCCTGGCTTCGGCGTAATGTCGCCTGCCCGCAGCGTGCGCAGGACCTTAGCCAGGACACGTTCGTGCGTCTGCTCGGTCGCGATGAGCTGCTTGCGCCCCGCGAGCCGCGTGCTTTTCTGGCGACCATCGCCAAAGGCCTTATGTTCGATTACTTCCGCCGCGCTGCGCTCGAACAGGCTTACCTCGGCGAGTTGATGCAACTTCCGGAAGCCGAACAGCCTTCACCTGAAGAGCAATTGCTGATTCTCGAAGACCTCAAAACCATCGACCGCCTGCTCGACAAGCTGTCGAGCAAGGCACGGGCTGCGTTTCTGTATAACCGTCTCGACGGATTGAGCCACGGCGAGATTGCCGAGCGGCTGGGCGTTTCGGTCTCGCGAGTCCGGCAATATCTGGCCCAGGCGATGCGTCAGTGCTACGTGGCGCTTTACGGCGAGCCGACATGAGCGCCCGACCTGTTTCCGCGCGTGTGCTGGATGCCGCCATCCAGTGGCAACTCGATCTGGATGGCGCCCACGGCAACAGTGCCGAGTTCGCCCAATGGCTGGCCGCTGATGAAGAACATGCCAGAGCCTGGCGTCAATTAGGCATGGTGAATCAACGTTTTGCCCTGCCAGCAGGTCCGGCGCGCAAGGCGTTGCAGCAATCGTCTGGCGCGCTGCGACATAGCCTGCGCAAGCTGGGTGGCGGTCTGGCGGTGATGTGTGTGGCGTTAGGTCTGGCCCTGTTCATGGGCGATGGCTACCTGCCGGTGAATTACTGGCTGGCCGATCTACGCACCGCCACCGGCGAACAGCGTGACGTGCATCTGGCCGATAACACCCTGATTCGTCTCAATACCCACAGCGCCATCGACGTGCGGTTCGATGCGCAGCAACGCCGGATCGTTCTGCAAGACGGCGAAATACTGGTGCAGACTGGCAATCACGATGATCCACGGCCGTTCATCGTTGAAACGCCGGATGGCCGCATGCGCGCACTGGGCACGCGGTTTTTGGTCCGGCGTGAAGCGGACGGGACGCTGTTGAGCGTCTTGCAGTCGGCGGTGGCTGCCAACCCCCGTAATGCGGTCGATGGGCAAGTGCTGCGCGAAGGCCAGCAGATCCTGTTGACTCGCAACGGTCTGGGCCCGCTGCTCAGCCTGCCTTCCGGCACTGACGCCTGGACCCGCGGCATGCTGGTGGTGGACAACGCCCGACTGGCCGACCTGCTTGCAGAACTGGGCCGCTATCGTGCCGGGCATCTTGGGGTTGATCCGAAAATCGCTGATTTGCGCATCACCGGCGCGTTCCCGCTGGCCGACACTGACCTGGCGCTCAAGGCGCTGCTGCCCACGCTGCCCGTGCAGATCGAGCAGCACACCAAGTGGTGGGTCAGCGTGCAGGCAAGGGACGCCCAGCTTGACGCCAGCCCGGCGAAACGCTGAAACACCTCTTTTCAGTTTGCCAGCGAATTGCCCCTGACACTTTCCGCTTTTCATACGGCTTGGTTTTACACGTCATTCAAGGGCGCGCTCAGCGGTCCTCTTCGCCTGTGGATAATTCATGAAAAGCCAAACCGTGCGTCGCTGGTCCATCGTTCATACCTGGAGCAGCCTGATCTGCACCCTGTTTCTGCTGATGCTGGCGATAACGGGCCTGCCGTTGATCTTTCATCATGAAATCGATCACCTGCTGGGCGACGCGCCGCAGTACCGGGAGATGCCTGCCGACACACCGCGCCTGGACCTGGAGCAACTGACCCGAGCTGCCGAAGCGTATCGTCCCGGCGAAGTGCTGCAGTATTTCGGCTGGGACGACGAAGACCCCAACGGCGTGATGGCGATCACAGCCGCCACGGCAGGCACTGAGCCCAATTCATCGCACACCTTCGCGCTGGATGCGCGCAACGGCGAGGCGCTGGAAATACCGTCGGCCAATGGCGGTTTCATGATGGTCATGCTGCGCCTGCATGTCGACATGTACGCCGAGCTGCCCGGCAAACTCTTGCTGGCTTTCATGGGGCTGCTGTTTGTGGTGGCCATCGTGTCCGGAACGGTGCTGTATGCACCGTTCATGCGCAAACTGGAGTTCGCGCAGGTGCGCGCCAACAAATCCCGACGCACGCGCTGGCTCGACCTGCATAACCTGATTGGTGTGGTGACGCTGACCTGGGCGCTGGTCGTCGGCGTGACGGGGGTGATCAGCGCCTGCGCCGACCTGTTGATTGCCTCGTGGCGTAACGACGCGCTGGCGACAATGATCGCGCCGTACAAAGGCGCGCCGCCACTGACCCAGCGCGCTCCGGCGACGCGTTTGCTGGAGATCGCCGAATCGGCTGCGCCCGGCATGCAGGCTGACTTCATCGCCTTCCCCGGTACGCGCTTTTCCAGCGAGCACCATTACGCCGTGTTCCTCAAGGGCAATACTCATCTGACGGCACACCTCGCAACACCGGTGCTGATCGACGCGCAAACCCTGCGTGTCACCGCTGTGGTCGAGCGCCCTTGGTACATGGATGCGCTGGGCATGTCGCAACCGCTGCACTTCGGTGATTACGGCGGCATGCCGATGAAGATTCTCTGGGCGGTGCTGGACGTACTGACCATCATCGTGCTCGGCAGCGGGGTTTACCTGTGGTGGGTCAGACGCCGCGCCGCGCGCTCAGTGCCTGCTATCCAGGCGCAGGTGGCGCAATGAGTTCAAGGCCGTCACGGTTCTGGAAGACCTTTGCGATCCCCGGCGCGATTGCTTTGCTCACGGCAACAGGCCTGTTCGCGGCGCTGCTGGGTGACGGCTGGTGGGACACGCTGGCCTGGGTGGGTATGGGGATTTCGGGCGGGTTGAGTCTCCGGGGGTTGCTGACGCGGCACAGCGGATCGACACACTGATTGCGGACCTGCGACACGCTGACTAGTCTAGGGACCTGTCTCATTCGAGGAACACCCATGTCAGCGCCCACGATGACGTTGTATTTCAACGCTGCTTCGCCCTTTGCCCGCAAAGTAGTGGTGATGCTTCACGAAACCGCTCAGCTCGAGCGCGTGCAGTTGCAGCCCACCGTGTTGACGCCGGTCAGCCCGTCTGCCGAACTCAATGAAGACAACCCGGCAGGCAAGCTCCCGGCATTGCGCCTGGCTGATGGTAGTGTGATTCATGACAGCCGGGTCATTCTTGATTACCTGGACCACCAGCACGTGGGTCTGCCGCTGATCCCCCGTGAAGGCTCGACACGCTGGAGACGCCTGACCTTGGCCTCGCTGGCCGATGCGGTGCTGGACGCCGCTGTGCTGATCCGTTATGAAACCGCTTTGCGCCCGCAGGAAAAACACTGGGACCAGTGGCTGGACAATCAGCAACAGAAAATCGAACGTTCTTTGAGCTACTTCGAAAACAATGCGATCACTGAACTCAGCTCATCATTCGACGTGGCCTCCATCAGCATGGCGGCCACATTGGGTTATCTCGACTTCCGCCAGCCTGACCTGAACTGGCGCAACAGCTATCCCGAGCTGGCTAAGTGGTATCTGGAAGTCAGCCAGCGGCCGTCGATGCAAACGACCCAGCCGCCGGTTTGAGTCAGGGCTGTCGTTCCTCACGCATCAGCGCGCGTCATAGGTCTGAGCCGCGCCGCGTGTTCGGATTGGACGCAGAGCGTCCAGAACGGCATGCGACGCGGAGCGTCGCACGATAGTTACGCTTTAGCTCAGACACCTATCGTTCCGCACGCTCCAGCGTGGGAATGCCTTGCGTGACGCTCCGCGTCACAGATATGCACTGCGCCGCACGATAGTGCAAGGCAATAAAAAACCTCAGCAATCAGGCTCGTCAGCCGTATAACGACGGGCCGGGTTGACTGCTGCGTCGAATTCACGCAAAGCCTTGGCGCCGATCAGCAGCGGGAAATTGAAGTGGCTGCGATCCACCAGATTCACTTCGACCGTGCGTTTCTTGTTGCCGAGGCACAGCTCCAGGTCCACTACCGGCCGCTTGGCAGCGTTCACGCCATCATCGTCCTCGTCATCGCCTTCAGCGCGACCCTTGATCTTGCTGATCCGTGAAACCTTGTGCTCGTACACTTTGCCATCCGCGCCTTTGCTTGCGAGACGGAAGCGTACCCAGTCATCGCCATCCCGCTTGAACAGCTCGATGTCTTTGGCCGACAGCGATGCGGTCAGCGCGCCGGTGTCCATTTTGGCTTTGAAGGTCTGGCCTATTTCCAGCACCTTGATGTTCTCGTAGCGGCCATACAGCGTGGGTTCAGCAGCCATGACCGGCAGAGCCAGCAGGGACAACAGCGCCAGAATCGGTTTCACGTGAGAGGTTCCTCGCAATGGGCAGCGCCGAATCGGCGCCCGTTTTTAGACAGCGAACCTTAGGTTGGTTCGGCAGAATGAATGTAGAACCAGCATACGGACGATTGCGTGAAACATTTGTAAGCACCTGTGTAATTGGCGTAAAACGCGAGGGTCTTTATTATTGCCGCCCCTGAACCTTCAAGAGTCCGCTATGCGCCGTCTGCTCACCGGCTGTTTCGTCACACTTCTGCTGCTGGTCAACACTTTGGTGCTGATCGGACCCTTGCTGATTCTCGCCCTGCTCAAGTTGATGCTCTGGGGCCCAATGCGTGATCGCTGCTCACGCGCGGTCATGTGGATAGCCGAGACTTGGGCCGAGATCGACAAGGCCATCTTCGCGACCTTCATACCCACCCGATGGGACATCCGCGGCGATGAAGGGCTGCGCGGCGACACGTCTTATCTGGTCATCAGCAACCATCAGTCGTGGGTCGACATTCCCGCATTGATCCAGGCACTCAACCGCCGCACGCCGTTCTTCAAGTTCTTCCTGAAAAAAGAACTGATCTGGGTGCCGTTGCTGGGCCTCGCGTGGTGGGGGCTGGATTACCCGTTCATGAAGCGCTACAGCAAGGCTTTTCTGGCGAAGCACCCGGAACGCAAAGGCGAGGATCTGGAAATCACCAAGGCGGCCTGCGAGTTGTTCAAGCGCCAGCCGGTGACCATCGTCAATTACCTGGAAGGCACGCGCTTCACGCCGGCCAAACATGCCGCTCAGGCTTCACCCTACACGCACCTGCTCAAGCCCAAAGCGGGTGGTGTCGCCTTCGTGCTGGCCGCGATGGGTGAGCAACTGGATGCCATTCTGGACGTCACGGTGGTCTATCCGGGCTCAGGCATTCACGGGTTCTGGGACATGCTCTGCGGACGGGTTGCCAAGGTGATCGTCGACATCCAGACCCGCGAGCTGGACCCTGCGCTGTGGCAGGGCGATTACGAGAACGACCCGATGTTTCGCGAGAAAGTGCAGGGCTGGGTCAATCAGCTCTGGATTGAGAAAGATGCGCGTATTGCGGCGTTGCGGCTGGAGCTGTCCGGGCACTGATAGATCTGACAGGTAGACGAGACGTAACGGGTGGATGAGACTGGCCTCTGGTTCTGCGAGAGGTCATTCTCATGTCATCGCCCGATGTTTCGCTGCTTGGCGTGTACCACTACGACGCACTGGACCGGCTGGCAAGCATAGTGCCTGCGGGGCAGGAAGTGGTCAGGCGATTTTATTTAAACAACCGTCTGGCCACAGCGATACAGGGTGCTTCCCGGCATTCTGTCGTTCAGGCAAAAGATCTTTTGCTGGCATTGCGCCGGGTAGATTCTGGTCAGGTTCTTTTCGATGTGCTCGCCACAGATCAAGCAAACTCGGTGCTGCACAGCCTTGAGGCCATGCGAAATCAGTCGTTTGTCTACAGCCCTTATGGTGCGCGATCCCCACAAACGGCTTCATCTGGCGTCCCTGGTTTTACCGGGCAGGCGATTGACCCACTCACTGGCCATTATTTGCTGGGGAACGGGGTTCGCGCGTTCAATCCGACGCTGATGCGCTTTAAGGAGACGCTGAACAATTAACCCGTTCGCACCGTCCCCATTTCCAAGCCGGTTTTTTTCAACCTGCCGGCCTTATTTTACGTTTCTCGAGCAGATTTCTGCCCTCATTTTGCTGAAAGGCGGGCCAGTCCCGCCTTTCAGACGGATTTATCCTGCCGTCTGTTGTAAATACCGCTTGGCCAGCATCAGATTGGCCAACCCAAACAAACTGAACAACTGCGCTGTATTCTTTTCCAGCCCACGGTAGCGAACCTTGCGATGATTGAAGCGCACCTTGATTACCTGGAAGGGGTGCTCGACCTTGGCACGCAGTTGCGCCTTGGCATATTCAATTTTGCGCTTGACCCGATACAGCACGCTGCCTTCGCCGTGCTGCTTGTAACTGCTTGGCCGTTCTGCAATCGACCAGATAACGTCCCGTTCAGCATGCTCCGGTCGCTTGGCCGCACCGGTGTATCCAGCGTCACCCGAAACATAGGTTTCGTCACCGTGAAGCAACTGGCCAACCTGGGTGACATCCGCCACGTTAGCGGCCGTCCCTACTACGCTGTGCACCAGCCCCGACGTGGCGTCTACACCAATGTGGGCCTTCATCCCAAAGTGCCATTGATTGCCTTTCCTGGCCTGATGCATCTCAGGATCACGCTTGCCTTCTCGGTTCTTGACCGAGGGCGGCGCGGCGATCAGAGTAGCGTCGACGATAGTGCCTTCCTTGAGCAGCAGCCCCCGGCTGGCCAGATGCTGGTTAATCGTTTCAAACAGCAGCCGGGTTAGCTGATGGACTTCCAGCAAGCGGCGAAAACGCAGCAAGGTGGTGGCATCCGGTGCAGACTCGCGACCCAGGTCGATACCCATAAAACCGCGGATGGCCTGGCTGTCGTAGACGGCATCTTCGCAACCTTCATCGGAGAAACCGAAACACTGCTGCACGACGTACATGCGCAACATGCGCGACACCCCTATCGCAGGGCGTCCGCGCTTGCCTGCGGTGTTGCTATAAAACGGCGCCACTTGCGCCTCCAGCAGGGCCCAGGGCACCAACTGTTCAAGGTCAGCCAGGAAGCGATCTCGGCGAGTCTGCTTTTTCTTGCCGGTATATTCGAGTTCGGAGAAGGTCTTCTGCACGCGCGTAACGCTCACGGAGAGGGAGGCTGTTGAAGGAACTTAGTGTGCCAAGGGTGGGGACAGTTGGCTATTTTTGCAGCGCCTCCTTAACAGTCCAGATGCATTAAGCCCTTTTGGCGAGGGTGGGCTGAATGGCTATGCCTATTGTGGAGGGGATCCGGTTAATTACAGTGATCCGACGGGGCGTTCCCCGCTTTCCGGGCTACTGGTAATAACACTAATACGCGCCAAAAACCTTAATGCCTTCAAGACATTGACGAGGAAAGAATTGATAATGACTGTTCGTCATACCGTGACGAGGAATAAGAGTTACTCAGGAAAAATAATGGGTCCTAGACGGTACCTTGATGAAGCTATAAACAATCTGGCTGACCCTTCTGCCCCTTTCGTTCAGAATGTCAAAGGTGTCAACTTAAACTTGGCCAGCTATAAGGATAAGAATCTATCAATGTTCCATGCCAAACAATATGCGAAACTTGCAAGGCAAGTCAGTGCAGGCGAAATAAGTAGTACAAGCGCCCACTTCAAATCAGCTTTTTTGTGGTATCGGAGACTGACTAAAGAGGGGCTAAAGTCAGCCCCTGTCGTTGGAATGGGCTTCAATATAGTAGGTGGTTTGGCCTCAGGTCCTATTGAAAAGAACATGTTTAAAACAGGGGAAATATTGCGTAAGAACAGCTCGGGCGTCCGCCGACCTTGACGCTTAAGGTTAGCTACCCGCACCCCATAACCCACTCAAACTCTGCAATGCCGAACCGCTGGCACCTTGCTGCCCGAGGTATTGCAGAATCAGCGGGGCAAACTGGCTGACCATCGTGCTGTCCATGCCCAGCGCCTTGAAGGCGTTGTTCACGTCACCCATGTTCTGCACGTTACCCAGCGCGCTGTTGAGCATCGAGTTATTGCCCGATTTGCCCAGCAAGCTGCCCAGCCCGTTTGCGCAACCCAGGCTTTCCAGCGCAGACGTGCCAGACATCTGCTCCAGGCCGGGTACCGATTTGGCCAATTGGGAGAAATCCGCGTTGCTCAGTTTGTTCTTCGCCAGCCCGAGCAAGGCGCCGGTTCCGCCGACAGCCTGTTCAGGGGTGACATTGAGCTGCGTGCCGAGGGTATTGAGCAGCCCCGCGACTTCGGGTGCCGCCGTGGCTTTCTGATTGCCATTCGTGGCATTGGTGACCGCATTCGCGGCGTCATTCAGATTGAAGGCAAACACCGGGCTTGCCGCCAGCGCCATCAACGTTACCAAAGCCATGCCGCGTGCAGTTTTCATTGCGTCACCTTTATCAAAACCGGAACCGCCCCTGAGTGGGCGGTAAAGCACTCGGTTTGACTGGAAGAACAGGGGCTTGTTCCCGGCGTGCCGAAGACAGGCCATTATTTCATTGCGCCAACATCAGCGCCGGCAGGCGAAGTGATGTACCTAGTAGTTCTGCTAGCTGTGCAGCACGAGATCACCCGCCCAGAATCATGACGTTATCGTTGATTTTTATGGGTGATTTCCATGTCTTCCGACAATCGTGTCGTGCTCTGCACATACCGTTACGACGCAACGGATCGCTTGGCCGACTGCTCGCCTGCGGGGCAGGGCAGGGCAGGGCAGGGCAGAGCTTTGCTGTTTTATCAGAAGAGTCTCTTGGCGACACAGATTCAGGGACCCATACAGCATACGCTTCTGCGTACGGACGAGTATTTGTTAGCGCAGCGGCGTACGGAAAACAATGAGAGCGATAGCGCGTTGCTGGTGACCGATCAACAGCAGTCCGTGATCGCAGCTCAGGGTTTGGCGTTTGCTTATACGCCTTACGGCCATCGTCATCCTTCAACAGGGCCGATGAACCTGCCGGGCTTTACAGGTGAGCGAGTTGATCCGGTGACGGGGCATTATTTGCTGGGCAATGGCTATCGGGCGTTTAACCCGGTGTTGATGCGGTTCAATAGCCCGGACAGTCTGAGCCCGTTTGGCGAGGGTGGGTTGAATGCGTATGGGTATTGTGAGGGGGATCCGGTTAGTAGGGTTGATTCGAGTGGGCACTGGCCCGTATTTCTAAAAGGCCTATTGCGGGGGCTAGGTCTGATGAGAAAAGTCAGCCCCGATTCTCAGAAAACTGCTCAAAGTCTTAAGTTTATACATCTAAGGAGGCGCTGCAAAAATAGCCAACTGTCCCCACCCTTGGCACACTAAGTTCCTTCAACAGCCTCCCTCTCCGTGAGCGTTACGCGCGTGCAGAAGACCTTCTCCGAACTCGAATATACCGGCAAGAAAAAGCAGACTCGCCGAGATCGCTTCCTGGCTGACCTTGAACAGTTGGTGCCCTGGGCCCTGCTGGAGGCGCAAGTGGCGCCGTTTTATAGCAACACCGCAGGCAAGCGCGGACGCCCTGCGATAGGGGTGTCGCGCATGTTGCGCATGTACGTCGTGCAGCAGTGTTTCGGTTTCTCCGATGAAGGTTGCGAAGATGCCGTCTACGACAGCCAGGCCATCCGCGGTTTTATGGGTATCGACCTGGGTCGCGAGTCTGCACCGGATGCCACCACCTTGCTGCGTTTTCGCCGCTTGCTGGAAGTCCATCAGCTAACCCGGCTGCTGTTTGAAACGATTAACCAGCATCTGGCCAGCCGGGGGCTGCTGCTCAAGGAAGGCACTATCGTCGACGCTACTCTGATCGCCGCGCCGCCCTCGGTCAAGAACCGAGAAGGCAAGCGTGATCCTGAGATGCATCAGGCCAGGAAAGGCAATCAATGGCACTTTGGGATGAAGGCCCACATTGGTGTAGACGCCACGTCGGGGCTGGTGCACAGCGTAGTAGGGACGGCCGCTAACGTGGCGGATGTCACCCAGGTTGGCCAGTTGCTTCACGGTGACGAAACCTATGTTTCGGGTGACGCTGGATACACCGGTGCGGCCAAGCGACCGGAGCATGCTGAACGGGACGTTATCTGGTCGATTGCAGAACGGCCAAGCAGTTACAAGCAGCACGGCGAAGGCAGCGTGCTGTATCGGGTCAAGCGCAAAATTGAATATGCCAAGGCGCAACTGCGTGCCAAGGTCGAGCACCCCTTCCAGGTAATCAAGGTGCGCTTCAATCATCGCAAGGTTCGCTACCGTGGGCTGGAAAAGAATACAGCGCAGTTGTTCAGTTTGTTTGGGTTGGCCAATCTGATGCTGGCCAAGCGGTATTTACAACAGACGGCAGGATAAATCCGTCTGAAAGGCGGGACTGGCCCGCCTTTCAGCAAAATGAGGGCAGAAATCTGCTCGAGAAACGTAAAATAAGGCCGGCAGGTTGAAAAAAACCGGCTTGGAAATGGGGACGGTGCGAACGGGTTAATTGTTCAGCGTCTCCCTAAGAGGGTGTAGACAAAATCATGTAGTGAGTCGGCGCGCGAGTATTCGAGCCTCGGCCAACCAAACCCATGCCTCGCTTACCGCAAAAAGGCGATCATGATGCATGATCAGTCGCCGAGCTCTCTCATTCCAGGCATGAGTTCGCTCCACTACCCATCGCTTGGGCATGACCACAAATCCAGTCTGAACAGGCTCCACGGAAAATAGATCGCCTTGTTCAGAGTGCCATTGCCCTGTTCTTCTGTTATTCGGGCCACGGATCACTTGAACATCGATAGCGTGCAGTTGATGGGTGCGCTGTGCCCATTTTCCTGCGTACGCACTATCAACAAAAAGCGTGCTCAGTGACGGATATTTTTCCTTCGAGTACGCCACCGCATCATCCGCCGCGTCACGATCCTGCACGCTTGCAGCACTGATACTGACAGCCAGCAGCAGGCCCAATGTATCGACAATCAGACTTCGTTTACGCCCCTTCACTTTTTTGCCTGCGTCGTAGCCGCTGTCACCGCCTTGAGGAGAACTGCGGGTCGACTGTGAATCCAGGATCGCTGCTGACGGGCTGTCAGCGCGTTCTTCCCGCTCACGCCATTGAGCTCGCAAGCGATCATGCATTTGCTCGAACTTGCCTTGAGCGCTCCACCGGCGGAACGTTTTGTAGACATTGTCCCAATGAGGAAAATCGCGGGGTAGCATTCGCCATGAGCACCCCGTGCGTACGACATAGCAACAGGCTTCCAGCAACGTGCGCCGAGAGTGAAGCGGTGGCACTCCTCGTCCGCCCTGGCTTTCAAACAGGTCGGCGACCAGTGCCCACTCGGTATCTGTCAAGCAACTCGGATATAGCTGCTCCGGCAGTTGGCGGCGGTGGGTTTCATTGTAGCCATAGGCTTTATTAGGTTCAGGTGACTGAAAACTTCCCTTGGCCCGCTGCTTTACACGCGTAATCCCTGCCATTTTCAACGCTTTTGCAAAGGTGTCGGGATGCGCAGTGATACCGGTTTCGGCGAAGAATACGAGCGCCAATTCGGCCTGGCTGGAATAGGGCTGTGCATGAGCGAGTTTCACCAGCACGGGATAGTGCTCGGCGGCAATCGAGCGAGGACGTCCGGTTTTAGGCATGGCTTGAGGGCTATTCAGACAAGGGAGTGAAAGTTTAATTTATTTTGTCTACACCCTCTAAGTAATCGTCGGAGTCTGGCCAGCAACGTTAATGTATATGATAGGGTAAGAGGCGGCGGAAAGTTAGAGTTGGTAGTTGATGCTCATGGCTACGATTCGTCCATACATGGTGGCCCAAGAATGTTGATGGGGCAACAGCCCGTGTCTCCAAATAAGCTTGATCTAAAGCTCAGGCAGCAGGACGTAAAATTCGATAGCTATGAATCCGTCCATCTTTTCATGTGCAACTCAGCGACGGATGGACCTGAGTCGTTTGCTGCTGAATTTTCCAAGCTCACAGGTCTGCCTGTCAAAGCTTACCGCGGAAAAGTCATAGGTAATGGTCCTGCCAAGATTCGCAGGTATGAAAATCGGCAATACGAGACAGTTTTCAGATTAGGCATTCATAAAAAAAATAGATTTGAAATAGGCGGTAATTTATATAAAAGTCTTTCATATGATCCCGTTTGGTTCACGCCTTTTTAATATTTTTCATGGAGGTTTATATGTTTCAAAAGGGCGGTATGAACCGCCCTTTTTTTGAGCCTACACCCCACCAAACAACCCATGCGGATCAATCACAAACTTCTTCGGCACGCCCGCATCAAACTCGCCATAACCACGCGGCGCATCGTCGAGGCTGATCACCTCAACACCCACCACGTCGGCGATCTTGATGCGGTCCCACATGATGGCTTGCATCAGTTGGCGGTTGTATTTCATGACCGGGGTCTGGCCAGTGTGGAAGCTGTGGGATTTGGCCCAGCCCAGGCCGAGGCGGATGCTCAGGCTGCCCATCTTGGCGGCAGCGTCCACGGCACCTGGGTCTTCGGTGACGTACAGGCCGGGGATGCCGATCTTGCCAGCAACGCGCACCACGCCCATCAATGAGTTGAGCACGGTGGCAGGTGCTTCGGCCTGCGCCCCTGCGTGACCATGCCCGCGAGCCTCGAAGCCCACGGCGTCGATGGCGCAGTCGACTTCCGGTTCGCCAAGCAGGGCAGCGATCTGTTCGTGCAGCGGCGTGTCCTGAGACAGGTCGGCAATTTCGAAACCCTGGGCCTTGGCGTGGATCAGGCGGGTCGGGTTGACGTCGCCGACGATCACCACCGCTGCACCCAGCAAGCGTGCCGAAGCGGCAGCGGCCAGACCGACCGGGCCAGCGCCTGCAACGTAGACCGTGCTGCCAGGGCCAACGCCTGCGGTCACTGCGCCGTGGTAGCCGGTTGGCAGGATGTCGGACAGGCAGGTCAGGTCGCGGATTTTTTCCATGGCCGCGTCGCGGTCCGGGAGTTTCAGCAGGTTGAAGTCTGCGTAAGGCACCAGCACATACTCTGCCTGACCACCGACCCAGTCGCCCATGTCGACATATCCGTAAGCACCACCGGGACGGGCCGGGTTGACGGTCAGGCAGACGCCGGTATTTTGCTCCTTGCAACTGCGGCAACGACCGCACGCCACGTTGAACGGCACAGAGACCAGATCACCGACTTTGAGGTGTTCAACGTCGCGACCGGCTTCCAGCACTTCGCCGGTGATTTCATGGCCCAGCACCAGCCCGGTTTGCGCCGTCGTGCGGCCACGTACCATGTGCTGATCGGAGCCGCAGATATTGGTGGAAACGACGCGCAGGATGACGCCGTGTTCGATGCGCTTGCCGCGTGGGTCTTCCATTTTCGGGAAGGGGATGGATTGCACTTCGACCTTGCCAGCGCCGAGATAAACTACACCGCGATTACCAGACATACGTGTCGCCTCGCTTTTATTGTGGTGAAGCAGATTTAGAGCAGAGAAAAACAGTTGCAAGCTTCAAGCGGCAAGAAATACTGATCGCTTGCAGCTATAAAACCACCGTCCTGTTGGCGTTGAGAAACACCCGTCGTTCGATGTGATAGCCCACCGCGCGGGCCAGTGTCAGCCCTTCGATGTCCCGACCTTTGGCAATCAGGTCTTCGGGGTAGTGGCTGTGATCGACCACTTCCACGCCCTGGGCAATGATCGGGCCTTCGTCCAGATCGTTGTTGATGTAATGCGCTGTTGCGCCCACCAGTTTCACGCCTTTGTCGTAGGCCTGATGGTACGGTTTGGCGCCTTTGAAGCCGGGCAGCAGCGAGTGATGAATATTGATCGCCTTGCCATCCAGCTTGCGGCAAAGGTCCGGTGACAGGACCTGCATATAACGCGCAAGGATCACCAGTTCGGCGCCAGAATCTTCAATGACCTGCCAGACCTTCGCTTCCTGCGCGGGCTTGTCGTTCGGGTCCAGAGGGAAATGGTAGTACGGAATTCCGTGCCAGCGAGCGAGCGGTTCGAGATCCGGGTGGTTGGACACCACGGCGACCACGTCCATGGACAGCTGATTGATGCGCTGACGGTAGAGCAGGTCGTTCAGGCAGTGATCGGCCTTCGAGACCATGATCACTACTTTTGGCCGGTAGTTGGGCGCTGTGAGTTCGAAAATCATGCCGAACGCTTCGCCCCGTTCGCTTAGTCCAGCCTTGAATGCCTGCTCGTCGAACGCCTCCGGTTGACGAAACTCCACGCGAATGAAGAATCGCCCCGACAGGCGATCATCAAAGGAGTGGTGCTCGGTGACGTAGCAGCCCTGCTCGAACAAAAAGCGGGTCAGCGCATCTACTGTGCCCAGCACGCTGGGGCAGTCGGCGGTCAGAATCCATGTGTCCGGGGCGCGGCTCATTCAATCTATGCTCCTGAATATTTGTTATCCACAATCCAGCTGACTCTTGTGCCAATGCTCCGCGTTATCCACAAATTCAGTGGGAGCGCAGTGTTGTGTGGGAGTGAGCTTGCTCACGAAGACGATGGTCCAGACGCCTTATTTTCGGGGGCTGTACTGGCCATTTCGTGAGCAAGCTCACTCCCACAGGAGTCTTCATTGAAACTGACACGGCGGTTTCCAGGCTCTTCACGCCTGAATGCTTAGCCCATACTCGGCGCTCGCATCCTGCAACCGCAGCCACCAGTAATCCGAGAAGCTGCGGCGCACCAGCAGTTCCCAGGTCTATTCGCCGGTCCGGCGTCTTCGCGGACGAGTCCGCTCCCACGGAATACTGCGCTTTTGTGGGAGTGAGCTTGCTCACGAAGACGATGGTCCAGACGCCTTATTTTCGGGGGCTGTACTGGCCATTTCGTGAGCAAGCTCACTCCCACAGGAGTCTTCATTGAAACTGACACGGCGGTTTCCAGGCTCTTCACGCCTGAATGCTTAGCCCATACTCGGCGCTCGCATCCTGCAACCACAGCCACCAGTAATCCGAGAAGCTGCGGCGCACCAGCAGTTCCCAGGTTTCTTCACCGGTCCGGCGGATCACCAGTTGTGATTTCGCGAACACTGTCCCGACCGCCTTGCCCACCGGAAAGTTGTTCGGGTGTACGTCGTAGCTGCTGGATTTCATCAACACCTGACGCACTTTCGGGCCGGTCAGCTCAAGGATCGACTGGCCACCGCTGACGTTGACGATGGCGATGTGCAGCCCTGTCAGTTCAGCACGCAGTTTCTGCTCCGCAGCGAATTCCTCGCCGCTCGGCACGATCAGCAGCCACTCATCCGGGCCGAGCCATTGCAGCGAGCTTGCGCCGTTGATGACCAGCATCAGTGCGGCTGGCAGTTCCATGCCCAGCGCCTTGTGTACGCCAGCGGCGAAGGCCGGATCATGCGCATCGCCCCGAATCGTGAGGTGGCCCAGCAGTTTCTTCTCGCGCAGAAACACGCCCGGACTGGCGCGGCCTTTGCCGATCAGGCTGTCGAGGCTGGCGTGGAACAACGGCGACTCGGCTTTGACATCGCTGGTCGGGCGCTGCTGGTAAACGTTGGCTGTGCTCATGATTCACCTGCTTTGAATGCTGTTTGGCCCGGCTGTTTACTCGACATTCTGCTGCTCGCCTTTCGGATCGAAGAACACCGACGAGACGATTTCGGCTTCGATTACGCTGCCATCGGCCAACGGCGCGAACACACGCTCGCCGATCCGCTTCAGGCCGCCTTTAACCACGCCCATCGCGAACGAATAGCCCAGCGAGTTGTGCGCATAGCTGGAGGTCACGTGGCCGACCATGCTCATCGGGATCGCCTGTTTGGTATCGAACACCAGTTGCGCACCTTCTGGCAGCCACTGGGTCGGGTCTATGGGTTTGAGGCCGACCAATTGCTTGCGCTGCTCACGCACACAGTCTTCGCGATTCATGCCGCGCCAGCCGATCCACGAGAACGGTTTGGTGCGGCCGACACACCAGCCCATGTTCAGGTCGTCGGGGGTCATCGAGCCGTCGGTGTCCTGACCGACGATGATGAAACCCTTTTCCGCACGCAGTACGTGCATGGTTTCGGTGCCGTAAGGCGTCAGGTTGTAAGGCTTACCCGCTTCGGCGATCTTTTCCAGAACGCCCATTGCATAGTCGGCCTGGATGTTGACCTCGTAGGACAGCTCGCCGGTAAACGAGATGCGGAACACCCGCGCCGGCACGCCTGCGACCAGACCTTCTTTCCAGGTCATGAACGGAAACGCTTCACGGTCCAGGTCGATATCGGTGACTTCGCTCAGCAGCTTGCGACTGTTGGGGCCAGACAGCGTCAGCGTCGCCCAGTGGTCGGTCACTGAGGTGAAATAAACCTTCAGGTCCGGCCATTCGGTCTGCTGATAGATTTCCAGCCATTGCAGGACACGTGCAGCGCCGCCGGTGGTGGTGGTCATCAGGAAATGGTTGTCGGCGAGGCAGGCCGTTACGCCGTCATCGAAGACCATGCCGTCTTCCTTGCACATCAGGCCGTAACGCGCTTTACCCACGTCCAGCTTGGTCCAGGCGTTGGTGTAGATGCGGTTGAGAAATTCGCGGGCGTCCGGCCCTTGAATGTCGATCTTGCCCAGTGTCGAGGCGTCCAGCAGGCCGACGCTGTCACGCACCGCCTTGCATTCACGCGCGACGGCGGCAGGCAGGTCTTCACCGTTCTTCGGGAAGTACCAAGGACGTTTCCACTGGCCGACGTCTTCGAATTCGGCACCGTTCTTGACGTGCCAGGCGTGCAGCGCGGTAAAGCGTACTGGCTCGAAGATATGCTTGCAGTGGCGCCCGGCTATTGCGCCGAAGGTCACCGGCGTGTAGTTGGGGCGGAACATGGTGGTGCCCATTTCCGGGATCGACACGTTCAGCGCACGGGCAGCGATGGCCAGGCCGTTGACGTTGCCCAGCTTGCCCTGATCGGTGCCGAAGCCCAGCGCGGTGTAGCGTTTGACGTGCTCGACGGACTCGAAACCCTCGCGGGTCGCCAGTTCGATGGCGGCGGCGGTCACGTCGTTCTGCAAATCGACGAATTGCTTGGGTGCCCGTGCAGTACCTTTTTCGTGCGGCACCTGGAACAGTGCCAGCGTTGGTTCTTCTGCGCGGCTGAGGGCTTTGGGCATCACGCCTTCAACAATCTTGAAGCCTGCTTCACTGGCAGCGCGCACGCCACCTTCGAAACCGTCCGCCAGGCTGTCGGCAAGGCTGTAAACACCGTTCACGCCACCCACGCAAATACGTTTCTGCGGCGCTTCGCCCGGTACGAAACCGAGGATGTCCTCACGCCAGACGGGTTTGCCTCCCAAGTGTGAGGCCAGGTGCACAATCGGGCTGTAGCCACCGGAACTGGCAACCAGATCGCATTCCAGCCATTCACCGGGGCTGGCAACGGTGTGCGCCTTGACGTCGATGGCGGCGACCCGTGCAGCGGTGACGCGTTTGCTGCCGCGGGCTTCGATCACCGCGCTGCCGGTCAGAATGCGAATGCCTTTGGCGCGTGCCTCTTCAACCAGCGGGCCGCGCGGATTGTGCCGTGCATCGGCAATCGCAACGACTTGCAGGCTGGCATCGAGCCAGTCCAGCGCGACGCGGTAAGCGTGATCGTTGTTGGTGGACAGCACCAGTTTTTTGCCCGGCGCGACACCGTAACGACGAACGTACGTCGAGATTGCACCCGCGAGCATGTTGCCCGGCACATCATTGTTGCCATACACCAGCGGACGCTCGTGAGTACCGGCAGCCAGCACCACGCGTTTGGCGCGCACCCGGTGCATGCGCTGGCGGACCATGCCGATGGGCGCGCGATCACCGAGGTGGTCGGTCAGGCGCTCATGAATGGTCAGGAAATTGTGATCGTGATAGCCGTTGACCGTAGCGCGTGGCAGCAACGTCACGTTGCGCAGGCTTTTCAGCTCGGCAACCACTGTTGTAACCCACTCGGCAGCCGGGTTGCCATCCAGACTTTCGCGGCTGTAGAGCAGGCTGCCGCCGAACTCTTCCTGCTCGTCGGCGACAATCACTCTGGCGCCGCTGCGACCCGCAGCCAGCGCAGCGGCCAGACCAGCCGGGCCTGCGCCGACGATCAGCACGTCACAGTGCTGGTTCATCGCGTCGTAACTGTCCGGATCGTTTTCGGTTGGCGAACGGCCCAGGCCTGCGGCCTTGCGGATGTACTTCTCGTAAGTCATCCAGAACGATTGCGGGTACATGAAGGTTTTGTAGTAGAAGCCCGGTGGCATCAGTTTGCCGCCGACCTTGCCGAGAATGCCCATCACATCGGTATTCACGCTCGGCCAGCCGTTGGTGCTGGTCGCCACCAGCCCGGCATATAGCGCTTGCTGGGTGGCCCGCACGTTGGGGATCTGCGTCGCTTCGGTCGCGCCGATCTGCAACACGGCATTCGGTTCTTCCGAGCCTGCCGCGAAGATGCCGCGCGGCCGGGAGTACTTGAAACTGCGACCAATGATGTCAACGCCATTAGCCAGCAGCGCGGACGCCAGCGAGTCGCCTTCAAAGCCCTGGTAGGTCTGGCCGTTGAAGGTGAAGTTCAGCACTTTGCTGCGGTTGATGCGGCCGCCGTTGGGCAGGCGATTGCTCTGGCTCATGCCTTTTCTCCCTGATCCGTGAACTGTGGCTTGCTGCCAATCGGATAGGTTTCGAGAATTTCGTAGGTCACCGTGTTGCGCGTCATATTGAAGTACTGACGGCAACCGGCGGCGTGTATCCATAGCTCATGGTGCAGGCCACGCGGGTTGTCGCGGAAGAACATGTAGTCGCCCCATTGCTCATCGGTGCAGGCGGCGGGGTCCAGCGGGCGCGGGATATGCGCCTGGCCGGACGGGTGGAATTCCTCTTCGGAGCGCAGTTCGCCACAGTGAGGACAGAAGATATGCAGCATGGTCGGGTTCTCCTGTTAGTGGGCTACGGCTGCGGCGCCGTGTTCGTCGATCAGCGCGCCATTGTGGAAGCGGTCGATGGAGAAGGGCTTGGCCAGCGGGTGCATTTCGCCTTTGGCCAGGCTGGCGGCAAACACGTTGCCCGAGCCCGGCGTGGCCTTGAAGCCACCGGTGCCCCAGCCGCAGTTGAAGAACATATTGGGTACCGGTGTTTTGGAGATGATCGGGCAGGCGTCCGGTGTGGTGTCGACGATGCCGCCCCATTGACGGTTCATGCGCACGCGGGACAAGACTGGAAACATCTCGACGATGGCCTGAATGGTGTGTTCGATCACCGGGTACGAGCCGCGCTGGCCGTAGCCGACCCAGCTGTCGATACCGGCACCGATCACCAGATCGCCTTTGTCGGACTGGCTGATGTAGCCGTGCACGGCGTTGGACATGATCACGCTGTCGATAATCGGTTTGATCGGCTCGGAAACCAGCGCCTGTAACGGGTGTGACTCGATCGGCAGACGAAAGCCTGCCAGCTTGGCCATGTGCCCGGAGTTACCGGCCGTGACGACACCAACGCGTTTGGCACCGATGAAGCCCTTATTGGTCTCGACGCCGATGCACACGCCGTTTTCCTTGCGAAAACCGATCACTTCGGTTTGCTGAATCAGGTCTACGCCCAGAGCGTCGGCAGCGCGCGCGAAGCCCCAGGCCACGGCGTCATGACGGGCCACGCCGCCACGGCGTTGCACGGTCGCGCCGATGATCGGGTAACGGGTGTTTTTCGAGCAATCCAGGTACGGGATTTCCTCGGCGACCTGCTTGCCGTTGAGCAGTTCGCCATCCACGCCGTTGAGGCGGTTGGCGCTGACGCGGCGTTCGGAGTCGCGCATGTCCTGCAAGGTGTGACACAGGTTGTAGACGCCACGCTGGGAGAACATGACGTTGTAGTTCAGGTCCTGAGACAGGCCTTCCCACAGTTTCATCGCGTGTTCATACAGATGCGCCGACTCGTCCCACAGGTAGTTGGAACGCACGATGGTGGTGTTACGCGCCGTGTTGCCGCCGCCCAGCCAGCCTCTCTCGACCACTGCCACGTTGGTGATGCCGTGCTCTTTGGCCAGGTAGTAAGCGGTCGCCAGACCGTGTCCGCCGCCACCGACGATCACCACGTCGTAGACTTTCTTCGGCGTTGGCGTGCGCCACATGCGCTGCCAGTTTTCGTGATGGCTGAGGGAATGCTTGAGAAGGCCGAAGCCTGAGTAATGCTGCATGTAAGGCTACTCCTGACTCAGCGATAAACCGGGAAATCGGCGCACAGGGCTGCGACCTGGCTGGCGACGTTGGCCTCGACATCGGCGTCGCCGAGGTTATCGAGAATGTCGCAGATCCAGCCTGCCAGTTCGATGCACTGGGTCACCTTGAAACCGCGAGTGGTAACGGCCGGGGTGCCGATGCGCAGGCCCGAGGTCACGAAGGGTGACTGCGGATCGTTGGGCACCGAGTTTTTGTTGACCGTGATGTGCGCACGACCCAGCGCGGCGTCGGCATCTTTGCCGGTCAGGCCCTGACGGATCAGGCTGACCAGAAACAGGTGGTTGTCGGTACCGCCGGAGACCACGTCGAAGCCACGATCGATGAACACCTGCGCCATGGCTTGCGCGTTATCGATGACCTGCTGCTGATACGCCTTGAAGCCAGGCTCCATCGCTTCCTTGAAACACACGGCCTTGGCGGCGATGACGTGCATCAACGGGCCACCCTGACCACCGGGAAAGACGGCGGAATTGAATTTCTTCTCCAGCTCTTCGTTGGCCTTGGCCAGGATCAGGCCGCCGCGTGGGCCGCGCAGGGTTTTGTGGGTGGTGGTGGTGACCACGTCGGCATACGGCAGCGGATTGGGGTACAAACCGGCGGCGACCAGACCGGCGACGTGGGCCATGTCGACGAACAGATAAGCGCCCACTTTGTCGGCTATTTCGCGAAAACGGGGGAAGTTCAGCGTCTTCGAATAGGCCGAGAAACCGGCAATGATCATTTTTGGCTGACATTCGACGGCGATGCGCTCGACTTCGTCGTAATCGATCAGGCCGGTGGTGGTGTCGATGCCGTACTGCACAGCGTTGTACAGCTTGCCGGAAAAACTGACCTTGGCGCCGTGGGTCAGATGGCCGCCGTGGGCCAGGCTCATGCCCAGCACGGTATCACCCGCCTGCAGCAGCGCCAGATAGACAGCGGCGTTGGCCTGGCTGCCGGAGTGCGGCTGAACGTTGGCATAGTCGGCACCGAACAGCTGTTTGGCGCGCTCGATGGCCAGTTGCTCGACCTTGTCGACATGCTCGCAGCCGCCGTAGTAACGCTTGCCGGGATAGCCCTCGGCGTACTTGTTGGTCAGGCCGCTGCCTTGAGCCTGCATCACGCGCTTGCTGGTGTAGTTTTCCGAGGCGATCAGCTCGATATGGTCTTCCTGACGCTGCTCTTCGGCGTTGATGGCCGACATCAGTGCATCGTCATAACCCTGAATCTGGTCTTGCTTGCTGAACATCGCGGATCTCCCGGCGGCGGCGCTGCGCCTGACTTTTTGGTCGGGCCGAACAGAGCCCTCTGAGAGCGATGGTAGGGCCGGACCAAAGACGCCAAATGCCTATGGACGCCACACAAAGGTGCGTTTACGACATGGCCTGACGCGGAGAGATAAATAGATGGAGACCGGGAAGGCGTTAACAAACACCAATCAGCGCCGCCAGAGGCACGATAGTCGGGATTATCGTTCCGCACGCACCAGTGGGAGCGGACTTGTCCGCTAAGACGGTCTTTCACACGACGCATTTGCAATGAGGACGCGGAGCGTCGCACGATAGTTGAGGTTATCGTTCCGCACGCTCCAGCATCACCGTAAATCCCGCTCCGGCTAGCGACTCTGGCGTTGTTGCAGCAACAGGTTGCTGAACCCGCCGCTTGCCAATTGCTTTTGGGCAGTCGTCAGTTGTTCACGGTTGCTGAACGGGCCGACCAGCACGCGATACCAGGTTTCATCCTTCACCGTGCCGGACTCGACGGTTGACGTCTGGCCCAGCAGGATGATTTGCGCACGCACCTTCTCGGCGTCGGCCTGTTTGCGGAACGAGCCCGCTTGCAGGAAGAACGTCGTGACTGCCGCGGGCTTGGTCGTCGCCACGGGCGGGGCCGGTGGTGGCGTCAAACCGCTAAGCGCTGCTTGAGCGCGTGCTGTGTCAATCTTGGCGGCCTGCTCGGGCGAAACCGGAGCCGTCGGCGCCACGGGCGGTGGCGTCTTTTCCGGCACCGCTTCGTTGGGCACGATCACTTCCGATTCCGGCAGCAGCGTATAGAAATCGTACTTGGGCTTGACCGGCGCGGTCGGGCTCGGCGGCGTCTTATTGGCTTCGGCTATTTTCGCAGCCTTGGCGTCCGCCTTGACCCGCTTGACGTCTTCGCCGCCCGGTTCGAGCTTCATCAGAAAGACCACGAATGCGCCTACGGTCAGACCAATCGCCAGCCACAACCATCCTGGAATCGGTTTCTTCGCGGGTGCCTGATAACGGCTGGCGCCCCGCTTGGGTGCCGGTTTCTTCTTCGCAACTGCCAACTTACATACGCTCCAGAGTTTCCAGACCCAACAGGTCCAGGCCTTGCTTGAGGGTGCGGCCGGTCAGGGCAGCCAGACGCAGACGGCTCTGTTGCTGATCGGGACTTTCCGCACCAAGGATCGGGCAGTTTTCATAAAAGCTGGAAAACAGACCCGCAAGGTCATACAGGTAAGCACAAAGTACGTGCGGTGTGCCTTTTTCTGCGACGTTGTTCAATGTTTCAGCGAACTGCGCCAGACGTGCCGCCAGTTCCTGCTCCTGCGGCGCTTCAAGGACGATGTGCCCCTTGCCAGCGTCGAACGGCGTGCCCAGCTTGCGGAACACACCGGCTACGCGGGTGTAGGCGTACAGCAGATAAGGCGCGGTATTGCCTTCGAAACTCAGCATCTGATCGAAGTTGAAGCTGTAGTCGCTGGCACGATGCTTGGACAGATCAGCGTATTTCACCGCACTGATCCCCACCGCCCTGGCAATGCTGCGCAGCTCGGCCTCGGCGACCTCCGGGTTCTTTTCCTTCACCAGCGTATAGGCACGTTCTTCGGCTTCATCGAGCAGGTCGACGAGCTTGACCGTACCGCCATCGCGGGTTTTGAACGGGCGGCCATCGGCGCCGTTCATGGTGCCAAAACCCATGTGCTCCAGTTGCATGCCTTGGTGGACGAAACCGGCGCGGCGAGCCACTTCAAACACCTGCTGAAAGTGCAGGGCCTGACGCTGGTCGACGAAGTACAACACGCGGTCGGCTTCAAGCACTTTGCTGCGGTAGCGGATGGCAGCCAGGTCAGTGGTGGCATACAGATAACCGCCGCCGGCCTTTTGCACGATCACCGGCAGTGGCGTGTCATCGGCGGTGCGGAATTCTTCGAGGAACACGCACTGCGCGCCGTTGCTCTCGACCAGCAGGCCGGTGGCTTTCAGATCATTGACCACATTCGCCAGATCTTCGTTATAGGCACTTTCGCCCATGACATCGGCCGGGGTCAGTCTGACGTTGAGGCGCTCGTAGATCTCCTGGCAGTGAGACAGCGAAATGTCCTTGAAACGCTTCCAAAGCGTCAGGCACTCCGCGTCGCCAGCCTGCAACTTGACCACCAGCCCGCGCGCGCGCTCGGCGAACTCTTCGGACTCATCGAAGCGCTGCTTGGCGGCGCGATAGAAGTCTTCCAGGTCGGACAGCTCGTCGCTGGTCGCCGGTTTTTCCTGCAGGTAGGCCAGCAGCATGCCGAACTGAGTGCCCCAGTCGCCGACGTGGTTCTGGCGAATGACCGTGTCGCCGAGAAACTCGAGGACGTTCGCCACACCGTCGCCGATGATGGTCGAGCGCAAGTGGCCGACGTGCATTTCCTTGGCCAGGTTGGGGGCCGACAGATCGACCACCACGCGCTGTGCCGGGCCTGCCTTGCGAACCGACAACTGCGTGTCGACCAAAGCAGCGTCAAGGCGCGCAGCCAGCGCGGCGGTGTTCTGGAAGAAATTCAGAAAGCCCGGACCGGCAATTTCGACCTTGCTGACCTGATCGTCGGCAGGCAGCGCAGCGATCAGCTTTTCAGCCAGATCGCGCGGCTTCATCCCGGCAGGCTTGGCGAGCATCATCGCGATATTGCTGGCGAAGTCACCATGGGTCTTGTCACGGGCGTTTTCCACCTGAATCGCCGGCGTCAGCCCTTCTGGCAAGACGCCCTCGGTGACGAGACGGGTCAGGGCTTGTTGAATCAGCTGGCGAATGGTGTCTTTCATGGGGCTCTCTTCGACCGCAAGCGCGGTGGCGCTTCGATGCGCGGGTGGAAAAACTCCGCATTATCCGTTGCCGGAGCCTGCTTGCCAACGGCGTGACCTAATAAAGATCCACCGGATCCACATCCAGCGACCACCTGACCTGCCGACCGCTGGGCATTTGCTCCAGCGCGAGCAGCCAGGTACTGAGCAATTTATGCAACGGCGCGCGTGCACTGGACTGCACCAGCAACTGCGCGCGATAACGCCCGGCGCGGCGTTCCATCGGCGCGGGAACGGGGCCCAGCAGCTCGATGCCGCCCAGGCTCATCTGCGCCACAAGTTGTTCGGCTTCGCTGCAGGCCTGATCGAGAAAGGCCTCGGCCTGACCGGGTTTGTGGGCCTCGGCGCGCAGCAGGGCCAGGTGCGAAAAGGGCGGTAAACCGGCCGAGCGACGTTCGCTCAAGGCCTGTTCAGCGAATGCGAAATAACCCTGTTCGGTGAGCTGGATCAGCAGCGGATGGTCGGCCAGATGAGTCTGGATGATCACCTTGCCTGGCTCCTCGGCACGTCCTGCGCGCCCGGCGACCTGCACGATCAGCTGCGCCATACGCTCGCTGGCCCGGAAGTCACCGGAAGACAATCCGCCGTCAGCATCGAGAATCGACACCAGCGTCACCCTTGGAAAGTGATGGCCCTTGGCGAGCATCTGGGTGCCGACCAGAATGCACGGCTGACCGCGCTGGATGGTCGCGAACAACTGGTTCATGGCGTCCTTGCGCGACGTGCTGTCGCGGTCGACGCGCAGCACCGGAAAGTCCGGGAACATGATTGCCAGCCGCTCTTCGGCGCGCTCGGTGCCTGCGCCGACAGGGCGCAAATCCACTTTGCCGCACGAAGGACACTGCCGCGGCACGCGCTCGACATAGCCGCAGTGATGACAGCGCAGCTCGGCGGAGCGCTGATGCACGGTCATGCGCGCGTCGCACCGCTGGCAGCCGGACATCCAGCCGCAGTCATGGCACAGCAGCGTTGGCGCAAAGCCGCGTCGATTGAGAAACACCAGTACCTGCTGACCTGCCGCAAGCGTCTGACCGATGGCTTGTTGCATCGGCCCGGAAATCCCGCTGTCCAGTGGCCTGCTTTTGACATCCAGGCGCATGAAGCGTGGCTGTTGCGCGCCGCCTGCGCGCTGGTTCAGGCGTAGCAGGCCATAGCGTCCGGTGTAGGCGTTGTGCAGGCTTTCCAGAGAGGGCGTGGCCGAGCCGAGCACAATCGGAATGTTTTCCTGACGGGCCCGCACCAGCGCCAGGTCGCGGGCGTGATAACGCAGACCTTCCTGCTGTTTATAGGAGCCGTCGTGTTCTTCGTCGATGATGATCAGGCCGGGATTCTTCATCGGCGTGAACAGGGCCGAGCGCGTACCGATAATAATGTCGGCTTCGCCATCGCGGGCGGCCAGCCAGGCATCCAGCCGTTCGCGGTCGTTGACGGCGGAATGCACCAGCGCAATGCGGGCATTGAAGCGTTGTTCGAAGCGCGCCAGCGTTTGCGGGCCGAGGTTGATTTCCGGGATCAACACCAGCGCCTGTTTGCCCGCCTCCAGCGTCTCGCGGATCAGTTGCAGATAGACCTCGGTCTTGCCGCTGCCCGTCACGCCGGCCAGCAAAAACGCGTGAAAACTGTCGAACCCGGCACGGATCGCCTCGTAGGCGGCACGCTGCTCGGTATTGAGCGGCAGCTCCGGCTGCGCCAGCCAGTGCTCATGACGTGCGCTGGGCGCGTGGCTGCGCACTTCGACGTACACCAGCTCTTTGGCCAGCAGCAGGTTGAGGCTTTCCTTATTAAGCATCAGCTTGCTGAGCAACTGATGCGCCACGCCGTGTGGGTGCTGGGCCAGGGTGGTCAGCGCTTCACGCTGTTTGGGCGCGCGAGCGATACGCGGGTCATCGACGCTGGCGGTGGCGGTCACGTGCCAGAAGCGTTCCTGGCGGATTTCGGCCAGTTCGCCCTGACGCAGCAGCACCGGCAAGGCCCAGCTCAACGTGTCACCCAGGCTGTGCTGGTAATACTGCGACGTCCACAGGCACAGCCTGAACAGCGCGGGCGGCAACGGCGCTTCGCTGTCGAGCAGGGCAATCGCGGGCTTGAGCTTGTCGGCAGGCACTTCGCTGTGATCGACCACTTCCACCAGAATGCCGATCATTTCCCGTCTGCCGAACGGCACCCGCAGGCGCATGCCAGGCTGCAAAGCGCTGCGCGACACACCGGCAGGGGCGCGATAGTCGAACAGGCGGCGAAGCGGCGAGGGCAGGGCAAGGCGCAGGATGGCGTCGGGCACGCGATGTTTCCCTGTGGTGGTCGGTAATAAGAAGGCGCGATCTTAGCAGACGACCGGTGTGAAGGTTCGATTGCGTCGTTGCAATTGTCTGGTACTATCCGCAGCCTATTTCCGTGCGGTATTCAACAATAGTGTTGGGTGGCGGCGCGTTAGACCGAGGAAGTACCGATGAAAGCTGATATCCATCCAGTTTACGAAGCCATTGACGCGACCTGCAGCTGCGGCAATGTCATCAAAACCCGTTCCACCCTGACCGGCCCTTTGAGCCTGGACGTGTGCAACGAGTGCCACCCGTTCTACACCGGCAAGCAGAAGATGCTTGACGTTGGCGGCCGTGTCGACAAGTTCAAATCCCGTTTCGGTGCGTTCGGCGCAACCAAAGCGAAGCAAGACTGAAGCTGAACTGGCTGCCCCTTGGGCATCTCCAGGTTGCTTGAAAAGGCGCCCCTTGTCAGACTGTGTGAAAACCTAGCAATCTGCGCAGCGCTCAAAGAAAATGCTCCGTATCGAAAGATACAGAGCATTTTTCGTTATGGCCTACATCCAAGGTGAGTCCCGCAGCCAGACCAGCCTATTCCCGGTCTCGCTGGAAGAGTTGATCCCCGAGGATCACCTCGTTCGTGTCATTGACCTGTACGTTGCCAGGCTCGATCTGGTGCAACTGGGCTTCGATAAAGCGATTCCAAAAAGCACGGGGCGCCCTGCTTATGATCCCGCCGATCAGCTAAAACTCTACCTCTACGGCTATTTTCAGCGGATTCGCTCATCGCGACGTCTTGAAGCCGAGTGTCAGCGCAACATCGAAGTGATGTGGCTGATCAACCGGCTCAAGCCCGACTTCAAGACCATCGCCGATTTTCGCAAGAACAATAAACCCGCCTTCATCGCGACCTGCCGTGCTTTCGTTCGGTTTTGTCGCACGGCAGGCTTGATCGCCGGTGAGTTGGTGGCCATCGACGGCAGCAAGTTTCAGGCGGTCGCATCCTCACGGCGTCATGTGAATTTGAAGCAGCTCAAGCGCCAGGAAGAAAAACTGGATAAGCGCATCGCTCAGTATCTGGCCGAGCTGGATGAGGCCGACAAGGCTGAAACCACAGATTCAATTGATCGCAGCGCAATCAAGGTAGCCCTGGCACAGCTTGAGGCTCGACAACAGGATAATCAGAGTTGCCAGGCACTGATGCGTTCGATGGGCATCGAGCAGTTCAACACCCATGAAAGCGATGCCCGAATGATGCGCACGGCCAAAGGGCCACGTGTGGCCTACAACGTGCAAACCGTCGTGGACGCCGAGCATTGCCTGATTTTGCATCATGAGGTCACCCAAGATGGCGATGACCGAAAGCAACTGGAGCCGATGGCCAAGGCCGCCAAAGCAGAGTTACAGCAAGATGATCTGACGGTCACTGCCGATGCCGGCTACTCCAATGGCAAGCAGTTTCAGGCCTGCGAGGATGCTTCGATTACGGCCTATGTACCGCCCAATCGTTCGAAAAACCCTGGCAGTCAGGAAGAGCAGCTCTTTGAGCGAAAAGACTTTATCTATGAGACCGGACACGATCGTTTCCAGTGTCCGGCAGGCAAATGGTTAACGCTAAAACAGCACAACAAAGGTGATCGGATCTATCAGGCTGAGGTCGATGACTGCGCCAACTGCGCGCTGAAAACGCAATGCACTCGAGCCCGGCGCCGTTATGTCTCACGACATGCCCATGAAGAGGCTTTCGAGCGGATGGAGCAAAGAATGCAGGCGCATCCTGAGATGATGGCCAACCGAAGATCCATCGTTGAGCACCCCTTCGGCAACCTCAAGCAATGGCTATTTGGTAATGGCCGTTTCTTGCTGCGACAACTGGAGGGTACAAAAGCTGAAATGGCCTTGGCGGTGAATGCCTATAACCTGAAACGAGCGATTAAAGTGCTCGGTGTGCGCCATCTGATGGCTTTGATGGGCTGAGCGGACATTTTTTTCGTCTGCTGCCAATACAAAAAAAACGCCCCGAACAAGTCGGGGCGTTTGCTTGGGCCTTCATCAGTGTGTTTTCACACAGTCTGCTTGTGGGCGTCTTTTTTATGTCTGCGATCTGGCTGTCCGGCGCCCAAGCGTTCTGCCCTGCACCGGCCTCGTTGCCAATCGCGCAGGTGCAGCGCGTGGTCGACGGCGACACACTGCGCCTGACCGATGGCCGCAACGTGCGGATGATCGGGCTCAATACGCCCGAAACCGGCAAGAAAGGCCAGTCGGCCGAGCCGTTTGCCGAAGCTGCCAGGCGCAGGTTGCAAGCGCTGGTGGATGACAGCGGCGGCCAGGTCCGTCTGCGGGTCGGTCAGCAGAGCAAGGACCATTACGGCCGCACGCTGGCCAACGTCTATGCGCGTGATGGCGGCAATCTCGAAGCGCAGTTGCTGAGCGAAGGTCTGGGTTATCTGGTCGCCGTCGCGCCCAATGTTGCGCTGGTCGATTGCCAGCAAAGTGCAGAGCGTCAGGCACGTCAGGCCAGGCTGGGCCTGTGGCGTAACTCGCCGGTGCAGGCGTCTGACAGCATTGCTAAAAGCGGCTTTGCCGTGGTGTCGGGACAGGTCAAGAGCGTGCAGCGCAATCGCGGCGGCGTCTGGATCGAGTTGCCGGGCTCGCTGGTGCTGCGCATTGCACCGGACAACGTGTCCGGGTTCGACATGGCAGCGCTCGAGCGCCTCAAAGGCAAAAAAATCGAAGCGCGCGGCTGGGTGGTCGATCGCGCTCGTCGGGGTGGTCTAAAATCAGGACAGTCGCGCTGGCTGCTGCCGTTGACCCATTCTGCAATGCTGAGCCCGTCCGTTTTCTAAGCGTAAAGTCTAAGGCCGCGCCTCTTGACAGCAGTGACTGGTCAGTCTTGTTAGGACCAGGCATCTTGCGTATCCTCGGCGGTCCGTCTGTCCCACAGTAAAAAAAGCGGAATCCAATACATGTCAGATCTGAAAACTGCCGCGCTCGAATACCATGCCAATCCTCGTCCGGGGAAGCTGAGCGTCGAACTCACCAAGCCGACCGCAACCGCCCGTGACCTGGCTCTGGCCTACAGCCCTGGCGTTGCTGAACCCGTGCGTGAAATCGCCCGTGACCCTGAGCTGGCTTACAAGTACACCGGCAAAGGCAATCTGGTAGCAGTTATTTCCGATGGCACCGCGATTCTCGGCCTCGGCGATCTGGGTCCATTGGCGTCCAAGCCCGTCATGGAAGGTAAAGGGGTTCTGTTCAAGCGTTTTGCTGGTATCGACGTTTTCGATATCGAAGTCGATTCCGAAAGCCCGCAGGCGTTCATCGACACCGTCAAGCGTATCTCGATCACCTTCGGTGGCATCAATCTGGAAGACATCAAAGCGCCTGAGTGCTTTGAAATCGAGAAAGCGCTGATCGAGCAGTGCGACATTCCGGTTTTCCATGATGACCAGCACGGCACCGCTATCGTGACCGCAGCCGGCATGATCAACGCGCTGGAAATCGTCGGCAAAAGCCTCGATTCGGCGAAGATCGTCTGCCTGGGTGCGGGCGCTGCTGCCATCTCGTGCATGAAGCTGCTGGTGAGCATGGGCGCGAAAATCGAAAACATTTTCATGGTCGACCGCACCGGCGTGATCCACTCTGGCCGCACCGACCTGAACCAGTACAAGGCTGTGTTCGCTCACGCCACCGAGAAGCGCTCGCTGACCGATGCACTGGATGGCGCTGATGTATTCGTAGGCTTGTCCGGTCCTAACCTGCTGAGCCCTGAAAACCTCAAGCTGATGGCCAAGGACCCGATCGTGTTCGCATGCTCGAACCCTGATCCTGAGATTTCCCCTGAGCTGGCTCACGCTACCCGTAGCGACGTGATCATGGCGACTGGCCGTTCGGACTACCCGAACCAGGTCAACAACGTGTTGGGCTTCCCGTTCATCTTCCGCGGTGCTCTGGACGTTCGCGCCAAGCGCATCAACGAGGAAATGAAAATCGCGGCGGCCAACGCCCTGCGTGAACTGGCCAAACTGCCAGTGCCTCAGGAAGTCTGCGACGCTTATGGCGGCATCAAGCTGGAGTTCGGTCGTGAATACATCATCCCGAAACCAATGGACACCCGCCTGCTGGGCCTGATCGCTGACGCGGTTGCCAAAGCTGCCATCGAAAGCGGCGTTGCAACCCTGCCGTATCCGAAGCACTACCCACTGACCAGCGTGGACGACGTGTTCAACGGCTGATCCCGCCGCAATAAAAAACCCCTGCAGCGATGCAGGGGTTTTTTTATGTCTGGTAACACTCAAAGCGGACGCGGAGCGTTGCACGATAGTTGCGCAGAGCCTCGCACGATAGTTGAATTATCGTTCCGTACGCTCCAGCGTCGGAATGCCCTTCTTGACGCTCCGCGTCACACAATCTGCGTATCAGAACAAGTCGATGGGCGCTGACTCGTCTGCTGGCAGCGGGCTGCCGGGGGCGCTGCTGCCGCCCAGTTCGTTGACGCTCGGCGGTGTGTCTTCACTTTTGAACAGCTCGAAGAACGCATTCGGCGTGCTTGGCGTGGCCGCGCGGCCGCTCAGTGGGTCGACGCGCAGACTGAGGATGCCGTCCGGTTCCGCTTGCTGGTGCGGTGGCTTGTCTTTGAGCGCTGCGCTCATGTAATCCATCCAGATCGGCAGCGAGACCGTGCCGCCAAACTCATGACGCCCCAGGCTCTCTGGCTGGTCGAAACCGCTCCAGACCGTCGTGACGTAGTCAGCGTTGTAGCCGGAGAACCATGCATCCTTGGAATCGTTGGTCGTACCGGTCTTGCCTGCGATATCCGGCCGGTTCATCGACAAGGCGCGACGCCCGGTGCCGCGCTTGATCACGTCCTGCAGCATGCTGTTCAGGATGTACGTCGTGCGGCCATCCACAATGCGTTCTGCGAAGGCCGGCGTTTGCGGTTCGCTGGGCGTGCCCGGCGCTGTGGTGGCAGCAATGCCAGGGCTGTCATGCACGGCAAAGGTCGAGGTGTTCGGCGCGGTCTTGGCGTCGTTGGCCGGAACGCTTGGCGGGTTGGCGACAAACAACGTCTGGCCGTCACGGTTCTCGATGGTCTGGATCAGATACGGGCTGACCTTGTAACCGCCGTTGGCAAACGTGGCCCAGCCGGTGGCTATTTCCATCGGAGTCAGCGTGGCCGTACCCAAGGCCAGCGACAGGTTGCGCGGCAGGTCCTGCTTGGAAAAACCGAAGCGTGTGATGTAGTCGATGGTGCTGTCGATGCCCAGAGCCTGAAGCAAGCGGATCGAAACCAGGTTGCGCGACTTGTACAGCGCTTCACGCAGGCGGATCGGGCCGAGGAATGTGTTGGTGTCGTTTTTTGGACGCCATACCTTGTCCAGATACTCATCGACGAACACGATAGGGGCGTCGTTCACCAGGCTCGACGCGGTGTAGCCGTTGTCGAGTGCGGCGCTATAGATGAAAGGTTTGAAGCTGGAGCCCGGCTGACGCTTGGCCTGCATGGCCCGGTTGTAGTTGCTTTGCTCAAATGCGAAACCGCCGACCAGCGCACGAATGGCGCCGTTTTGCGGATCAAGCGAAACCAGTGCGCTTTGCGCGACGGGAATTTGACTGAATTTCAGCGAGCCATCGTCCTGACGCAGCAAGCGAACCAGATCACCGACCTTCGCCACATCGCCCGGCTGCTTGGGATTGGCACCCAGGCTGTTGGTGTTCAGATAAGGGCGCGCCCACTTCATGGTGGCCCAGTCAACCGTTTCTTCCTTCTCGCCATTGCGGGTCAGGACGCGCAACCCGGTCTTGTCGACCTGAGTGACGATGCCCGGCTCAAGGCCATTGATCGTGCGCTGTTTGGTGAGTTCCTGTACCCAGTTGGCGCGGGTCATGCCGGCGAAGCGGCTTTCCGGGCCGCGATAGCCATGGCGCTGATCGTAGTCGATCAAGCCCTGCTGGATCGCCTTGTTGGCGTGCTCCTGCAGGTCGCTAGGCACCGTGGTCGTGACGCGGAAGCCCTCTGTATAGGCCTCGCTGCCATAACGGCCGACCATTTCCGCCCGGGCCATTTCGGCGATGTACGGTGCATTCACTTCCGGGGTCGGCACGTGATAGCTGGCGTTGAGCGGCTCGTTCAAGGCGGTCTGGTAAGCGGTCTGGTCGATTTTGCCCAGGCGGTACATGCGCCCGAGGATCCAGTCGCGGCGTTCCTTGGCACGGGTCGGATTGGCCAGTGGGTTGAAACGTGACGGTGCCTTGGGCAGACCGGCAATCATGGCCATTTGCGCAAGGCTTACATCGCGAATCGATTTGCCATAGTAGACTTGCGCCGCCGCCTCGATGCCGTAAGCCCTGTTACCCAGATAAATCTTGTTCACGTACAACTCGAGGATCTCGTCCTTGGTGAGTTGGCGCTCGATTTGCAAGGCAAGCAGGATCTCGGTGGTTTTGCGTGAAAAGCTTCTTTCGCTGGTCAGGAAAAAGTTCTTCGCGACCTGCATGGTGATCGTACTGCCGCCCGATTGAATGTGACCGCTCTTCACCAGCTGTGTGGCGGCGCGCATCAGGCTGCTGGGGTCGACACCGTAATGGTTGGCGAAATTGTCATCTTCGGCGGACAGCAGTGCATTGATGAAGTTGGGCGGGATTTCGGCAAATCGAATCGGCGTCCGGCGCATTTCGCCGAATTCGGCGATCAGCTTGCCGTCGCTGCTGAATACGCGCAGGGGGATTTGCAGCTGGATGCTTCGCAGCGCCTCGACGGATGGCAGGGTCGGGCTCAGGTAGAGAAAGGCGCCGCTCAGGCCGAGTAACAGCGAGCAGAAGACCGCGACGAGGGACCACCACAAAAACTTCAGCAGGCGTATCAAGGCTTTTGGATTTCCAGAAAAAATAATGGGTTAAGCGCAGGCATTTACAAATGAACATGCCTTGAAGCTTTGTTAAACGAAAAAAACGCTGGGCATTATAAGCATTTTTCGTCCCCGAGCGTGATTTGCGCTACTGTCAAGGCTGTCGGCAGTGACGTTGACCCGAAATAACTCCGTAAGTGACGGAAACTCAAAGGAATCAGGTTGTGTTCGAACTCTTCAGTAAGAAGGCCAACACCCTTCTAGGGATCGATATTAGCTCCACCTCGGTAAAACTCCTGGAATTGAGTCGTTCCGGCACCCGTTACAAGGTCGAGTCCTACGCAGTCGAGCCGTTGCCGGCCAACGCTGTCGTCGAAAAGAATATTGCTGAACTCGAAGGGGTTGGCCAGGCGTTGTCTCGCTTGCTGGTCAAGGCCAAGACCAGCGTCAAGATTGTGGCGGTTGCAGTGGCCGGGTCCGCAGTCATCACCAAAACCATCGAGATGGACGCCGGCCTTTCCGACGACGACATGGAAAACCAGCTCAAGCTTGAAGCTGACCAGTACATTCCCTATCCGCTTGAAGAAGTGGCCATCGATTTTGAAGTGCAGGGCTATTCGGTACGCAACCCGGAACGGGTTGAAGTGCTGCTGGCGGCCTGCCGCAAGGAAAACGTCGAGGTCCGCGAGGCGGCGCTGGCGCTGGCCGGGCTGACCGCGCGCGTCGTGGACGTCGAAGCCTATGCGCTGGAGCGATCGTTCGGCCTGCTGGCTGCGCAACTGGGGAACGGCCACGACGAACTGACCGTTGCGGTGGTCGATATCGGCGCCACCATGACCACCCTCAGCGTGCTGCACCATGGGCGGATCATCTATACCCGCGAGCAACTGTTCGGCGGCCGCCAGCTGACCGACGAGATTCAGCGCCGCTATGGCCTGTCCATGGAAGAGGCCGGGCTTGCCAAGAAACAGGGCGGGCTGCCTGACGACTATGTCAGCGAGGTGCTGGACCCGTTCAAGGACGCGCTGGTGCAGCAGGTTTCCCGCTCGTTGCAGTTCTTCTTTGCGGCGGGGCAGTACAACTCGGTGGATCACATCATGCTGGCAGGCGGTACGGCTTCGATTTCCGGGCTGGAGCACCTGATTCAGCGACGTATCGGCACGCCGACCATGGTCGCCAACCCGTTTGCCGACATGGCCCTGAGTTCCAAGGTCAATGCGGGCGCACTGGCCAGTGACGCCCCGGCCCTGATGATCGCGTGCGGTCTGGCGTTGAGGAGCTTCGACTGATGGCACGGATCAACTTGCTGCCGTGGCGCGAAGAGCTCCGCGAAGAACGCAAAAAACGCTTTCTGACTGTATTGGTCGGTGTGCTGGTGCTGTCGGTCAGCATTCTGTTTCTGATTGATCGCTACGTCAGCAATGCCATCGAGCATCAAATGGCGCGTAACGCGTATTTGCAAACGCAGATCGCCCAGCTGGATATCCGCATCAAGGAAATCAGCGACCTGAAAGCGCGCCGCAAGCAATTGCTGGAGCGCATGAAGATTATTCAGGACCTGCAAGGTAACCGCCCGGTCACGGGCCGGGTGTTCGATCAGTTGGCGCGAACCCTGCCGGATGGCGTGTATTACTCGCAGGTCAAAATGACCAGCAAGCTGATTGCCATCAGCGGTGCTGCCGAATCCAACAACCGGGTCTCGGACCTGATGCGCAATCTTGAAGCCTCGGAGTGGCTTGAGGCGCCCAGCCTGACCGAGGTCAAGGCCACCACTGCCGGTGCGGTGGATCAGGCCAACGTGTTTCAGCTGACCGTGCGCCAGACCCAGCCTCCGGTTGTCGCTGCCGAAGGAGCCAAGCCATGAATATGTCTGAATGGATGGACGGGCTTCGCAAGGTCGACTTCAGCGAACTGGACCTCAACAACCTTGGCTCCTGGCCTGCGGCGGTCAAGGTGATCGCCGGTCTGCTGGTGGCGGTGCTGATTTTCGCGCTCGGCTACTTCTTCTTTATTCAGGATCTGGAGACCCAGCTCGACAGTGCTCAGGCCGGTGAAATGACGCTCCGCGAGCAGTATTCCAACAAGGCGTTCCAGGCCGCCAACCTGGAGCCTTACAAGAAGCAGATGGAAGAAATGGAAAACACCTTCGGTGCGCTGCTGCGGCAATTGCCCAGCGACACCGAAGTGCCCGGGCTGCTCGAAGACATTACCCGCACCGGCCTGGGAAGCGGCCTTGAATTCGAGGAAATCAAGCTGCTGCCCGAGGCGGTCCAGCAGTTCTACATCGAGCTGCCGATACAGATCACGGTGGTCGGCGGGTATCACGATCTGGCGACGTTTGTCAGTGGCGTTGCCAGCCTGCCGCGCATCGTCACGCTGCATGATTTCGAGATCAAGCCGGTCGATCCCAAGGTCCCGACCAAATTGCGCATGAGTATTCTGGCCAAGACCTACCGCTACAACGATGAAGGGCTGAAGAAATGAGGGCGGCGCGATTGTTGTGCGTCAGTGTTGTGCTGGCCGGGCTGGCCGGGTGTGGCAATGACAACGATTTTGCCGACCTGACCGAGTTCATGGATCAGGCCAAGGCGCGTCCGAGTGGCACCATCGAGCCGTTGCCGAAATTTCGGCCCTACGAAGCATTTACCTATAACGCTGCGGCCCTGCGCAGCCCGTTTCAGCCGCCGGTCAAGATCGACCTGCTGAATCGCCAGAAGGGCACGCGGCTGGTGGCGCCGGATGAAAACCGGGTCAGGCAGTTTCTTGAAGGGTTCAACATCGAGTCGTTCGAAATGGTCGGCACGATTGGCAACGGGTCAGGTACGTTCGCCCTGTTGCGTGGAGCCGGGGGCGTTCATCGCGTCAAAGTGGGAGATTACCTGGGCCGCAATAACGGACGGGTTGTGTCGATCGGCGATGCGCAGGTCGATGTCATCGAAATTGTTCCGGACGGAGAAGGGGCATGGCTGGAACGGCCGCGCACCATCCAGCTCAAGGAACGCTCATGAAGTGGGCAAGGCCAAGTATGCACAGTAGCGCTCAACGGAAATTGATCATGACCCGGATTCTCTCGATTATCGGCGCGTCGTTATGCATCGCGATGCTGTCGCCGGTTGTCCAGGCTGCCAACCTCAAGACCCTGGATGTCGCCGCGTTGCCGGGTGACCGGGTCGAACTCAAGCTGTCTTTCGACGGCCCGGTGCCTGCTCCGCGCGGTTACACCACAGCGCAACCGGCGCGCATTGCACTCGACCTGCCCGGTGTCACCAGCCAGCTGGCGACCAAAAGTCGTGAGCTGGGCACCGGTAACGCGCGCAGCGTGGTGGTGGTGCAGGCTCAGGATCGCACGCGTGTGATCATCAACCTGACGACACTGTCGCCTTACAGCTCGCGGGTCGACGGCAACAACCTGTTCGTGGTCATCGGTCAGGGCGCAGCCGCGGCCCAGGCGTCCCAGCCAAGCACTGCAATGGGCGCAGCCAGAGTGGCCGTGCCGCCGCCCACCCCGGCGTCCGCCAGGCCTTTTGTGCCGGCCGGTGCCAAAGCCATCAGGAATATCGATTTCCAGCGCGGTGAGCTGGGTGAAGGCAACGTGGTCATCGACCTGAGCAATGCCAACATTGCGCCTGACATTCAGGAGCAGGGCGGCAAGATCCGTGTCGACTTCGCCAAAACGATGCTGCCGGAACCCTTGCGCGTGCGCCTCGACGTCAAGGATTTCGCGACCCCGGTGCAGTTCGTCAGCGCGTCGGCCGCAGGTGACAAGGCAAGCATTCTGATCGAGCCGTCGGGCGCCTTTGACTATTCGGCGTTCCAGACCGAAAACAAGCTGACCATCAGTGTGCGCCCGCTGACTCACGAGGATATGGACCGGCGCGCCGCCGACAAGCCGGTGTACACCGGTGAAAAGCTCTCGCTGAATTTCCAGGACATCGATGTGCGCTCGGTGCTGCAGCTGATTGCCGACTTCACCAACCTCAATCTGGTGGCCAGTGACACGGTGCAGGGCGGTATCACCCTGCGTCTGCAGAATGTGCCGTGGGATCAGGCGCTGGATCTTGTGCTGAAAACCAAAGGGCTGGACAAACGCAAGGTTGGCAGCGTGCTGCTGGTCGCCCCGGCCGATGAAATTGCTGCCCGCGAACGTCAGGAACTGGAGTCGCTCAAGCAGATCGCCGAGCTGGCGCCGTTGCGTCGTGAGCTGTTGCAGGTCAATTACGCCAAGGCTGCCGACATCGCCAAGCTGTTCCAGTCGGTGACCAGTGCCGAGTCCAAGGCCGATGAGCGCGGTTCGATCACGGTTGATGACCGGACCAACAACATCATCGCTTACCAGACCCAAGATCGGCTCGACGAGTTGCGCCGTATTGTTTCGCAGCTGGACATTCCGGTGCGTCAGGTGATGATCGAAGCGCGCATCGTCGAGGCCAACGTCGATTACGACAAAGAGCTGGGTGTGCGCTGGGGTGGCGCGACCAACACCAGCGGCAGCAGCAACTGGTCGACGGGCACTGCAGCGGGCGGCTCCACGGCCAACAGCTCCACGTTCGTCGATATGGGCGCTGCCAACGCCACCTCCGGCATCGGCCTTGGCTTCCTGACCAACAACACGATGCTCGACCTTGAGCTGACGGCGATGGAAAAGACCGGCAACGGTGAGATCGTCTCGCAACCCAAGGTGGTCACGTCCGACAAGGAGACCGCCAAGATCCTCAAGGGCACCGAGGTTCCGTATCAGGAATCCAGCTCCAGTGGTGCAACCACAGTCAGCTTCAAGGAAGCCTCCCTGTCACTCGAAGTCACACCGCAGATCACCCCCGATAACCGCATCATCATGGAGGTCAAGGTCACCAAGGATGAGCCGGACTACGTGAATGCGGTGCTGGGTGTGCCGCCGATCAAGAAAAACGAAGTCAACGCCAAAGTGCTGATTTCCGACGGTGAAACCATTGTCATCGGTGGTGTGTTCTCGAATACGCAAAGTAAAAGTGTGGATAAAGTGCCATTTCTTGGCGATGTACCGTATCTTGGCCGGCTTTTCAGGCGCGATGTGGTATCCGAGTCCAAATCCGAGCTGTTGGTATTTCTGACTCCGCGTATCATGAACAACCAGGCGATTTCTGTGAGTCGTTGATTTTGTGCGAAATTTAATACTTGTGGGGCCGATGGGTGCTGGCAAGAGCACCATCGGCCGCTTGCTTGCCAAAGAGCTGCGACTGCCGTTCAAGGATTCCGACAAGGAAATCGAACTGCGTACAGGCGCCAACATCCCCTGGATCTTCGACAAGGAAGGCGAGCCGGGTTTTCGTGATCGCGAGCAAGCCATGATTGCAGAGCTGTGCGAAGCCGATGGCGTGGTGCTGGCAACCGGTGGTGGCGCGGTCATGCGCAGCGAAAACCGTCAGGCGCTGCGTGCTGGCGGGCGGGTGGTGTACCTGCATGCCTCCATCGAACAGCAGGTCGGGCGCACGGCGCGTGACCGCAATCGTCCTTTGTTGCGTACGGCTGACCCGGCCCGGGTATTGAGCGAACTGCTGGCCATTCGCGACCCGCTGTACCGTGAAATCGCCGATCTGGTGATCGAAACCGATGAGCGGCCGCCGCGGATGGTGGTGCTCGAGATACTTGCGCGTCTGGCAGAGCTTCCTCCCCGTTAAAGCGCAGGCAAAAATGCGCTATCCTCGGCGACCATAAAAACAGCGATGGTGGATGGCCTGACGCCATGACCCGCTGAAGCACACCACCACGCAACCGGTAATCAATGTGGGGACACATGCAGACACTTAAGGTCGAGCTGGGTGAGCGTAGCTACCCGATCCATATAGGCGAAGGCCTGCTGGACCAGCCTGAACTCCTGGCCCCGCATATCGTCGGGCGTCAGGTGGCTATCGTTTCCAACACGACAGTGGCGCCGCTGTACCTGGAGCGTCTGACCCGGACCCTGGCCGGCTACAACGTTTTGCCGATTGTCTTGCCGGATGGCGAGGCGTTCAAGAACTGGGAAACCCTGCAAACCATTTTCGACGGTCTGCTGACTGCCCGTCATGACCGTCGTACCACGGTCATTGCGCTGGGCGGCGGGGTGATCGGCGACATGGCCGGGTTCGCTGCTGCCTGTTATCAGCGCGGCGTGAACTTCATCCAGATTCCTACCACGCTGTTGTCGCAAGTGGACTCGTCGGTGGGCGGCAAGACCGGCATCAACCACCCGCTGGGCAAGAACATGGTCGGTGCGTTCTATCAGCCGAGCGTCGTGCTGATCGATACCACGTCGCTCAACACCCTGCCCGAGCGTGAGCTGTCCGCCGGGCTGGCAGAAGTCATCAAGTACGGCCTGATCTGCGACGAACCGTTCCTGACCTGGCTCGAAGAGCACGTCGACGCCCTGCGCGGTCTGGATCAGGCGGCCTTGACGGTCGCCATCGAGCGCTCCTGCGCGGCCAAGGCGCTGGTGGTCGGTGCCGACGAGCGTGAGTCCGGTATTCGCGCCACATTGAACCTGGGTCACACATTCGGCCACGCCATCGAGACGCATATGGGCTATGGTGTCTGGCTGCATGGCGAGGCGGTGGCGGCCGGTACGGTCATGGCGCTGGAAATGTCCTCGCGCCTGGGCTGGATCAGCACGCAGGAACGGGATCGCGGCATTCGGCTGTTTCAGCGTGCCGGGCTGCCCGTCGTACCTCCGCAGGACATGACGGAAGACAACTTCCTCGAACACATGGCGATCGACAAGAAGGTCATCGACGGTCGTCTACGTCTGGTGCTGTTGCGCCGGATGGGCGAAGCGGTTATCACGGACGATTATCCAAAAGAAGTATTACAGGCCACTCTGGTTGCGGACTATCGCGCCCTGGTGGATCAGCTTAGAGGTTAACGGAAACCCCATGACTAGTTTGCATGCCGACGAGGCCTTCCTCGGCCATTATCAGTTGAGTCATGACCCCTTTGCGGCGCGGGTACCTGGCTTCAAATTCTTCCCTGCGCAGCGCAAGCCGGTGTTGGGACAGTTGCACCACCTGGCGCGTTACAGCCAGTTGCTGCTGGCCGTCACCGGGCCGCAGGGCAGCGGCAAGACCTTGCTGCGTCAGGCGCTGGTCGCCAGCACCAACAAGCAGTCGGTGCAGAGCGTGGTGATTTCCGCGCGCGGTGCCAGCGATGCCGCCGGTGTGCTGCAACAGGTCGCCCAGGCGCTGAGCGTGGCTCAGGCCGAGATGCAGTCGATTCTGTCGCAGGTCGTGCAGCTCGGGCTTACCGGCCAGGAAGTGTACGTACTGGTCGACGATGCGGAACAACTCGGCGATTCGGCGCTCGAAGCGTTGCTGGGTCTTGCTGCGGGCACGCCGGAAGGGCGTCCGCATGTGTTCCTGTTTGGCGAGCCATCGCTGCTCGATCGTCTTGATCAGCTGTGTGCCGAAATGCAGGGCGCTACCGAGGGTGAGCGTTTTCACGTCATCGAGCTGCAACCCTATACGGAAGAGGAAACCCGAGAGTATCTGGCTCAGCGTCTGGAGGGTGCAGGGCAGGGAATCGCGTTGTTTACTGCCGACCAGATCACCGATATTCATGAACAGTCCGATGGCTGGCCTGGGGCGATCAACCAGGTGGCCCGCGATTCAATGATCGAGGCGATGATCGCGAGTCGTTCCGCGGTCAAGCGTCCAAGTGTGGGGTTCAACATGCCGAAAAAACACGTATTGGCCTTGGGTGCCGTCGTCATAGTGGCCGTGGCAGCAGCAGTGCTGATTCCGGGTCGCGGCGACAAGACAGCCACCACCGCCAATGCCCCTGCTTCCGCTCAGGCGCAATTGCCGCTGGGTGAAGGCAAGCCGACTGCTCAGCAATCGAACAACGGTGGCCCGGCCATCGAGTTCGCGGGCAACTCTCAACCGATGCCGCTGCCGATGAATGGCAATTCGCAGCCGGTCATGCGTGGTCCGCTGGCGGAAGCCGCCGGTTCCAGCGATACCGATGAAGATGCGGTGCCAAGCGGTTCGCCTGCTCAGCCGCCAACCGTGACCACCACCGCGCCACCCGCCGGTGTGCCTGCGGGCCAGGCGGCTGCTCAGGCGCCTCGCTCGTCGATTCCGGCGCCGACACCTGCGCCAGCCCCGGCCCCCGCGCCAGCTGCCAAACCTGCGCCTGCGCCGACCCAGGTTGCGACCGCCAAGCCTGCTCCGGCTGCCAAACCGGCTGAAAAACCAGCCGCAGCGGCCGCCAAGCCAGCTGCCGGTGGTAGCTGGTACGCCAGTCAGGCGCCAGGCCATTACGTGGTGCAGATTCTGGGCACCAGCTCCGAAGCGACCGCTCAGGCCTACATTGCAGAGCAGGGTGGCGAATACCGTTATTTCAAGAAAACCTTGCAGGGCAAGCCGCTGTACGTGATCACATATGGCAACTTTCCTGACCGTGCTGCCGCCCTGGCAGCCATCAAGGTATTGCCAGCGAAGGTTCAGGCTGGTAAACCTTGGCCTCGTACTGTCGCCAGCGTCCAACAAGAGCTCGGCGCCAGTCGCTGAAGTCGCAGCGGTCCTATCCGGGCCGCTCACCCGGCAAACCTGACTTAAACCCGCCTGGACGTGCCTTATTGAGGCGCGCCATGCGGCGTCCGCGTTACAAACGCCCTACAGTCTCCGTCGCGTCAGTCCGATTCATGATGAAATGTTTTGACTAGCACAGCGACCCGCTTTAAAACTTTCATAATTGCGACATTGATTATCAACCAATCGTCGTTAAATTTGTGAGCGCTTGTGTCGCTGTGTACAATGACCTCCGTTTTGCCTGTCCAAAGCCGGCGTACGTTCGGCGTGTCAGGTAATTGGTTGAATTAAAAGGAAATTTGCCTCGTATAGAGGCAGCCTGGTGAGAAAGTGTCTATGAAAGCAGGTCTGTACCAACCAGATGAATTCAAGGATAACTGTGGCTTCGGCCTGATCGCTCATATGCAGGGCGAGCCCAGTCATCACCTGTTGCAGACGGCCGTTCAGGCCCTGACCTGCATGACCCACCGTGGCGGTATCAACGCCGACGGCAAGACCGGTGACGGTTGCGGCCTGTTGATCCAGAAGCCCGACGGTTTTCTGCGTGCCATGGCCAAGGAACATTTCGGTGTCGATCTGCCTCGCCAGTACGCGGTGGGCATGGTGTTCCTCAATCAGGATGACGCCAGGGCCGAAGCCGCACGCGAGAACATGAACCGCGAGATCCTGGCCGAGGGCCTGGAGCTGGTGGGCTGGCGTCAGGTGCCCATCGACACCAGCGTACTGGGGCAACTGGCCCTGGAACGTCTGCCGAAAATCGAGCAGGTGTACATCGGCGGCGAAGGCCTGAGCGATCAGGAATTCGCGATCAAGCTGTTCAGCGCCCGTCGCCGTTCATCGGTGGCCAACGCTGCGGACAGCGATCACTACATCTGTAGCTTTTCGCACAAAACCATCATTTATAAAGGCCTGATGATGCCGGCCGATCTCACGGCCTTCTTCCCGGACCTGAGCGACGAGCGTCTGCAAACCGCCATTTGCGTGTTTCACCAGCGCTTTTCGACCAATACCCTGCCGAAATGGCCGCTGGCTCAGCCTTTCCGCTTTCTTGCCCACAACGGCGAGATCAACACCATCACCGGTAACCGAAACTGGGCACAGGCGCGTCGCACCAAGTTCACCAACGATCTGATGGAGCTGGACGAACTGGGCCCGCTGGTCAACCGCGTGGGCTCAGACTCGTCGAGCATGGACAACATGCTCGAGCTGATGGTCACCGGTGGCATCGACCTGTTCCGTGGCGTGCGCATGATCATTCCGCCTGCGTGGCAGAACGTCGAGACCATGGACCCGGATCTACGCGCTTTCTATGAATACAACTCCATGCACATGGAACCGTGGGACGGCCCGGCTGGCATTGTGATGACCGAAGGTCGTCACGCGGTCTGCCTGCTCGACCGTAACGGCCTGCGCCCGGCGCGCTGGGTCACCACCAAGAACGGCTACATCACCCTTGCGTCGGAAATTGGCGTGTGGGACTACAAGCCCGAAGACGTCATCGCCAAAGGCCGTGTCGGTCCTGGGCAGATTTTTGCCGTGGACACCGAAACCGGCCAGATCCTCGACACCGAGGCCATCGACAACCGCCTCAAGTCGCGTCATCCGTACAAGCAGTGGCTGCGCAAGAATGCCCTGCGCATTCAGGCCACCTTGGAAGACAACGACCACGGTTCGGCTTTTTATGACAGCGAGCAACTCAAGCAGTACATGAAGATGTATCAGGTCACGTTCGAAGAACGTGATCAGGTGCTGCGTCCGTTGGGCGAGCAGGGTCAGGAAGCCGTGGGTTCGATGGGTGACGACACGCCGATGGCGGTGCTGTCGCGCCGTGTGCGCTCGCCTTACGATTACTTCCGCCAGCAGTTCGCGCAGGTCACCAACCCGCCGATCGACCCGCTGCGTGAAGCCATCGTCATGTCGCTGGAAATCTGCCTCGGTGCCGAGCGCAACATCTTCCAGGAATCGCCAGAGCACGCTTCGCGCGTGATCCTCAGCTCGCCGGTCATTTCGCCGGCCAAATGGCGCTCGCTGATGAATCTGGAGCGTCCGGGCTTCGAGCGCCACATCATCGACCTGAACTACGACGAGAGCCTGGGCCTTGAAGCCGCTGTGCGCAACGTCGCCGATCAGGCCGAAGAGGCTGTGCGTTCCGGTCATACCCTGATTGTGCTGACCGACCGCCACATCGCACCAGGCAAACTGCCGGTTCACGCTTCGCTGGCGGTCGGCGCGGTGCACCACCGTCTGACCGAGCAGGGCCTGCGTTGCGACAGCAACATCCTGGTCGAAACCGCCACGGCGCGTGACCCGCACCATTTCGCTGTGCTGATCGGTTTCGGCGCTTCGGCGGTGTATCCATTCCTGGCCTACGAAGTGCTGGGTGACCTGATCCGCACCGGCGAAGTGCTGGGCGATCTGTACGAAGTCTTCAAGAATTACCGCAAAGGCATCACCAAAGGCCTGCTCAAGATTCTGTCGAAAATGGGCATTTCGACGGTGGCGTCCTATCGCGGTGCGCAACTGTTCGAAGCCATTGGCTTGTCCGAAGAAGTCTGTAACACCAGCTTCCGTGGCGTGCCGAGCCGTTTGAAGGGCGCGCGTTTCGTCGATCTCGAAGCCGAACAGAAAGCCCTGGCCGCCGAAGCCTGGAGCCCGCGCAAGCCGATCCAGCAGGGCGGTCTGCTCAAGTTCGTCTACGATGGCGAATACCACGCCTACAACCCGGACGTGGTCAGCACCCTGCAAGCCGCAGTGCAGCAGGGCGATTACAGCAAGTTCAAGGAATACACCGCGCTGGTCGATCAGCGTCCGGTGTCGATGATTCGCGACCTGTTGCAGGTCAAGACCGTCGATCAGCCGCTGAACATCGACGAAATAGAGCCGCTGAGTGAAATCCTCAAGCGCTTCGATTCGGCCGGTATTTCGCTGGGTGCCTTGTCGCCAGAAGCTCACGAAGCGCTGGCCGAGGCGATGAACCGTCTGGGCGCGCGTTCCAACTCCGGTGAAGGCGGTGAAGATCCGGCGCGCTACGGCACCATCCGCAGCTCGAAGATCAAGCAGATCGCCACCGGCCGCTTTGGTGTAACACCGGAATATCTGGTCAACGCCGATGTGCTGCAGATCAAGGTTGCGCAGGGCGCCAAGCCGGGCGAAGGCGGGCAATTGCCGGGCGGCAAGGTCAATGGCCTGATCGCCAAGCTGCGCTATGCGGTACCGGGCGTGACGCTGATTTCGCCGCCGCCGCATCACGACATCTATTCTATCGAAGACCTGTCGCAGCTGATTTTCGACCTGAAACAGGTCAACCCGGCGGCGCTGGTCTCGGTCAAGCTGGTGGCAGAAGCGGGCGTAGGCACCATTGCTGCAGGCGTGGCCAAAGCGTATGCCGACCTGATCACCATTTCCGGCTACGACGGCGGCACCGGCGCATCGCCGCTGACTTCCATCAAGTACGCTGGCGCGCCGTGGGAACTGGGCCTGGCTGAAACGCACCAGACCTTGCGCGGCAATGACCTGCGCGGCAAGGTCCGGGTGCAGACCGACGGTGGTCTGAAGACCGGCCTCGACGTGATCAAAGCCGCCATTCTCGGCGCTGAAAGCTTCGGCTTCGGTACTGCGCCAATGATCGCGCTGGGCTGCAAATACCTGCGAATTTGCCACCTGAACAACTGCGCCACCGGCGTGGCTACACAGAATGAAAAGCTGCGCAAGGACCACTACATCGGCACCGTCGACATGGTGATCAACTTCTTCACCTACGTGGCTGAAGAAACCCGTGAGTGGCTGGCCAGGCTGGGTGTTCGCTCGCTGGAAGAACTGATCGGCCGTACCGACCTGCTGGACATCCTGCCGGGCGAAACCGAAAAGCAACGGCATCTGGACCTGACGCCGTTGCTGGGCAGCGATCACATTCCGGCGGACAAACCTCAGTTCAGTCGGGTAGATCGCAACCCGCCATTCGACAAGGGTTTGCTGGCCGAGAAAATGGTCGAGCTGGCCAAGCCCGCCATCGAAGCCCTCAGCGGCGGCGAGTACGAACTGGACATCTGCAACTGCGACCGTTCCATAGGCGCACGGATTTCCGGCGAAATTGCCAAACTGCACGGCAATCAGGGCATGAACAAGGCGCCGATCACCTTCCGCTTCAAAGGCACTGCCGGGCAGAGCTTCGGGGTTTGGAACGCCGGTGGTTTGAACATGTACCTGGAAGGCGATGCCAACGACTACGTTGGTAAAGGCATGACCGCAGGCAAGCTGGTGATCGTGCCGCCCAAGGGCAGCCCGTTCAAGACCAACGAGAGCGCGATTATTGGTAACACCTGTCTGTACGGTGCGACCGGCGGCAAGCTGTTCGCGGCGGGTACCGCAGGCGAGCGTTTTGCGGTGCGTAACTCGGGTGCTCACACGGTTGTGGAAGGCACCGGCGACCACTGCTGTGAGTACATGACCGGCGGTTTCGTCTGCGTGCTCGGTAAAACCGGTTACAACTTCGGTTCCGGGATGACCGGTGGCTTCGCGTACGTGCTCGATCAGGACAACACCTTCGTTGACCTGGTCAACCATGAACTGGTCGAGATCCAGCGCATCAGCGGCGAGTCGATGGAGGCCTACCGCACTCACCTGCAGAGCGTTCTGAACGAGTACGTGGCGGAAACCGACAGTGAATGGGGCCGTAACCTGGCGGAAAACCTGGACGATTACCTGCGTCGTTTCTGGCTGGTCAAGCCCAAGGCGGCCAACCTGAAATCGCTGCTCTCCAGCACCCGGGCGAATCCGCAATAACAGCAGCTGCTAGCGGTTAGCTTCAAGCCGCGAGTTAACGGCAGTGCGCGAATGGCCTGCGATCATGATTTTTTGCAGCTTCAAGCTTGTAGCTTGGAGCTGCCGCAAAGAGGCTCCAGAGAATGGCTGAACGTCTCAGTAACGACTTCCAGTTCATCGACGTCGGACGTAAAGACCCGAAGAAGAAACTGCTGCGTCAACGCAAGAAAGAGTTCGTGGAAATCTACGAACCCTTCAAACCCCAGCAGTCCGCCGATCAGGCGCACCGCTGCCTGGGGTGCGGCAACCCGTATTGCGAGTGGAAGTGCCCGGTGCACAACTTCATTCCCAACTGGCTCAAGCTGGTCGCCGAGGGCAATATTCTGGCGGCTGCGGAATTGTCTCATCAGACCAATACCCTGCCGGAAGTCTGCGGCCGCGTGTGCCCGCAGGATCGCCTGTGTGAAGGTGCCTGCACGCTGAACGACGGTTTCGGTGCGGTGACCATCGGTTCGGTCGAGAAGTACATCACCGACACCGCGTTCGCCATGGGCTGGCGTCCGGACATGTCCAGAGTCGTGCCGACCGGCAAGCGCGTCGCGATCATTGGCGCAGGCCCTGCGGGCCTGGGTTGTGCCGACGTGCTGGTGCGTGGCGGCGTAACACCGGTGGTGTTCGACAAGAACCCGGAAATCGGCGGTCTGCTGACCTTCGGCATCCCCGAGTTCAAGCTGGAAAAATCCGTGCTCAGCCATCGTCGCGAAGTGTTCACCGGCATGGGCATCGAGTTCCGGCTCAACACCGAAATTGGCAAGGACATCACCATCGATCAACTGCTCGAAGAGTACGATGCGGTGTTCATGGGCATGGGCACCTACACCTACATGAAAGGTGGCTTTGCCGGTGAAGACCTGCCGGGCGTGCACGATGCGCTGGATTTCCTGATCGCCAACGTCAACCGCAATCTGGGCTTTGAAAAGGCGCCGGAAGACTTTGTCGACATGAAAGGTAAACGCGTGGTCGTGCTGGGTGGCGGCGACACGGCGATGGACTGCAACCGTACTTCGATCCGGCAGGGCGCCAAGTCAGTGACTTGCGCTTATCGTCGCGACGAGGAAAACATGCCGGGTTCGCGCAAGGAAGTGAAGAACGCCAAGGAAGAGGGCGTGCGTTTCCTCTACAACCGCCAACCCATCGCCATTGTCGGCGAAGGCAAGGTCGAAGGCGTGAAGGTGGTCGAGACCCGTCTTGGTGAGCCCGACGCTCGTGGCCGTCGCAGCCCCGAGCCGATTCCCGGTTCTGAAGAGATCATTCCGGCAGACGCCGTGGTCATCGCCTTCGGCTTCCGTCCAAGCCCTGCGCCGTGGTTCGAGCAGTTCACGATTAACACCGATAGTCAGGGCCGCGTCGTCGCCCCGGAACAAGCGCAGTACAAGCACCAGACCAGCAACCCGAAAATCTTTGCCGGTGGCGACATGGTTCGCGGCTCCGACCTGGTGGTGACTGCGATCTTCGAAGGCCGCAATGCGGCTGAAGGGATCATGGATTACCTCGGCGTCTAAGTCTTGGGAGTGCGCCTTTGCTGAGGCGCACTCCTACAACAAGCGTCTACCCTTCACCTGCAATCTGCCTGTTTGGCTGACATCCCCGGTGCTACTCCCTTCCTAGACTTGGCGAACTCGCTCACGAGGAGCGTTTTATCAACCAGGGAAGGACGTCATGAAAACCAAGTTTGGCCTGTTTTGCGCGCTTTCTATTGCGCCTTTCGCATTTGCATGTGCTGGCGATCAGGCAAATACGCAATTCGATGGGCCCGTTTTCGGATCGATCATCGAAACAAAGGCATCCCATTTCGAAACCAGTGTGGAGCTTCAGAAACGCTTGAGCGAAGGTAGCCTGACTTCCGCCGAGCTGGTCCACGATCTGCTCCAGCGTATCGAAGCGCTGAACAACAATGGCCCGGCGCTCAACGCTGTCATCGAAATCAACCCCGAGGCTCGGCGGATAGCCACTCTGCTCGACAGGGAGCGCGCCAGCGGCAAGCAACGAGGGGCGCTGCACGGCATTCCTGTACTGGTGAAAGACAATATCGATACGGCAGACAAAATGCAGACGACTGCAGGCGCACTCGCCATGGCTGGAGCGCCTGCGCAGTACGACGCTTTTGTGGTGCAGCGGCTACGCGACGCCGGCGCGATCATTATCGGCAAGGCCAACCTCAGCGAATGGTCTAATTTCCGTGGAAGTGACGTCCCGAACGGTTGGAGCGGCCGAGGCGGGCAAACGCGTCATCCATATGACCTGGCTGCCAGTCCGCTTGGCTCCAGCTCGGGTCCGGCGGTAGGTGTTGCAGCCGGCTTTTCGCCCTTGGCGGTGGGTACTGAAACCAATGGTTCGATCATTCAGTCTGCCGCCACGAGTGGCGTCGTGGGAGTGAGGCCCACGCTGGGTCTGCTTAGCCGCTCTGGCATGATTCCGATCTCCAGTCGCCAGGACACCCCCGGTCCAATGGCGCGAACGGTCACTGATGCTGCCATCATGCTGACGGCGATGAGCGGCACTGACCCGTTCGACAAGGCCACCTACCAAGTCCCCGGCAACACCGTTAGCTACGTTGAGTACCTCAGAGCGGACGCATTGAGAGGCAAGCGTCTGGGTTATCCGAGCAAACTGCCTGACGGTCGATTCATGGACGACGATCCCGCATTCCAAAAGATAAAGCGTAATCTGAGGTCGGCCGGGGCGATATTGGTTCCGGTCGATGTTCCGCTTGTTTCCAGCATGGCGGAGCCTGAAATGCTCATGAATGACTTCAAGCGTGAGCTTGAAGCGTACTTGAAAACCCGTCCCGGGCTTGAGGTTCGCACGCTTGATGACATCATTGCCTTCAATGTCGCGTCTCCTGGGCCGGAAGGTTACAGTCAGGACGCGTTGATTGCGGCTTCGGGCACGGTCGTAGATCAGGCGATCTATTTTTATGATGCGACCGATTTGCGCCGTTCCCATCAGCAGTTGATAGACGGGCTCTTGCAACGACACTCGCTTGACGCGCTCATCGACTGGTCGGAGAGCGCTTTCGGAGCAGTTGGCGCTATTGCGGGTTATCCGGGAATAAACCTGCCTGTCGGACTCAATGATGAAGGTCTGCCAAAAGGACTGTACTTTCTTTCCACTGCCTGGGAGGAAGCTAAATTGCTGAGCTATGCCTACGCACTTGAACAGGTTCTTTTGGCTGCGCCCTCAACCTCGATCAGCACGACTGTGCCTCAGGAAGATTGATACGAGAAGCCTTCGGTGGCCTCAGTCCCGCGGAAGGTGCGCTTGCTTTTCGCGCTCTCGAAAATCGTTACGCTCTTGCACGTTCATCGGGAGATCGATCGCTGGATCGACGCTCCCGCCCTCCATGTCGCTATAAGGAAATAGCCATGTTGAAAGCAGCACCCATGGGCAAGCTTGCCCGTAGCAATGAACAGAAAACGCTCGGGCCTGACCGCTTCAGCCCCAGCACGGTTGCGGTGCGTGAGCACCGGGCACGTGAACGGGCGGATCGAATCATCGATCAGTTTGTCGAGCATTTCATGGAAAAGAATTACTTCCCTGATGATGGCGACAATGCATTGTTCGCCTTGCTGGTTCAGCTGCCGCAATGGCCTGCTGAATTGATGATCAGCGTTCAAAACGAAAACGGTGAAGACCTTGCGTTGTACCTGAAAGGCTACGACGAAAGCGTTGTCGAAAACACCGTTGTGCTGATGCACAGCGGCGACGATGCTTATGTCGCACCCGACGGTGCTTCCATCTCCGATGACGAGCCCCTGTTAAGTCTTGTCTTCAGCCAATTGCCTGTCAGCTCTACGCTCGGCATGGACGGAAACTTTCCGGGCAGCAACAGTATTGCTGGCCGGATCGTCACCCTGCGCGAACAGATAGCAGGATTGGCGAGGGAACAGCGTCCGCTTCTGTTTGCTGCGTTGCTGACAGATGAGGGGTCTTCCAAAAGTACGCTGAACGTTCCTTTGCCCAACCCTTTTCTGCCGTTTTGGGATCGCGGCGAAATGGAAATCTCGCCGGTTCTGGGCTGGTTGGGCGCCTTGAATCCGCAGGTCCCGATCAGCCGTCTCGAAGAACTGCTGGAGCGGATGCCACTGACCGAAGAACAGCAAATCGACTTTTTGAAAAATGATGTTCTGCCGGATGATTTCGTCGAAGCGATGGAGATTTCGCTGGATGAATGGGCGCGCAGTACGGCGATTGATGGCCTGTCGCGCACCCGGATTTTCAATCAGCACACCGATGAACTGGCTCGCACTGGCGCTCGGGCGCTACTGGCTGCGTCAGGGCTGAATCTGGTGATCGTTGACCCCGGCATGAGCAAGCACGAGCCCACGGGGCCTGACGAAACCCGTATCGTGCTGTTGCACGATGGTTTCGGTAATTACAGTGCTCAGGATTCACGCAATGGTGAAATCACTGCGTTCAAAGACGGCACCGACAGTTTTTATCTGGCAATCAGTTCGCAATTGAAGGCTGAGGACCGTTTGCTGCTGGGTATGCAGTTCGAGCAGGATATAGCGGGGTTTCGCAAGGCTTTGACCCAGCGCGCGATCGACGAGAACAAAGGCTGGTTCGATCCCGAAAAGCCGACAGAGATTGAAAGCGAATTCTTGCCCGAGTGGTTTTCTGACGCGCCCGATGACGACAAGTATGCGTGGAAGATCGCCGTACAGGGCTACAGCCAGACGTTACTCGAAGCACAGGCTCCTGACCTGCTTGAACCTTCCGCGTACGGAGAGCCTGATCAGCTTCGCAACTATGCTCGCGAGAAACTGCGCGAGCGAATCCTGCTGGATCATGGTGTAGAGGTGAATCCTGACGAGGTCAGCGTCCATACAGTGAGCATTGAAATCGATCCGGGCTTCATCCTGGATCTGGATTATGAGTTTGCAGGCCCTTCGGAGACAGAAGCGCATTACGACACACAGCAACGTAGCCTCACTGAGCTGTCCCTGGAAAATATCTCTGTTACCGATCTCAACTTTCTGATGACCAGTCGCGCGTTCGACAGCCAGGGGCAATTGATTGGCTTTCTCAAGGCCGGTTATCTGTTCGGGCTGATCCGTGATCTGAACATTGGTGAGGATTATCCTCGGTTCCTCAGAACGGTATTGTCGACCTCGCCTACTGGAAGATGGCACCGCGAGCGCTACGCGCGCGTGATGCAGGCCCAGATGCGCCTGGACGGGATCGAGGCGAAAATGGCAGGCGACTTTATGGGCGATGGCAGCCTGCCTCCCGATCTGGCGAACAGAGGCCACAAGTGGTTAACGGCCGTTCTGGACCATCCGGTTGACGGTGATGACCGTGCAACCGTTGAGGGGCATCGCATTCAGGCCAGCCAATTGTCCATTAACGGTGTGCCGTTGAGCGGCGTACTGACGATGGGCGTCGAGGATCGCTCCAGCGTCGGCTCGTTGGTGATTTTTACTCCGCAGCCGCCTGACGGTAAATGTTTTCGGGAAATGAGCAGCTCGAAAGAGGTTCAGCAACTGCTGCTTGAACCTGCATTGCTGGACTATCTGGTGAGCAGGGCAGCGCTCCCTGACCAGGCTGATGTAAGGCGGGCATTGACCGCTGGCCGGGATGAGCTGTCCATGGAATTGCTGCCCCACAGTGAAAGCTTTCTTGAAGCGGTGTATGACGCTGAAGTCGAACGCGTGATATCGGCTGTCGATGAGCAGACCAACAGCAATTGGGAAACTAACTGGCAAAGTGCTTGGGAGATCGTCCAGACTGTTGGCGAAATAGTCCTCACGTTCACGCCTTTCAAGGTGCAACTGCCTATCGCTGCCATTCGCAGTTTTTACGCCATCTGGCAGGGCGTCGCCAAGGCTGCCAGCGAACAAGGCACGGCTCCGTTGTATTTCGTGCAGGCGGCGCTGTTGTTGGCCGATGGGCTGACGCTTCCAAAAGGGCGGAGGGTTAAACCGTATTCTCCGGCGGCGGTTGGTCGCTCTGTTCTCAATCCGAAAACAGCCGTATCAAAAACGCCCGGCGGGTTGAAGTTGCGCGACGACGGTATTTATCGGGGCATCCATGAGAGAGCTCAAGAGGGTGTGCCGAGCCGCTTTTACGCCGTGCAACAGGAAAAAGCCTATGCCGTCAGATACGACGTTGATTGCGCGGCATGGCGAGTGATTGATTCACGGCGCCCCGACGCCTATTACCAACTACCGATCCAGCTTGACGGTCAAGGCATCTGGGTGCTTGCCCCGGTCGGTTTGCGTGGTGGCGGCAAACATACGGTGCCGAAACTCCCACGCGAGGAGGCTCAGGTCAATAGAGCTCACCCGTCCGGGTACAAGATATTCATGGATGCGTTTTTCACCAGCAGCAGGTTTACAAAGGCGCAGGGTAAAATACAGGTCGATATCGAAGGCGGCCTTGAAAGCGCAGTCAATCGTGCAGTTGCCAAGTACGTCGAAGATGGCGCTGGTAGCCTGCATGCGTGGAAACACAATGGAAAATTCAATATACCCAAGGACGTACAGATGTTTACCCTGGATCTTACTACCGTTGGTAAAAGTACCGGGAGAGGGGACTGGCGTCTGGTACTCCAACAGGGGAAGGGCTTGCTTAAGCCTTGGAGCATCTTGAATCATAAGGACTTGAAATAGACGTCATTCGGTTCCGAAGGCGCAACGTTTTGTATAACAAATCGCCCCGATAGACAAAAGGCACGGCTCTCGCCGTGCCTTTTGCGTCGCGCTCTGAGAAAATGCCGGCACTTTTATTGCGGATGCCGACATGACTGCCCTGAAGAACGACCGTTTCCTTCGCGCTTTGCTCAAGCAACCCGTAGACGTCACACCGGTATGGATGATGCGTCAGGCAGGCCGTTACCTGCCGGAATACCGCGCCAGCCGCGCCAGTGCCGGGGATTTCATGAGCCTGTGCAAGAACCCGCAGTTCGCCTGTGAAGTCACGTTGCAGCCGCTGGATCGCTATCCGCTGGATGCGGCGATCCTGTTTTCCGACATCCTGACCATTCCCGACGCGATGGGCCTGGGCCTGTATTTCGAAACCGGCGAAGGCCCGCGCTTCAAGAAAACCGTCAGTTCGCTGGCTGACATCGAAGCCCTGCCGATCCCAGATGCGCAGAAAGACCTGGGTTACGTGATGGACGCAGTCAGCACCATCCGCCGCGAACTCAACGGCCGTGTGCCGCTGATCGGCTTTGCCGGCAGCCCATGGACCCTGGCGACCTACATGGTCGAAGGCGGTTCCTCCAAGGACTTCCGCAAATCCAAGGCCATGCTTTATGACAACCCACAAGCCATGCACCTGTTGCTGGACAAGCTGGCGCAGTCGGTGACCTCGTATCTTAACGGCCAGATTCTTGCCGGTGCCCAGGCGGTGCAGATCTTCGACAGCTGGGGCGGCAGCCTGTCTTCGGCGGCGTATCAGGAGTTTTCGCTGGCGTACATGCGCAAGATCGTCAACGGCCTGATTCGCGAACATGACGGGCGCAAGGTGCCGGTCATCGTCTTCACCAAAGGCGGCGGCCTGTGGCTGGAAAGCATCGCCGACATCGGTGCCGATACCCTCGGCCTTGACTGGACCTGCGACATCGGCGAAGCACGTCAGCGCGTGGGCAGCAAAGTGTCGCTGCAAGGCAACATGGACCCGACCGTGCTCTACGCCCGTCCGGAAGCCATCCGCAAGGAAGTCGCGCGCATCCTCGCCAGCTACGGCAGCGGCACCGGCCACGTCTTCAACCTTGGCCACGGCATCACCCCTGAAGTCGACCCGGCCAATGCCGGTGCCTTCATTGAAGCGGTGCATGAGTTGTCGGCGCAGTATCATCAGTAATCGCCGGGCTGGTCGTATCGGTTTTTGAGAGTTGAACCGGTCGAGGGGAATAGGAAAGGCTATTCCTCTTGACGATCCTGACGTCTGACAGCTAGTAATCCGGCGACAGTGCCCGTTTATATAAAGAATGATAGATTGTCGGCAAACGAACCGGCAAAAATAACCGGTTTAAAGTCACCTGGGTCCTTTAAATAAAGGCTTGAAGCACGGTAGAAAATCGGCAAATGGCATTCACGCCGTATATCCCCCAAGATAAAGCTCCCGATGAGTTACAGGATCAGGTCGTCCAGATCATGCGGCTAGACGCGGCCCTCCACGCGAAGATCCCCGGCCCGCTGCGCTTGCCGATGATGAATCTGCTGCGGGTGGTGAACTCTTACTACAGCAACAAGATCGAGGGCAATTCCACGATTCCGGCCGACATTCTGCGTGCCGAGGCCGGTGTTCAGGAGGTCCGGAGCACCAAGGACCTGCAGGAGGTGAAGCGCCTTATTGAAGCCCAGCGCCGGCTCAGCGACGACCCGATCAACCCGGTCGACGTGTGCACGAAAAGCGCTATCTCACGTCTGCACCGCGAGTTCTATAGTGGCGCGCCGGAGGAGATGCTGGATATTCAGTTGAACGAGAAAGGCGATATTGTGCGCATGGTGCCCGGCGAACTCCGGCACTTGGGCGTTCGCATCGGTCAGCACATCCCGCCAGCCGTCGAGCAGATGCAGACGTACCTGAACGACTTTGCGCGCATGTACCGCTTGGACTGGATTCACGGCCTCTCACGTTTTTTTGCTGCTGCGGCCTCGCACCATCGGCTGATGTGGATTCATCCGTTCATGGACGGTAACGGCCGTACCGGCCGACTGTTCACGGACCAGTATCTCAAGGCTGCCGGCTTTGGTGGGTATGGCTTGTGGTTCATGAGTCGTGGATTTGCTCGCAACGTTGGCACGTACTACGAGATGCTTGGCGCCGCCGACCATCCCCGCAAAGGCGAACTGGACGGCCGTGGCGAGCTCTCGGATAGCGGCCTGTTGCGCTGGACCCGTTTCTTCGCGGAGACTGCTCTGGATCAGGTGCAATACTTCAGCGCGCAGCTCGAGCCGGAAAGGCTCAGCGAGCGGATCGACGTGTATTTCGAGATGCGCAGTCGTCGTGCGCTTTCGGACAGCAAAGGCGAGACTCTGCCTGAGCTTCGGATCGAGGCCCGAGATGTTTACAAGACATTGCTCTATCAGGGCGACCAGCAGCGCGCCGATCTCCAGGCGCGCCTGGGCGTCGGCGAGCGCACCACGCGCAGTCTGCTGAGCCAGATGGCCAAAGAAGGCCTGATCACGCTGGACGGTCGCAAGCCGGTATCGCTGAATCTCTCCCGGCACTCAATCGAGTTCCTGTTTCCCTACCTCTGGTAAATGTGCCTCCGCAAAGCCCCCCACCAATGACCCGCTACGAGGCAGGAATCTGCCTTGACGCTGGCCCTGAAGTTTGCCATCGGCATAGCTCAACTGTCCGTTGACCCACACGCCGTCAATGCCTTCTGCTGCCCGTTGGGGGTCTTTGAAATCCGCCACGTCGCGCACGGTGTGCGGGTTGAACAACACCAGATCCGCCCAATAACCTTCGCGAATCAGGCCGCGCTCGTGCAGGCCAAAGCGTGCTGCCGAGAGCCCGGTCATTTTGTGCACGGCTGTGTGCAGCGCAAACAGCCCTTTGTCACGGCTGAAATGGCCGAGCACCCGGGGGAAGGCGCCCCACAAGCGCGGATGGGGAAACGGGTCTTCGGGAAGGCCATCGGAGCCGATCATCGACAGCGGGTGCGCCATGATGCGTTCGACGTCACCCTCATCCATGCCGTAATACACCGCGCCTGCGGGCTGCAACGTGCGGGCGGCGTCCTGCAATGACAGCCCCCAGTCGGCAGCAATGTCCTTCAGGTCCCGGCCACCCTGATCCGGGTGCGGCGTTGACCAAGTGATGGTGATGCGGAAAGCGTCAGTGACCTGTTTGAGGTCCAGCGTCGAAGAGCTGGCCGCATAAGGGTAGCAATCGCAGCCGACCGGATGGTCTTGCGCAGCTTTCTCCAGCGCTGCCAGCAGCTGCGGACTGCGGCCCCAGTTACCTGCGCCCGCGCATTTCAGGTGGGAAATGACCACCGGCGAGCGCGCATGGCGGCCGATATCGAATGCCTCCGCCATCGCCTCTAGCACCGGTTCGAATTCGCTGCGCAAATGGGTGGTGTAGACCGCTCCGAACGCCGTCAGCTCTTCAGCCAGTTGTTTGACTTCGCCGGTGGCGGCCGAGAAGGCCGAGGCGTAGGCCAGGCCGGTCGACAAACCCAGCGCCCCGGCTTCCAGGCTGTCGCGCAACTGTTCGCGCATCGCGGCGATTTCTGCCGGGCTGGCGCTACGCAGCAAGTCATCCATGTGATTGCTGCGCAACGCCGTATGCCCAATCAGGGCGGCAACGTTCACGGCGGGCTGGGCGTTGGCCACGGCGGCGCGATAGTCGGCGAAGCGCGGATAGACGAACGCCGCCGCATCGCCGAGCAGATTCATCGGGTCGGGCGGATTGCCGCGCAGCGAGACCGGTGATGCGCTGATCCCGCAGTTGCCGACGATCACCGTCGTTACGCCCTGGCTGATCTTGGGCAGCATCTCGGGTTTGCGAATGACCACCGTGTCGTCGTGGGTGTGCACGTCGATAAAGCCAGGAGCCAGCACGCGCCCCGCTGCGTTGATCTCTTCTCGCGCACGGGTCTCGATCAGGCTGCCGATGCGCTGAATACGTCCGTCACTGATTGCCACATCAGTGCGCACGCCGGGCCTATTGCTGCCATCGATGACCAGCGCGTCGCGAATGATCAGGTCATAAAGCATGGTTCAGTCTCCCAGCGGCAGGCCGTCTTCGCCGCCGCGGTATTCATCCAGCGCAAGCTTGATCCGGCGCAGCCGCTCCTGATTGTCTTCAGGGCTGAGCAACGCCAGTTCAGTGGCCAGCACATCAATGGTGAGCAGCATGCCGTAGCGCGCCGCCGTGGGTTTATAGATGAAATTGGTTTCAGCAATTTGCAGCGGCAGCACCACCTCGGCCAGTTGCGCCAGCGGTGAGTCAGGCAAGGTGATGGCCAGCACGCGAGCGCCGTAGCTGCGCGCCAGGGTTACTGCGTCGAGCAGTTCTGGCGTGCGCCCGCTGAGTGAGCAGACGATCAGGCTGTGTTTTGGGTCGAGTGTGGCGGCAATCATGCGCATCATCACCGGGTCGCGGCAGGCGGCGACCGGGTAGCCGAGGCGCACCAGGCGGGTTTGCAGTTCCTCGCTGCACAGGCTGGAGCAACCGCCCATGCCAAACCTATGAATCATGCGTGCATCGGCGACACAGGCCACGGCCGCCGCAAAACGTGATGCATCGAACCCTGCCAGGTGCTGGCGCAGCGTGGCTTCGATGTCGCCGACAATCCGGGTGAAGAAAGCCGATTGCTCCGGAGCCTGTTCCGGGTTGAGAAAGCGACTGCCCACCGCGCTGGCCTGGGCCAGTTGCAGCCGCAAGTCGCGCAGGTCACGGCAACCGATGCTGCGGGCGAAGCGCGACAGCGTGGCACTGCTGACCTCGGCGCGGTTGGCCAGCTCGTCCAGGCTGGCACTCGCGGCAAAGGCAATATCGCTGAGCAACAGTTTGGCGATCCGGCCTTCGCCCGCGCTGAGTGAGTCCTGACGGGCCCGTATCTGGTACAGAATGTCCACTTAAAGCACCTGCGCCAGGCCCAGCGTCAAAGCAAAGGCGACGACCGAAATCAGTGTCTCCAGTACCGTCCAGGTCTTGAATGTTTGTGCCACAGTCATGTTGAAGTATTCCTTGATAAGCCAGAAACCGCCGTCGTTGACGTGGGAAAAGATCACCGAACCTGCGCCCGTCGCCAGCACCAGCAACTCGGGGTGCGGATAACCCAGGCCTAGCGCCACCGGTGCCACGATCCCCGACGCAGTGGTCATCGCCACCGTCGCCGAGCCTGTTGCCACGCGCATCAATGCCGCGAACAACCAGCCCATCAACAAAGGCGACAAGTGAAAGTCCTGCGCCAGACCGACAATCTGGTTGGTCACGCCGCTGTCGATCAGAATGCGGTTCAAGCCGCCACCGGCACCGACCAGCAAGGTGATGCTGGCGGTAGGCGCCAGGCATTCATTGGTGAATTTCAGAATCGAGTCGCGATTGAAACCCTGAGCGATGCCCAGCGTCCAGAAACTCAGCAGCGTGGCCAGCAGCAGAGCGATCACCGAGTTACCGATGAACAGCAGAAAGCCATTGAACGCACTGCCCGGCGTGCTGATCAGGTTGGCCCAGCCGCCCAACAACATCAGCACTACCGGCAGCAGAATGGTCGCCATGGTCAGGCCGAAGCTGGGCAGCTTTGCGCGGGGTTCGCGGTCGAGAAACTGCTTCGCCATCGGGTTATCGGCGGGCAAATGGATGCGCGGCACGATGAATTTTGCATACACAGGGCCAGCGATGATGGCCGTGGGGATGCCGATCAGAATGGCGTAGAACAGGGTTTGCCCGACCGACGCCTGATACGCCTGCACGGCCAGCATCGCCGCCGGGTGCGGCGGCACCAGCGCGTGCACGACCGACAGGCCGGCGACCATCGGCAGGCCGACCATCAGAATTGACACCCCGACACGGCGCGCCACGGTAAAGGCAATCGGCACCAGCAGCACGAAGCCCACTTCGAAAAACAGCGGCAAGCCGACCAGGAACGCAATGCAGACCATGGCCCAGTGCGCGTTACGCTCACCGAAGCGATCAATCAACGTACGCGCCACCTGCTCGGCACCGCCGGACTCGGCCATCATCTTGCCGAGCATGGTGCCCAGCGCTACGACGAGCGCAATGTGCCCCAGCGTTTTGCCGACCCCCGCTTCATAAGAGGCGACCACACCACTGGCCGGCATCCCGGCAACCAGCGCCAGACCGACCGAAACCAGCGTAATGACAATAAACGGATTGAGACGATAGCGTGCGATCAGCACGATCAAGGCAATGATGGCGACAGCGGCGTAGACCAACAGCGACATACCGGGTGACGGCGACATAGCGGCGATTCCTTGCAAAGGGACAGGCGAGGGCGCAACGGCAACGGCTGAGGCCGTCAACCTGAAGGCGACCCGTGAGTACTCGGCAGGGATGACGCTAGAAAAGGGTGCAGCAAGGGTCCAAGGCGATCACAGGTATTCATTATTTTTATCTCTGTTTTCGTGATGAAAATAAATTACACGAAAACTGGATATAAACAAATATATGAAAATAAGTTTCTTTTTCTGGTTCGCTCAGGCAAGTGTTCCGCCTGAGCCGTCTTGGCATCAGAGATAACGGGCAGGCGTTAGGCGACCGGCTTGACGAAGCGTTTCGAAGAACCAATGTTCGAGAGTTTCACGAGCCGCAGGCGACGATCTGGTTTAGCTTGGCGAGACCTCATGAGCACGCAGGCGGGTTTTCCATCATGCAATCGATGCGACATCTGATAGCCTTTGTAATTGCTTTGACAGTGTATGCAAGCCAGTCTTGTGCAGACTCGGCAGTGCGTGAAGAGCAACTCCTTCTGCCGATTCAAGTCGGCGCCCGCCACGAGAAAATCGAAGCACTGATTGTCCGCCCTTTGCGCGCCGGGAAGTTCCCCATTGCACTGATCGTGAACGGCGCTGCCGCGCCCCACGAATCGGATGCACATGCCGACTGGCTTGCCCACATCGCGCACGATTTTGCGCATCGGGGCTGGCTCGCTGTATCAGTTGTATGGCCCGGCTATGGCCGCTCGACCGGACGCTTCATCGATGAAGCCGGAAACTGCACCAATCCCGACGTGGCCCGATTTCTCGATACGCATGGAAAAGAGCTGGGCGCCGCATTGGCCACTCTTCGCAAGCGCCCGGATGTCGATCCATCCGTAGCTCTGGGTGTAGGGATTTCGATAGGCGGCGCTTCCATGCTGGACCTGGCTGCTCAATCGGAACATCCGTTGACAGCCGTGATCAATATCTCCGGCGGCGTTTATCACTACTCCACAGTGGGTTCTCCTGACGCCAATTGCTCGTTGTATAAAACGGACCTTGTCAGAAACTTCACCCGTTTCGGCAGCCATAACCCAACGCCAACGCTCTGGCTGTATGCCGAAAACGATCCCTATTTTGGCCCCGATCTGGTCGCGCGAATGGTCGATGGCTATCGCTCGCAGGGTGGTGACGCTGAATACGTTGCACTTCCACCGTTTGGTAACAACGGGCATACGCTGTTCAAAGACGAGGCCAGCAAGTTTATAAAGCCCCATATCGAGGACTTTTTAAAAGCCCACCGTCTGCCTGCCATGGACGATGACGGGTTAATGCCGCTGCTTTCAAAACTGACCCCGGCAGACCGTACAGAAGCGGAGGCGTATCTTCTGAGGGTTACCGAGAAAGCCATGGCAAAGTCCGCAGAGGCAGATGGGATCTTCTGGTATTACGGTGCGCGCTCAATCAAGACAGCCCGGCAAAAAGCACTCAGCAATTGCCGCAATGCAACGGGTAAGCGCTGTCGAGTTATTGTGGAAAATTCGCGGTTGGTTCCTGGCTGGAAAGATACGATATCCCCACCCAGGAATTAAAAAGCGGCATGAGCACCGTTGGTGAAAGAGCCTGCGCCAGTGCCTGAAAGATGACTAGACCCTCGCCCCCAGCGGCTGCAACCTCGCCAATCTCAATGCCACACCCAGTGCCATCAATAGCAACACACCGACAAACAGCCCGATGCCGTTCCAGCCGGCGTAATGCCAGAACACTCCGCCGCCGGTGCCGGCTACGCTGGAGCCTGCGTAATAGCAGAACAGGTACAGCGACGCGGCCTGGCCTCTGGCGGTGGTGGCCCGGCGGCCTACCCAACTGCTGGCTACCGAATGTGCGCCGAAGAAGCCGAAGGTGAAGATCAGCACACCGATGATTACCAGCGGCAGCGGAGTGAACAGCGTCAGGGTCAGCCCCGCCAGCATCATGACGATCACTGACCATAGCACCTTGCGGCGACCCAGACGGTCGGCCAGCGAGCCGATTTTCGCTGAACTGTAGATACCCGACAGGTACACCACCGAAAACACACCGACCACCGCCTGGCTGAGGTTGTAGGGTTCGCTCAGCAGGCGGTAGGCAATGTAGTTGAACAGGGTGACGAACGCGCCCATCAGCAGAAACCCGACCAGGAACAGCAGCGGCAACCCGGCATCTCGAAACTGCACGACAAAGCCGTTCAACAAGCTGCGCGGGTGCAGCGAGCGGGCGCGGAAGTTGCGCGATTCCGGGAGGATTTTCCAGAACACCACGGCAGCGATCAGCGCCAGCCCGCCGACCACCAGCATCGCCGCGTGCCAACTGACATAATCAATCAACACCCCGACGATCAGTCGGCCGCTCATGCCGCCGACCGCACTGCCATCGATATACAACCCCATCGCCAGACCGAGGTGTGCGGGGTGTATTTCTTCGCTCAGGTAAGTCATCGCCACCGCTGCCAGTCCGCTCAGTGAAAGACCGACCAGTGCCCGGGTGATGAGCACGCCTTCCCAGCTGGGCATCAATGCGCTGGCGATGGTGAACAGCGACGCGCAGAACAGCGCCATGACCATCACCGACTTGCGCCCGAGCCGGTCGGATATAGGGCCGGTGATCAGCAGGCCGATGGCGAGCATGGCCGTGGCGACCGACAGGATCAGGCTGCTCTGAGCCGCAGAGAGAGAAAACTCGCTGGACAGCGTCGGCATCATCGGCTGAACGCAATACAGCAGGGTGAAGGTCGAGAACCCGCCCGCGAATAATGCCAGTGCGGTGCGTTTGAACAGCGGCGTGTTTTTTTCGATATAGCGGTCGCCAGACGGTTCGGTGGACGCGTTCAGGTCAGTGACGGGCGGGGCGACGGCAGGATTCAAGGGAGACCTCGGGCACGATGGGGCAAGCAGTGAAAAAATCATATAGCTCGCTAATCATTCCATCCAATATATTGTTCGACCTGTTTGATAGGTAAAACGACTTAATGGAGGCTGCATGGAATTGCGCCATCTGCGTTACTTCATCGCGGTTGCCGAAGAGCTGCACTTCGGCCGTGCGGCGCTGGCGCTGGGCATTTCTCAACCGCCACTCAGCCAGCAGATTCAGGCGCTGGAGCAGGAGCTGGGTACTCGACTGTTCGAGCGCACCAACCGGCGTGTCGAATTGAGTGAGTCCGGGCGGTTGTTTCTGGATGAGGCGCGGTTGGTGCTGGCGCAAGTCGACAAAGCCACGGATGTCGCACGGCGTGCGCAACTGGGCGAAATCGGTGAGCTGAAAATCGGCTTTACGTCGTCGGCGCCGTTTACGTCGAGCATCCCGCAGGCGATCTTCGCGTTTCGTCAGGCCTACCCAGACGTGCACCTGACCCTGACCGAAATCACCAGCCAGGAAGTGGCCGCCGGGCTTGAAGACAGGAGCATACAGGTCGGCATCATGCGCCCGCTGGCATTGCCCGATTCACTGGTGGTGTTCGAACTGCTGAACGAGCCACTGGTAGCAATCATGCGCGCTGACCATCCGCTGGCGGCCAGCACTGAGGACGGCATCTACATGGCGGCGCTGGCCGCCGAGCCGTTCGTGTTCTTTCCGCGCACCTATGGCAGCGGTATTTACGCGCAGGTCCTGAGCCTGGCACGTGCCGCCGGTTTCAGCCCGTTGATTACTCAGGAAGCGGGGGAAGTCATGACCATCATCGGCCTGGTCGCGGCCGGATTGGGCGTGACCGTGCTGCCTGCATCCTACCGAAGAATGCGCATCGACAGCGTGGTCTACCGCAATGTCCTCGACCCCGGCGCGACCAGCGCGGTGTGGCTGGTGCAACGCAAGGACGAACAGTCACCGATGGCCAAGGCGTTTACCGAACTCTTGACGCGCAACGTCGGTTGAGGATCGGACGCAGAGCGTCCAGAACGGCATGCGACGCGGAGCGTCGCACGATAGTCGAGTGATCGTTTCTCCCTCTCCAGTGGGAGCGGACTTGTCCGCGAAGACGGTCGCTCAAACGATGCATTTCAGAGTCAAGACCGGACGCGTAGCGTCGCATGATAGTGAGCGTGATGAACGAGTGGCGCTAGAGGACTCAACCCAACGCGTTATGCACTGACAAACTGAACTGGGTTGGTGAAAGCGGCTCTTCAGCGGCCAGCCAACGGCAAATGCCATGCGCGCCATGCGGCCCAGGCGTCGGCGTTGCATTGCAGGAAGAAAAGACACGTCTGGCGCTTCGTCACCGGTTTCAAGCAGCGTCGGATGGTGGCTCCATTGCCGCCAGTCGTCCACACTCGCCAGGCCAGGAGCCCAGGCATGCCATCGTGCAATGTTGAAGGTGATCAAGTTTTCTCTTCCCGCCCCTGCGGGCCTGTTTCTCGCTACATCATTATCAGGGCGATGTGAGCCTGGGTGCGGTATCTGACCGAGTGCGCGCATTATCCTGATGGGGTCACGACTGGAAAATCTGTTACATAAAAGTGCTTTAATAAGGTCGGTTTTGGAGGACCTTTGCCGGTTTTGCGTATGACGACCAGACACATGCTGTTTTACGTTAAGCTCTCGGTTGTCATATGTGTTGCCTAAAATCGATCTCCTTAAGGTCGTTATCGGCCACTCTCGCTGTTTCTTCATCTTCAAGGAGTCCAAGCATGCGTCGCGTGGTATTCAATCAGAAGGGTGGTGTCGGCAAATCCAGCATCGCCTGCAATCTGGCTGCAGTCAGCGCTCACGAAGGCTATCGGACACTGTTGATTGACCTCGATGCGCAAGCCAACTCGACTCAATACCTCACCGGCCTTACCGGCGACGACATTCCGATGGGCATTGCCGAGTTCTTCAAGAACACGCTGGCGGCGGCGCCGTTCGCCAAGAAGAACCATGTCGACATCTACGAAACGCCGTTTGACAACCTGCATGTGGTAACGGCCACCGCCGAGCTGGCCGACCTGCAACCCAAGCTTGAGGCCAAACACAAGATCAACAAGCTGCGCAAACTGCTGGACGAATTGAGCGAAGATTACGAGCGGATTTACCTGGACACGCCGCCTGCGCTGAATTTCTATGCGGTTTCGGCGTTGATTGCGTCGGATCGCGTGTTGATCCCGTTTGACTGCGATAGCTTCTCCCGTGAGGCGCTGTACGGCCTGATGCGCGAAATCGACGAGCTGAAAGAAGATCACAACGAGGATCTGCTGGTCGAGGGCATAATCGTCAACCAGTTCCAGCCAAGGGCCAGCCTGCCACAGCAGATACTCGACGAACTGATCGCCGAGGGCCTGCCGGTGCTGCCGGTCTACCTCAATGCCTCGGTGAAAATGCGCGAATCCCATCAAGCCAACCTGCCCCTGATCCACCTCGACCCACGGCACAAACTGACACAACAGTTCGTTGACCTGCATCACCTGCTGGAAACCAATGCCCATCCGTGATGGGCATGCATCGCGCTTAGCACTCAGCGTATACACAAGTCTGCTTTTGATTCTGGCCGAAGGCCGTGGGAGTGAACTTGTTCACGAAAGGGCCGGTATAGTCACAGAAAATGTATCGTCTGAACTACCGTATTCGCGAACAAGCGAAGCGTCGCCCGGTCCGCTCCCACGCCCTGCGGGCAGAAGCCAATCTATGAGCATCTCAGGACTTATGCATAACGCTCAGACACAGAAATCATCGCGGCTTGAGCACCTCAGGCGTGTAGCTGCCGTCTCTGAGTGAGCGGGCCAGATGCTCGGCATTCAGCCGCGCGGCCGAGGCCAGTTCTGTGGAAATGGTGACAGCAGCGTCCATGTCGGCCTGGACGTGTTCCTGCGATGCGGTCAGGCGGTTACTGCCGGGTGTGCAGCCGCATTCAACGGCATGACCTTGGGTGGCGACCGCTACCAGGTCGTCGACATACGTCGGGTTGCCTTGAGCGATGAAGCCGATGTTCGTGCACGCCGGGCACCACACCGGATCCCCCATGCGGGCCACTCGGCGCTGGTCGATGACTTCGCTTGCCGACCCGTTCAGCACAAAGCCGCCGGTGGTCGTTGAATCTCCTTCCCTGACAATGAATGACATGACAGCCCGTCCTCTCGGTTCTGGAAACCTGAAGGCTAGGTGCAAATCCGTGGTTCGGGGGCGACGAAAGCCACTTGCAGACAGGTCCTACGCGAAGATCGGCAGGGCGTTTCGCCAATGTTACGAACGCCACGAACGGCCAATGAAAAAACGTCGTTTCGCCCATCGTTACTCCAGCCGTAACGATCCGCCTCGCTGCTTGATTGATGCCCGACGCCCATCGCTCCTAAGGTGACGCACGACAGCACAATCGTGGAGCGATCATGACAACAACAACTTCCCCCGACGCACGCTGGACACGTCGTCGCACCGAGAAACAGCGGCGTCTGCAGCAGGTGCGGGCGCTGGCCGACGGCGTGGTGTTGCCGACCGACAAGATTGTCGCGGCGCTGGAGGCCTTGCTGGTTTCCGGGGATCGGGTGGTGCTCGAGGGTAATAACCAGAAACAGGCGGACTTCCTGTCCCGCGCGCTGGCCAAAGTCGATCCGGGCAAGGTGCATGACCTGCACATGATCATGCCCAGCGTCGGCCGCGCCGAGCATCTGGACCTGTTCGAGCAGGGCATCGCCCGCAAGCTGGACTTCTCGTTTGCCGGCACACAAAGCCTGCGCATCAGCCAGTTGCTGGAAGATGGCCTGCTTGAAGTCGGTGCGATTCACACCTACATCGAACTGTATGCGCGGCTGGTAGTGGACCTGATCCCCAATGTGGTGCTGGCCGCAGGCTTCATGGCTGACCGGGCCGGTAACATTTACACCGGCCCGAGCACCGAAGATACCCCCGCACTGATCGAGCCGGCTGCGTTCAGCGATGGCATTGTTATCGTTCAGGTCAACAAACTGGTGGATGACGTCAGCGAGCTGCCACGGGTCGACATTCCCGCCTCGTGGGTCGACTTCGTGGTGGTCGCCGACAAGCCGTTTTACATCGAACCGCTGTTCACCCGCGATCCGCGCCACATCAAGCCGGTGCACGTGCTGATGGCAATGATGGCAATTCGCGGCATCTACGAGAAACACAATGTCCAGTCGCTGAACCATGGCATCGGCTTTAACACCGCCGCCATCGAACTGATACTGCCGACCTACGGCGAGTCGCTGGGGCTCAAAGGCAAGATCTGCCGTAACTGGACGCTCAACCCGCATCCGACCCTGATTCCGGCCATCGAGAGCGGCTGGGTCGAGAGCGTGCATTGCTTCGGCACCGAGCTGGGCATGGAAAACTACATTGCCGCCCGCCCGGATGTGTTCTTCACCGGGCGCGACGGCTCGCTGCGTTCCAACCGGCAACTCTGTCAGTTGGCCGGCCAGTATGCCGTGGACCTGTTCATCGGCGCGACCTTGCAGGTCGATGGCGACGGGCATTCCTCGACCGTCACCCGGGGCCGCCTGGCCGGTTTTGGCGGTGCGCCGAACATGGGCCATGACCCGCGCGGACGACGTCATGCCACCCCGGCCTGGCTGGACATGCGCCAACAGAACGAGGACGGCCCGGCGGCCTATCTGGAACGCGGCAAAAAACTCGTGGTGCAGATGGTCGAGACCTTCCAGGAGGGCGGCAAACCGACCTTCGTCGAAACGCTGGATGCCGTTGAAGTGGCGAAGAAAAGCGGCATGCCGCTGGCCCCGATCATGATCTACGGCGACGACGTCACCCATTTGCTCACCGAAGAAGGCATCGCCTACCTCTACAAGGCGCGCAGCCTGGAAGAGCGTCAGGCAATGATTGCGGCGGTAGCAGGCGTGACCGTGATCGGCTTGCGCCACAACCCGAAAGACACCGCCCGCATGCGCCGCGAAGGCCTGATCGCCCTGCCCGAAGACCTTGGCATCCGGCGCACCGACGCCAGCCGCGAACTGTTGGCCGCCAAGAGCATTGCCGATCTGGTTCAGTGGTCCGGCGGTCTCTACAACCCGCCTGCCAAATTCAGGAGCTGGTGATGAGCGCACTTCAACTGACACCGCAATCGGCTTCGCTGGCCGAACGACTGGCTGATCTGGCCGTCGACGCACTGATCGCCGAGGCTGACCTGTCGCCCAAGCCCGCACTGGTGGACCGGCGTGGCAGCGGCGCGCACACCGACCTGCACCTGGGACTGATGCATTCCTCGGCGCTCTCGTTATGGCCGACGTTCAAGCTGATGGCCGAGGCTGCGGCGCATTTCGGCACCGTGGACCAGACGCTGCGTGAGGCGCTGGGCCAACTGGGGCGCGAAGGTGAGGTCGTCATGTTGCGCACCACGGGCGGGGTGAATACTCACCGTGGCGCGATCTGGGCGTTGGGCCTGCTGGTGACCGCCGCAGCGCTCGACCCACAAAACTGCGGGCCTGAAGCAGTCTGTCGGCGTGCAGCACGTCTGGCGTTGATCCCGGATCGACACGTGCCTGCGCAAAAAAGCAGCAACGGCAGTGAAGCGGTGCGTCGCTACGGGGTCATGGGCGCCCGCGAGCAGGCGCAGCAGGGCTTTCCTGCCGTGACCCAGCGTGCGCTGCCGCAATTGCAGCGCAGTCGTACGGCAGGCTGTGGTGAACAGAACGCTCGGCTCGACGCGCTGCTGGCGATCATGACCGGCCTGACCGACACCTGCGTACTGCATCGCTCCGGTATCGAAGGGCTGAACGCCATGCAGCGCGGCGCGCAACGCGTGCTGGACGTCGGCGGCAGTGCCAGCCTGGCCGGTCGCCGTGCACTGAACCAACTGGATCAACAACTGCTGGCCCTGAATGCTTCGCCTGGCGGAGCGGCTGATCTGCTCGCCGCCTGCCTTTTCATCGATGGCCTGGAGCCTGCGCTCGGCCCTGTATCGAGGAGTGCCTGAAATGGAAACCCTGTCTTTTGAATTCCCCGCCGGACAGCCGCCCAAAGGCCGAGCGCTGGTGGGTGTGGTCGGTTCCGGTGATCTTGAAGTACTGCTGGAGCCGGGTCAGCCAGGCAAATTGTCGATTCAGGTGGTGACCTCGGTCAACGGTGCCTCGCTGCGCTGGAAGCACTTGTTCGAGCGCATGTTCGACGGTCAGACCCCGCCCGCGCTGAGCATCGATATTCATGACTTCGGCGCAACGCCCGGAGTGGTGCGCCTGCGTCTGGAGCAGGGCTTCGAGGAGATCGACCATGACTGATAACGCACGTTTGCTGAGCCAGCACAGCTTCATCGAACTTGGTGCGCGCCAACGCGCCCGCGCCCTAGTGGATGCAGGCAGCTTTCGGGAATTGCTCGGCCCGTTCGATCGCGTCATGTCGCCCTGGCTGGCGATGCAAGGCGTCGTGCCGCAGGCCGATGATGGCGTCGTGGTCGGCAAAGGCACCGTTGACGGACGACCCGTGGTGATCGCCGCCATCGAAGGTGCATTTCAGGGTGGCAGCATGGGCGAAGTCGGCGGCGCGAAAATGGCCGGTGCGCTGGAGCTGGCCGCCGAAGACAACCGCAACGGCATTCCCACCGCGGCCATTGTGTTGCTGGAAACCGGCGGGGTGCGTTTGCAGGAAGCCAATCTGGGTCTGGCGGCGATTGCCGAGATTCATGCCGCGATGGTCGACCTGCGCCAGTACCAGCCGGTGATCGGCGTGGTGGCGGGCAGCGTCGGCTGTTTTGGCGGGATGTCGATCGCTGCCGGTTTGTGCAGCTATTTATTGGTGACCCAGGAAGCCCGACTTGGCCTCAACGGCCCGCAGGTGATCGAGCAAGAAGCGGGCATCGAAGAATACGACTCCCGCGACCGGCCGTTTATCTGGAGTCTGACCGGTGGCGAGCAGCGTTTCGCCAGCGATCTGGTGGACGGTTTTGCCGCCGACGATGTTGCCGGTATCCGTCAACAGGTCAGCGACTGGCTCAAACAAGGCGTACCGGCAACGCATCGCAGCGGTCAACACGAGTTGTTCCTGCAACGCTTGGCCAGCCTCGACGCTGAACCGCAAATCGACGCGCAATGTGTGCGCACTCTTTATCAAGGAGCCCGGTCATGAGCCATTCACAACGGGGTTTGAACTGGTTCAACGCGTTGAGCGCAGACGCGAGCGAAGTCAGCGGTCTGCCTGCCTCGCTTAAAGTGGCCGATGGCCTGCTGGGTGCGCAGCCGGTGCGCTTTGTGGCAGTGGTTGCCGACGCGGACAACCGCTTTCCTCGGGCGCGCCAAGGCGAGGTCGGCTTGCTGGAAGGCTGGGGGCTGGCCAGGGCAGTGGACGATGCCATCGAACAGGATCGCGAGCGCGCCGAAAAACGTGCACTGATTGCGATTGTTGATGTGCCGAGCCAGGCGTATGGGCGTCGCGAAGAAGCGCTCGGCATTCATCAGGCGCTGGCCGGTGCGGTGGACAGCTATGCGCGAGCGCGGCTGGCCGGGCATCCGGTGATTGGCTTGCTGGTTGGCAAGGCAATGTCCGGCGCATTTCTGGCGCACGGCTATCAAGCCAATCGGTTGATCGCACTGCGTGATCCCGGCGTGATGGTGCACGCGATGGGCAAGGCCTCGGCCGCGCGCGTCACCCAGCGCAGTGTCGAGGACCTGGAAAGACTCGCCGCCAGCATCCCGCCGATGGCCTACGACATCGACAGCTACGCCAGCCTCGGCCTGCTGTGGGAAACCCTGTCTGTCAGCCAGATCGAACAGCCCGCTGCGGATGACCTGGCCCAGGTGCGCGCTGTGCTGAGCAGCGCGATCAAGGACGTGCAGGCTAGCGGCGTCGACCTGAGCAGTCGCCTTGGCGCGAGCCACCGTGCGGCGTCGGCACACGTGCGTCAGATGATGCGGGCGCAATGGTGATCGATCACGTATTCGCCGTGCTGCCCCATGATTTGTTGTGGGGCATGCCGCTGTCGGCCTTGCCGGACGATGCGCCCCAATGGGCGGTCGATACGGTGCTGGCGGGGCAGCCGGTGGTGGTACGTCGCCAGACCATGCCAGCCGGTCAGGTCGCCGTGGGGTTACGCGGCCGGGGACGTGAGCAGCGCTATGGCGCGGTCATGTCGCTGGCTGATGTTTATCGCCGGGTGACTCCCGAACAATTGATCTATTGCCCAAGCGAGCACATTCAGGACTGGCCAGCGCTGCGCGCCCTGCGCCAGGTCCGTCCGGTAATGGATGCGCTGGAGCGGGGCTGGGGTATTTGCGGCAGTGCCGGGTTTGAGTTGGCCAGCGGTTTTCCAGCGCTGCATCAGGACAGCGATCTGGACCTGATTCTGCGCAGCCCCGTGCCGTTCACCCGGCAAAGTGCTGCCGAGCTGGTCGAAGCACTGGACACAGCGGTCTGTCGCGTCGATGTTCAGCTCCAGCTTGATCAAGGCGCGGTGGCATTGCGCGAATGGGCGCGGCCAGTGGGAAGAGTGCTGCTCAAGACCGTCAGCGGTGCGCGGCTGGTGAGCGACCCATGGCATCTGGCCGAGGCCTGCGCATGAGCAGCATTTGGGTGTTTCCCGGCCAGGGCGCGCAGCAGGCAGGCATGCTGCATCAGTTGCCCGACGACCCGGTGGTTCGCGATTGCCTGCAAGAGTCTGCCGACGCGCTCGGTGAACATGTTCTGGCGCTGGACACCTCTCAGGCACTGCAATCGACACGCGCCGTGCAGCTTTGCCTGCTGATCGCCGGTGTCGCCTGCGCCCGGCTGTTGCAGGCGCGTGACTGTGTGCCGGATTACGTCGCAGGGCTGTCTATCGGCGCCTATCCAGCCGCTGTCATCGGTGACGCGCTGGCCTTCGACGATGCCGTGCGGCTGGTCGCGTTGCGCGGCGAACTGATGCAGAGCACTTACCCCGAGGGCTACGGCATGACCGCGGTCATCGGCCTGGATCAAGCACAGGTCGAGACGATGATCGGCCAGGTACACAGCCCGAAAACCCCGGTGTTCCTCGCCAATATCAATGCCGACAAACAGATGGTCATCGCAGGCAGCTTCGAGGCGATGCAACAGGTCGGGCAACTGGCCAAGGCGGCGGGGGCCGCAGCCGTCAAGCGCCTCGCAGTCAGCGTGCCGTCACATTGCGCTTTGCTGGACGCGCCCGCGCAGCAACTGGCCGATGCGTTTTCACGCATCGAACTGAAAGTGCCGAAGGTGCGCTACCTCAGTGGCAGCACGGCGCGGCCGCTGCTGAGCGCCGAAAAGCTGCGTGAGGATCTGGCGTTCAACATGTGCCGGGTCATCGACTGGCGCAGCACCGTGGAAACCGCCTACGAACGCGGTGTGCGCCTGCACATTGAGCTGCCGCCCGGTTCGGTACTGACCGGGCTGGCGCGCAAGGTTTTTCAGCAGGGAACGGCGCTGGCCTTTCAGGCGGCGCGTCTGGACAGTCTGCTCGCGCTGTCGCGAGAGGAGGGCAGCCGCAGCCGATAGAGGCGCCATGCAGATGCTACGAAGGACAAAAACAACAACCTCAGCAATGCGAACAGAGGAATAACAACAATGATTATCTACGGTGTTGCACTACTGGCTAGCTGCACCCTCGCGGGCGTGATTCTCGGCGACATGCTCGGCGTTCTGCTGGGCGTCAAATCCAACGTGGGCGGGGTCGGGATCGCCATGATCCTGCTGATCTGCGCGCGTTTGTGGATGGAAAAACACGGCGGCATGAGCAAGGACTGCGAAATGGGCGTCGGTTTCTGGGGCGCGCTGTACATTCCGGTGGTGGTCGCGATGGCGGCGCAACAGAACGTCGTGACCGCCTTGAAGGGCGGACCTGTGGCCGTGCTGGCCGCGGTCGGTTCAGTAGTGCTGTGTGCCTGCACCATCGCACTGATCAGCCGCACCAATCGGGGTGAGCCTTTGCCCAAGGATGAGCAGTTGCTGACCCCGGTAATCAACCCGGCCGGGGGACGTTGATATGTGGCCACTTATCGAGAAGGGACTTGAGCACAACGGCCTGATCACCGCTTTCGCCTTCGTCGGCATCATCATGTGGGTCTCTGTGGTGCTGTCAAAACGCCTGACGTTTGGCCGCGTACATGGCTCGGCGATTGCCATCGTCATTGGCCTGATTCTGGCCTGGGTCGGCGGCACCTTGACCGGTGGCCAGAAGGGGCTGGCCGACATCACACTGTTCTCCGGCATTGGCCTGATGGGCGGGGCGATGCTGCGTGACTTCGCCATCGTCGCCACCGCCTTTGAAGTGCAGGCCACCGAAGCCCGCAAAGCCGGGCTGATCGGCGTGATTGCCCTGCTGCTGGGTACGATTCTGCCATTTATCGTCGGTGCGAGCATTGCCTGGGTGTTTGGCTATCGCGATGCAATCAGCATGACCACCATCGGCGCGGGCGCGGTGACCTATATCGTCGGCCCGGTGACCGGCGCTGCGTTGGGCGCGACCTCCGATGTGATGGCACTGTCGATTGCCACTGGCCTGATCAAAGCCATTCTGGTGATGGTCGGCACACCGATGGCTGCGCGCTGGATGGGGCTGGACAACCCGCGCTCGGCGATGGTCTTTGGCGGCCTGGCCGGCACCGTCAGCGGCGTCACCGCAGGGCTGGCGGCGACCGATCGGCGTCTTGTGCCTTACGGCGCGCTGACTGCCACCTTCCACACCGGGCTGGGCTGCCTGCTCGGGCCGTCGGTGTTGTATTTCCTTGTGCGCGCTATCGTGGGTTAGACAGTGTCGATCAGATCGCCTGCTCCAACAGGCGATTCGCATACATCCGGCATTCGGCCACCAGCGCCAGCAGGTTGGGATCGCGCTCTTTGGACTTGAGAAAGACCATGCCGATGTGTTGCTGCATGCGGTAGCGGCTTTGCAACGGGATCAGGCGCACGCGGTTTTCATAGACCGCTGCGATACGCCCCGGCAGCAGCGCATAGCCGACGCCGGAGCTGACCATGCTCAGCAGGGTGAAGATGTCATTGACCTGCATCGCCACCTTGGGCTCGAACCCGGCCTGCTGAAAAACCCGTATGCCGTCGCGGTGGGTGGCGAAGCCCTGGGTCAGGGTGATGAACGTCGCTTCACGCAGGTCGCTCAGGTCGACTTCGTGGCGTTCGGCGAAGGGCGAGTCGGTAGGGACGGCGAGAAAGATGTCATCGGAAAACAGCGCCAGATGCTCGCAATCCGGGTCATTGGTGCTCTCGTCCAGCGCCACCAGCATGGCGTCGACTTCCATGTTCTTGAGCTTGTAGAGCAGGTCGATGTTCGAGCCCAGAATCAGGTCGATATTCAGCTCGCTGCGGCGGATCTTCAAGCCCATGATCAACTGCGGCACGGTCTTTACTGTTAGCGAATACAACGCCCCGAGCCGGAATCGTGCTGCCGAAAAGCCCGCCGCCTGACGGGTCAGTTCCACGGTGGCGAGCACATCCTGCACCAGTTTCTGAGCGCGTTCTTCCAGCACATAAGCGCTTTCCAGCGGCGTCAGGTTACGCCCTTCGTGCTTGAACAGCGGGCAGCGCAGGGCGCTTTCCAGGGAATGAATGGCACGGTGGACGCTGACGTTACTGGTCTGCAACGCCTCCGCCGCACGGGCCAGATTGCCGGTGCGCATGAACGCGAGGAATATTTCCAGTTTCTTCAGGGTGAGTTCGTCATCGATCTGCATGTCGTGGCGCTTATCGTTTATGTGAACGGATTGTGCCCTGTACTGACAGATACGTTGCGCTTTGTTTCAATAAACCGGAGCCTCTGCAATCAGTGTTTCGCGACAAGAGGGCAATACTCGGATGTACCACGGAGAAAAATTCAACGCCTGGTCACACTTGATCGGCGCAGTGCTGGCAGCGGTCGGCGCGATCTGGTTACTGCTGATGGCGAGTCTGCACGGCGATGTCTGGAAAGTGGTCAGCATGGCGATCTATGGCGTGTGTCTGGTCACGCTATACAGCGTGTCGACGATTTACCACAGCGTTCAGGGTCGCCCGAAATCGATCATGCAGAAGGTTGATCACTTTTCGATCTACCTGATGATTGCCGGCAGTTACACACCGTTCTGTCTGGTGACCCTGCACGGGCCGTGGGGCTGGACGTTGTTCGGCATCGTCTGGGGGCTGGCGCTGATCGGTATTCTGCAGGAGATAAAACCCCGCTCCGAGGCGCGGATCATGTCCATCGTGATCTATGCGGTGATGGGCTGGATCGTGCTGGTGGCCGTCAAACCGCTGATCGCAGCGCTCGGCACGGCGGGCTTCATCTGGCTGGCGGGCGGCGGCGTGCTGTACACCGTCGGCATCCTGTTCTTCGCCTACGACCAGATCCGCCACTTTCACGGCATCTGGCACCTGTTCGTGATCGGCGGCAGCCTGATGCACTTCGTGGCGATCTGTTTTTATGTGCTGTGAGGAGGGGGGCTAAAGCGCTAACTGTCACGCACAAGTCCGCTTTTGATTCTGGCCGGAGGCTGTGGGAGCGGACTTGTCCGCGAACTGCCGGGAACCGGCAGCAAAGCCAGCCGCCTCGATACATCAGATATAGCTGAGGTGGCTCGTTTTGGGGTTGCTCCGCAACCCTTCGCGGACAAGCGAAGCGTCGCCCGATCCGCTCCTACGAAAACAGCGCGTGCCTGGCTCTTTCGGACGTGTGTGTAACGCTGGGAACGATCACCCCGTCAAAAATCGCCCCACAACTGTTGCGCCACGCTCAGCGCAACCACCGGGGCGGTTTCGGTGCGCAGGACTCTCGGGCCGAGGCGGGCGGCGTGGAAGCCGGCGGTTTGTGCCTGATCGACTTCTGCCTCGTTCAAGCCACCTTCAGGGCCGATCAGGAAGGCCAGGCTGGCGGGTTTGGCATGGCTGGTCAGTGGTTCTGCGACCGGGTGCAGCACCAGTTTCAGGTCGGCCTCGGTGAGTTTGATCCAGTCGGACAGCGGCATCGGTGGATGAATCACCGGCACCACCGAACGACCGCATTGCTCACACGCACTGATCGCGATCTGCTGCCAATGCGCCTGACGCTTTTCGGCGCGTTCGTCCTTGAGGCGCACTTCGCAGCGCTCGCTGATGATCGGGGTAATCTCGCTGACGCCCAGTTCGGTCGCCTTCTGAATCGCCCAGTCCATGCGCTCACCCCGCGACAAACCCTGACCCAGATGAATGCGCAGGCCTGATTCAACCTGTCCGGCAAAGCTTTCGGTCAATTGCACGCGCACACGTTTCTTGCCGACTTCCAGCAGCGTGCCGCGAAACTCCAGGCCTGAACCGTCGAACAGTTGCAGCGCATCGCCCTCGGTCATGCGCAATACGCGGCTTATGTAATGCGCCTGGGCTTCAGGCAGTTCGTGTTCGCCCAGGCTCAGCGGCGTTTCAGTGAAAAAGCGGGACAGTCTCATGGTATGTCTCGGTTCCAGTGTTTGTTCTGTGATAGCGCTTTCGCGAGCAAGCGAAGCGTCGCCCGGCCCGCTCCCACAGTAGGGCGGCGTTGCCCGGTCCGCTCGTGGGAGCGGACTTGTCCGCGAATAAGCCAGTCGCGACGCCGCAAATTCCAGCCCTTAACCCGGATCCCTGAAATCCGGATGAAAATTCTCGCGCACCGCCACACTGATACTACTGCGCGTCGCGATATCAATGCCTTCGGTGGCCACTTCAGCCAGAAAGTCGATCTGCTCCGGGGTAATCACATACGGCGGCAGGAAATACACCACGCTGCCCAGCGGTCGCAGCAGGGCGCCGCGCTCCAGTGCGTGCTGGAATACTTTCATGCCACGGCGTTCCTGCCACGGATAAGCGGTTTTGCTGGCCTTGTCCTGAACCATCTCGATCGCGATGGCCATGCCGGTCTGGCGCACTTCGGCCACATGCGGGTGATCCACCAGATGCGCCGTGGCGGTCGCCATCCGCTGCGCCAGCGCCTTGTTGTTCTCGATGACGTTGTCCTGCTCGAAGATATCCAGTGTCGCCAGCGCCGCAGCGCAGGCCAGCGGGTTGCCGGTGTAGCTGTGCGAATGCAGGAAGGCGCGAAGGGTCGGGTAGTCATCGTAGAACGCGTCGTACACATCGTCGGTGGTCAGGCAGGCCGCCAGCGGCAGGTAACCACCGGTCAGCGCCTTGGACAGGCACAGAAAATCCGGACGGATGCCCGCTTGTTCGCAGGCAAACATGGTTCCGGTGCGGCCGAAGCCGACGGCGATTTCATCGTGGATCAAGTGCACGCCGTAGCGGTCACAGGCCTCGCGCAGCAGCTTGAGGTAGATCGGGTGATACATGCGCATGCCGCCCGCGCCCTGAATCAGCGGCTCGACGATCACGGCGGCGACGCTGGCATGGTGCTCGGCCAGGGTCTGTTCCATGGCCGCAAACATGTTGCGCGAATGCTCTTCCCAGCTCATGCCGTCCGGGCGGTGATAGCAGTCGGGACTTGGCACTTTGAGGGTGTCGAGCAGCAGCGCCTTGTAGGTTTCAGTGAACAGCGGCACGTCACCGACCGACATCGCGGCCATGGTTTCGCCGTGGTAGCTGTTGGTCAGCGTGACGAAGCGTTTCTTCTCCGGCTGGCCGCGATTGAGCCAGTAGTGAAAACTCATCTTCAGCGCCACTTCGATGCACGATGAGCCATTATCGGCGTAGAAACAGCGCGTCAGGCCTTCGGGTGTGAGCTTGACCAGCCGCTCGGACAGCTCGATCACCGGCTGATGGCTGAAACCGGCGAGGATCACGTGTTCCAGTTGGTCGACCTGATCCTTGATGCGCTGGTTGATGCGCGGGTTGGCGTGTCCGAACACATTGACCCACCAGGAGCTCACCGCGTCCAGATAACGCTTGCCTTCGAAGTCTTCGAGCCACACGCCTTCGCCACGCCTGATCGGTATCAGCGGCAGATTTTCGTGGTCTTTCATCTGCGTGCAGGGGTGCCACAGGACCTTGAGGTCACGTTGCATCCACTGGTCATTGAGACCCATTTTCAATCTCCGGGTAGCGACTCGCCTGATGCGAGGACGAACAATCGCGCAAGCCTATGCAATGCCCGGCTGTGGAACAACCTTTGATGCGTTTTTAGCAGGCGCAGGACATTGCTGGCGGCTATTTGATGGCTCGCGTATCCTGCGCAGCGAGTCGATGTTTCGGGCTGACTTGCCCAATCTTTCCTACGCTTTTTCGGAGTTCGCCGAATGCTTTCTGGGTGGCTGCGCGCGTGTGCGCTGATAGTTGCAGGGCTGGTCAGCGTTTCGACGCTCGCCGATGAAAAACAACGCACCGCGATTGTCGTCGGCGGTGGTCTGGCGGGTTTGACCGCTGCTTATGAACTGCAAGCCAAAGGCTGGCAGGTGACGCTGCTGTAGGCCAAACCGGCGCTCGGCGGGCGCTCCGGTCTGGCGACCAGCGAGTGGATCGGCAACACCAAGACCCAGCCGGTGTTGAACCGCTACCTGGATACGTTCAAGCTGACCACTGTGCCAGCGCCGGAATTCGTGCGTACGCCGAGCTATCTGATCGACGGGGTGCATTTCACCCAGGCCGATCTGGCTGTCAAACAGCCTGCGACTGCCGAAGCCATCAAGCGCTACAACGAGACGCTGGACAACCTGGCGCGCTCGGTTGACGACCCCGAAAACCCGGCATCCAACAGCACGCTATTCGCGCTGGACCAGATCAACGTCGCCAACTGGCTCGACCGCCTGAGCCTGCCTGCCACGGCTCGTCAGTTGATCAATCAGCAGATTCGTACCCGCTACGACGAGCCTTCGCGCCTGTCGCTGCTGTATCTCGCACAGCAATCGCGGGTTTACCGTTCGGTCGATGAGCGTGATTTGCGCGCCTCGCGCCTGCCCGGTGGCAGTGCGGTACTGACCCAGGCGTTCGTCAAGCAGCTCAAGACTGTCAAGACCAACTCGCCGGTGTCGGCAGTGGTTCAGGAAAAGGACAAGGTCACGGTCAAGGCGGGCGCGACCAGCTACACCGCCGATTACGTGGTCATGGCCGTGCCGCTGCGCTCGCTGAGCAAGATTCAGATGACGCCTGCGCTGGATGCTCAGCACATGGGCGCGATCAAGAGCATCAACTACGGTTGGCGCGACCAGATCATGCTCAAGTTCAAGACCCCGGTCTGGGACAGCAAGGCGCGCATGTCGGGCGAAGTGTTCAGCAACACCGGTCTGGGCATGCTCTGGATCGAACCGGCTCTCAAGGGCGGCGCCAATGTGGTGATCAACCTGGCCGGCGACAATGCCCGCATCATGCAGGCGTTCGGCGACAAGCAGATGGTCGATCAGGTGCTGATCCGCCTGAACGCGTTCTACCCTGAGGCGCGTGGGGCCTTCTCCGGTTATGAAATTCGTCGTTACAGCGTCGACCCGTCTACCGGTGGCTCGTATCTGGCCTATGGCCCAGGTCAGATCAGCAAGTACTGGCGCTTGTGGGAAAGGCCGATTCTGCGTGTAGCTTTTGCCGGTGAACACACCGACACCCTGTACCCCGGCACGCTGGAAGGCGCATTGCGTAGCGGCCAGCGGGCTGCCAGTCAGGTGCAGGATCTGGCGGCTGGCAAGTCGTTCGAACCGGTCAAGGCCGTTCCACCGAAAGCGCCTGCACCGGCTTCGCAGAAGTCCGAAGGCAATTTCTTCACCAATCTGTTTGGTGGCGGTTCTTCTGACAAGCCGGCTGAACCCGCCAAGCCGCAGGCTGAAAAGCCGGGCTTCTTCTCGCGCCTGTTTGGTGGTTCAGAAGCACCTGCCGGCGCGCCTGCCCCGGTAGAAAAAGCGCCAGAGCCTGCTCCAGCGCCGCCACCCGTTGCAGCACCCGCACCAGTGGTTGCGCCGGTGGTTCAGCCAGCCCAACCGCCCGTGAAAGCAGAACCCGCGAAAAAGCCGGCGGCCAAGGCCGATGCGGCGAAGAAGCCGCAGTCCAAGGAAGACGCAAAGAAAGAAGCCGCGAAGAAAGAGGCGGCTAAAAAAGAAGCTGCGAAAAAAGAGGCTGCCAAAAAAGCCGCGAGCAAACCTGCTCCGGCCAAGACGCCCGCTGAACCAGCGCCTGCCGACGTCAATAACTGACCCGGCGCACGCTGATCAAAAAGGAGCGCGGTTCATGCCGCGCTCCTTTTTGTATGCGTGCTCAATTCGTTTATACACAGCAACCGGGCTTGCGCAGAAGGATTATGCCGTTCATCGGTATCGAACGGCCGACGGTCATTACAAAGTGTTACTAAGCGCGAATTATCGAGATGCTGTTGCGGCAAGGGCGTCTGCACCGCTGACAAGGGGGTCAGACACTGATAAAGCCAGCTGCGCCAAAGCGTGAAACGCTGGTCTGATCGATCGTATTGTTCGATAGGTCAGAGCAATATTTTGCGCTTTCATTCGATAGATAAAACGCTAGTCTGGTAACACTTCTGACAAGGTATTGGTAATGCAGCTACGTAATTCATCCTCTCGCTACGGTCTGGTCAGCATGATGTTGCACTGGGGTGTGGCCGCTGTCGTGTTCGGCATGTTCGCATTGGGACTGTGGATGGTCGGGCTGGATTATTACGATACCTGGCGCAAGGCCGGTCCGGATCTGCACAAAAGCATTGGCATGACGCTGTTCGCGATCATGCTGACTCGTGTGGTCTGGCGCTTGCTCAGCCCGCCACCGCCGCCATTGAGCAGCTACAGTAAGTTGACGCGTCTCGGCGCGGCGTTCGGCCATCTGTTTCTGTACGTTGCACTGTTTGCCGTGATGCTGGCCGGCTACCTCATCTCTACTGCCGACGGCGTGGGGATTCCGGTATTCGGTCTGTTCGAAGTACCTGCGCTGGTTTCAGGCTTGCCTGAACAGGCGGAAACGGCTGGCTGGATTCACCTTTACCTGGCCTGGGTCATCGTGATTTTCGCGGGGCTCCATGGTCTGGCAGCATTGAAACACCACTTCATCGATCACGATGTGACCCTCAAGCGTATGCTGGGTCGTAATTGATTGTTCAACCAAAACGGGAAGAAAAGCATGTTGAAGAAGTCTCTCGCCGCTCTGGCTCTGGGTACCGCACTGTTGTCTGCTGGCCAGGCCGTGGCTGCCGACTACGTTATCGACAAGGAAGGTCAACACGCATTCGTTGACTTCAAGATCAGCCACCTGGGCTACAGCTTCATTCACGGTACATTCAAGGACTGGGACGGCACGTTCAGCTTTGATGCTGCCAAGCCTGAAGCCAGCAAAATCAATGTCGAGCTGAAAACCAAAAGCCTGGACACCAACCACGCTGAGCGCGACAAGCACATCTCCAGCAAAGACTTCCTGGACGTTGCCAAATACCCTGAAGCGAAGTTCGTTTCCACCAGCGTCAAATCGACTGGCGAGAAAACTGCTGACGTGACCGGCGACCTGACCCTGCACGGCGTGACCAAGCCAATCGTGATCAAGGCAACCTTCAACGGCGAAGGCAAGGATCCATGGGGCGGCTACCGTGCCGGCTTCAACGGTACTTCGACGCTGAACCTGAACGACTTCGGCATCAAAGGCCCTGGCCCGACGTCGCAAACGCTGGACCTGGACATCAGCTTCGAAGGCGTACAGAAGAAGTAAGTGCACGCCTGATCGACAAACGCCGACCCTTGGGTCGGCGTTTTTGTTGGTGTTGCTCAGGATCGGACGCGGAGCGTCCAGAGCTGCGCTACCACGTGGAGCGTGGGAGCGATGATCACGAGTCATCATGTAGTCCACAAACAAAAACGCCCCGAACAGGTCGGGGCGTTTTTTGTTGCCGGGTTATCAGCTGTCGCGGTTGCGGGTCAGCAGGGCCGGTTTTTCACCGCGCGGGCGTGCTGGCAACTGATCCAGTTGCTCGGCAGACGGGAAGCGGTCGATCTTCGATTCCTTGTGCACGATCTTCGGCTGAGGCTGGCCGTCACGCGGGGCGCGCACAGCTGGCTCCTGACCCTCACGAGGCAAGGGTTGCTCTTCGCGGGCTGGACGACGACCGCGTGGCTGACCATCGCGCGAGCGCGGTGCCGAAGTGCCCGAGCCGTTCCGCTTGGGTGCGCCAGTACCGGAACCGGTACGTGGAGCACCACCTGCAGGGCGACCCTGACTAGGTGGGCGAGCAGCGCCGCCAGCGGCCGGTGCAGCTGCGCCAGGCGCGGCTGCCGGACGACGACCACGATTCTGGCCTTTACCCTGATAAGGGCTGACGTAGTCAGCGCGATTGCCAAAGTTGTCTACTTCGTCATCGCGAAACTCATCAGGGGCGCGATCCGATGCCGGGCGCGGTGTGGCAGGTTGCGATGCACGCTGTTCGCTGCGAGGCGTGCCCTCACGAGGTTTTTTTTCGCGTGGCTGCCTGGCAGGGCGTTCGCCAGCGGCGGCCGCAGCGGCAGGTTTTTCCTTGCCTTTATCCTTGCCCTTGTCGCGACGACCACCATTATTCTTGTCGCCATCACCACGCGCAGGACGCGCGCCACGCGGGTTGCGGACATCCGGGCGCTCACGCACTTCCGGCTTTTCAGCCTCGACTGCAGTGATGTCGAAGCCCATCAGATCGCCATCCGGGATCTTCTGTCGGGTCATGCGCTCGATGCTTTTGAGCAGCTTCTCTTCGTCCGGCGCAACCAGCGAAATGGCTTCGCCGGAACGACCTGCACGGCCAGTACGCCCGATACGGTGCACGTAATCTTCGTCGACGTTAGGCAGTTCGAAGTTGACCACGTGTGGCAACTGATCTATGTCCAGGCCGCGGGCCGCGATATCGGTGGCAACCATGATGCGAACATCACCGGCCTTGAAGTCGGCCAGGGCCTTGGTGCGCGCGTTCTGACTCTTGTTGCCGTGGATCGCCACGGCCGCAAGACCGTGCTTGTCCAGGTACTCGGCCAGGCGGTTGGCGCCATGCTTGGTACGCGTGAAGATCAGCACCTGTTCCCAGGCACCGACGGTAATCAGATGCGCCAGCAGCGAGCGTTTATGGTTGGCGGGAAGGCGGAAAACCCGTTGCTCGATACGCTCGACCGTGGTGTTCGGTGGCGTGACTTCGATGCGCTCCGGGTTATGCAGCAGCTTGCCAGCCAACGCGGTGATGTCGTTGGAGAACGTCGCCGAAAACAGCAGGTTCTGACGCTTGGCAGGCAAGCGGGCAAGGACCTTTTTGACGTCATGCACGAAGCCCATGTCGAGCATCCGGTCTGCTTCATCGAGCACCAGGATTTCGACGTGGGACAAGTCGACGCGGCCTTGGCCGGCGAGGTCGAGCAGGCGGCCGGGGCAGGCCACCAGTACGTCCACACCACGGGCCATGGCCTGAACCTGAGGGTTCGTGCCAACGCCGCCGAAGATACAGGCGCTGACGAACTTCAGGTCGCGGGCATACAGCTTGAAGCTGTCATGCACTTGCGCGGCGAGTTCGCGCGTCGGGGTCAGGACCAGAACGCGTGGTTGGCGCGGGCCGTGACGCTGGGATTTGTCCGGAACACCATTGGGAAACAACCGCTCCAGAATCGGGAGGGCGAAGCCGCCGGTTTTACCAGTACCTGTCTGTGCCGCAACCATAAGGTCGCGACCTTGCAACACGGCGGGGATGGCCCGCTGTTGCACGGGGGTCGGCTGGGTGTAGCCCGCTGCCTCGATGGCGCGGACTAAAGCCTCGGAGAGACCGAGGGAAGCAAAGGACATGAGTAATCCTGTTCTGTTGGAGCTTAAGCTCAAGGGATGTCTTGCCTGGCGCGAATGGCGTGTAAAGACAACGCGATCCCGTCCGGTCCTGCAGGGTCTTCAGTGCATCTCGTGACGTCTGCGCTTGATGAAAAGTGCGCTGATGGCGTGAACGAGTGACGATTGCAAGACCGAGCGTCCGGGCGTAAGCCTGGCGGGAAGGCTGGAGTATAACAGAGCGAGCGCAATACGCTGCTTTCCTGCTGCCCAACGGTTTATAACGCCGCGATCTCCGGGGAATCACCCGGCAGATCGCGGTGTTACGACGTTATCAGCGTGGCAATTGCAGGTTGTTCCACACCGCCAGGCTCGGATCTGCCTGGTTCAGCGTGTAAAAGTGCAGCCCGGGTGCGCCGCCTTGCAGCAGGCGTTCGCACATCTGCGTGATGACTTCTTCGCCAAACGCCTGGATGCTTTGCACGTCGTCGCCGTAAGCTTCCAGCTGCTTGCGGATCCAGCGCGGGATTTCCGCCCCGCAGGCATCCGAGAAACGCGCCAGCTTGCTGTAGTTGGTGATCGGCATGATGCCCGGCACGATCGGAATGCTCACACCCATCTTCTCGACACGCTCGACAAAATTGAAATAACTGTCGGCGTTGAAGAAGTACTGGGTAATCGCACTGTCGGCACCAGCGTTGGCCTTGTTGACGAAGTGCTTGAGGTCATCCTCGAAATTACGCGCCTGAGGGTGCATTTCCGGGTAGGCCGCGACTTCGATATGGAAGTGGCTGCCCGTCTCTTCACGAATGAAGTTCACCAGATCATTGGCGTGACGCAGCTCACCGCTGGCCATGCCCATACCCGAAGGCAGATCACCGCGCAGGGCCACGATGCGTTTGATGCCGGCAGCCTTGTACTGGGCCAGCAGGCTGCGCAAGTCGTCCTTGCTGTCACCCACGCACGACAAATGCGGCGCGGCAGGCACTTTCACTTCGTTCTCCAGCTGCAGCACGGTGTTAAGCGTGCGGTCGCGAGTCGAACCACCGGCACCATAGGTGCAGGAGAAAAAATCGGGGTTGTACGTAGCCAACTGACGAGCAACGGTCAGCAGCTTTTCATGTCCAGCGTCGGTCTTGGTGGGGAAGAACTCGAAGCTGAAGCGGCGTTCTTGAGACATGGGGGAGGAGGCCTCCAGCTTTTAGCTGCAAGTTGCAAGCTGCAAGAGGGCTGTAGGCCTGGCTCCGCAGTCTCACGCTTGCCGCTCACGGCTGTTTAGTAACGATAAAGAAACGAGCTTAAAGCCCAAGCTGCAAACAAGAAAAGCGCACTTGCTTGCAGCTTGAAACTTACCGCTTACAGCTATCAATCAATAGCGATAAGCGTCTGGCTTGAACGGACCTTCGACGGTCACGCCGATGTAGTCGGCCTGGGTCTTGGTCAGTTTGGTCACGACGCCGCCGAAGCCGCGGACCATTTCCAGGGCCACTTCTTCGTCGAGTTTTTTCGGCAGCACTTCAACGGTCAGCCGCTCGGCTTTTTGGGCCGGAGCCAGGTCAGCGTACTTCTGCTCGAACAGGAAGATCTGCGCCAGAACCTGGTTGGCGAACGAGCCATCCATGATGCGGCTCGGGTGACCCGTGGCGTTGCCCAGGTTTACCAGACGGCCTTCGGCCAGCAGGATCAGGTAGTCGTCATTCTGTGCGTCGAACGAGCCAGCGCCAGTACGATGGATCTTGTGAACCTGTGGCTTCACTTCTTCCCATGCCCAGTTCTTGCGCATGAAAGCGGTGTCGATTTCGTTGTCGAAGTGGCCGATGTTGCAGACCACAGCACGCTTTTTCAGCGCTTTGAGCATGTTGGAGTCGCAGACATTGACGTTACCGGTGGTGGTCACGATCAGGTCGATCTTGCCCAGCAGCGCTTTGTCGATGCTCGCTTCGGTGCCGTCGTTTTCGCCGTCGATGAACGGAGAAACCAGTTCGAAACCGTCCATGCACGCTTGCATGGCGCAGATCGGGTCGACTTCGGTCACTTTGACGATCATGCCTTCCTGACGCAGCGACTGGGCCGAGCCCTTGCCCACGTCACCGTAGCCGATCACCAGCGCCTGCTTGCCGGACAGCAAGTGGTCAGTGCCGCGCTTGATGGCGTCGTTCAGGCTGTGACGGCAGCCGTATTTGTTGTCGTTCTTGCTTTTGGTCACCGAGTCATTGACGTTGATGGCCGGGATTTTCAGCTCGCCCTTGGCCAGCATGTCCAGCAGGCGGTGAACGCCGGTGGTGGTCTCTTCGGTCACGCCGTGGATCTTGTCCAGCATCGCCGGGTATTTCTTGTGGATGATCTCGGTCAGGTCGCCGCCGTCGTCGAGGATCATGTTGGCATCCCATGGCTGGCCATCCTTGAGGATGGTCTGCTCGATGCACCACTCGTATTCTTCTTCGGTTTCGCCTTTCCAGGCGAACACAGGAATACCGGCAGCAGCGATGGCTGCAGCGGCCTGGTCCTGAGTCGAGAAAATGTTGCACGACGACCAGCGTACTTCGGCACCCAGGGCAACCAGGGTTTCGATCAGCACGGCGGTCTGAATGGTCATGTGGATGCAGCCGAGAATTTTCGCGCCTTTGAGCGGCTGCTCAGCGGCATACTTGCGACGCAAGCCCATCAGGGCTGGCATTTCGGATTCGGCGATGATGGTTTCGCGGCGACCCCAGGCAGCCAGGGAAATGTCGGCGACCTTGTAGTCATTGAAATCTGCGGGCGTGATTACAGCACTCATTGAGAGTCTCCATTCCATAAAAATGCGAATGGGCGCCGTTGTGCGTTTAAGGCTTGCCGGCCGATGATCGACCCTGCAAACAACGCCCCATCCGAGCCTGACAGGGAAAACCTGCTGCAGCGCCCCTCGGACAGGTGGCGGGAACGGTATCAAGCGTTGATGACCGTTTTGAAACGTTTGGCAGTATAGCTGCGCTGGCGATTCTTCCCAAGACTTTCTGTCGGATCACGTTCTGGCAGATTTTCGTTCCTCTATATTCTTGTACCGCACTTCGCTTCCTGGTTGTCTTTAGTCTTGCCTTTCACCGGCAGGCGAACGCGTGAGTCATGCTTTTTGTCCTGCAAAAACAGCTTGGCAAGTGCACGCGCAGTGCAATGGAAGGCAGGACGCATCATGAACACGATTTCGAAAAACACCCGACCGACAGCGCCTGACCCGGAGGGCCGTTCCCGCGTTCTCGTCGAACAGGCAGGCAAGCGTCGCATCACGCTGACCCATTATGAGAATGGCGTAACCCGGCTCGAACTGGCGCTGCCGCCGGTCAACAAACTGATCCTCAGTGGCGGTGGCGCAAAGGGCGTCGCCTACTCCGGAGCCGTCACAGCGCTTGAGCAGCAGGGCGTTCTCGATGGCATTCAGGCGATTTATGGCTCTTCAGCAGGTGCGATCATGGCCGTGCTGATTGCTTCGGGTATGGATGCCCGGCAATTCGACAAGCTGACCGACGATACCGATCTGCTTACCTTGCTCGACAGCTCCGAGAGCAGCGCCGGATGGTTCCAGCAGGCCTTTTCCGACTTGGGGGCCATCACGCAAAAAGCACTGCCCGGCGCCTTCGGTGACTTTACCCGCGTGCTGTTGAGTGTTTTGCCGCGTATCCAGTCTCAGGCTCAACCTCTGCAAGCGCTGATGCGTGAAACCGCGCGGACGACGATTCTGGCGCGAATCCATGACCGTCACCCCGTCGAGGTTACGGATATCCGTGAACGCTTGCTGGCCAACGGCCTAGTGACGTTCGCCGACCTGGCCGTGCTCAACCGCCATATTCCACAGATCAAAAACCTCAACATCACCGGCACGGCCATGCTCGCGGGAGTACCGCAACTTGTGGTATTTAGCGCCGCATTGACGCCCGATCTGGACATCGCGATGGCGGCCCATGTCTCCGCGTCCCTGCCCGTGGTGTTCAGGCAGCCGGCTGGGGAGGGCATGGTGTTTCAGGCAATAGACGAACTGACGTTCTTTCAGGACGGTGGCGTTCTGCTCAACACGCCGGTGCCTCAGCTTATTGATCCCGGGCTAACCACAGACCTGATGTCCGGCTCGGACATGTTGATCCTCCGGTTCGAAGAGCTGGAAACCCCGGGCAGCCGTGGTGGTTTTATGCAGTTGTTGTCCGATTGGCTGACCGGCGCTCCGGTGTCTGCACGTCATGAGTTCCAGAACCTCAGCCTCAAAGCCTTTGCGGAGCAGACTGTTGTGGTGCCACTGCTGACGGAAAAAGGTGATTTTCGCGGTAAGTTGGGCGGTACGCTGAATTTTGGTATGACCGCCGAGATCAAGGATCACCTGCAAGAGCGTTTGCAGCAGGCGGTCAATACGCACCTTGAACGTCGTGCGGAAAAACGAGAGCACTATGTGTTCGAGTCCATGAATGAGGCGCTGCTTAATATGGATGAAGAAATGCTCGACAGCGTTCTGAACGAGGCGCCCGACGTTACCGTGAACGGGGTACTGGCCTGGCTTTCAGGGGCAAACGCGTCACTTGCCACGCTGGAAACGCTGGTCGACACACACGAGGCGAGCAGCCGGTTGACGTTGACTGACCGTCTTCAAGCGGTCATCGCGCGTCTTGATGGCATGGTCGCCGAACCTGCGCACCTCAAATGGCTGGCACTGCAATTGAACCGCTTCGACCGAAAGGCCCGCGTGCGCCTGCTGGATGCCGTGCGCGATAACTCCGTGGCATCGCCGGTGCTGGCTGCCGCATTGGCGGAAATGCGTGAGCGGGAGATTCGAGTCATTGCGAGCAACATCAGGAAGTCGGTGATCTTTCCGTCAATGCATCTGTTTCTGCAGACGTCGGCCAACATCAATCTGTTGCTGAGTGCCGACCGGATTCTGTTGCAGGCGACTACCGCAAGCGAAGTCAATCGCGCACTGGACGGCATTATTGCCGCCTACACCTCCCGATCCGCGCTGCCTGGCGAGTGGCTGCAATCCGGTACTGTGGAACTGGCAAGGTCCTGGCGCATAACAACGGCCGATGCGGCGGCGTAATGGCATGGGCACGGGCGGCTGGCTCTGCCATCATGCGCTTCTCTACCGGCCAGACGCTCAGGAGTGAACATGAATTTCCACACCCGCAAGTGGGTAAAGCCCGAAGACCTCAACCCCAACGGCACTCTGTTCGGCGGCAGCCTGCTGCGCTGGATCGATGAAGAAGCTGCGATTTACGCCATCGTCCAGCTGGGTAATCAGCGGGTGGTGACCAAATATATTTCCGAGATCAACTTTGTCAGCGCCTCGCGTCAGGGTGACATCATCGAACTGGGTATCACCGCCACCGAGTTCGGCCGTACCTCGATCACCCTGAAATGCCAGGTGCGCAACAAGATCACCCGCAAAAGCATCCTGACGGTCGAGAAGATCGTCTTCGTCAACCTCGACGAAGACGGCCAGCCCGCCCCGCACGGCCGGACTGAAATCCGCTACATCAAGGACCAGTTCGACGTGGAGGACTGATGTTTCCTATCTCTTAAAACCGGGCGCAGAGCATGGGTACGATAGTTGAGTGATCGTTCTCCCTCTCCAGTGGGAGCGGACTTGTCCGCGAAGACGATCGCTCAAACGATGCATTTCAGAGTCAAGACCAGACGCAGAGCGTCCAGAACGGCATGCGACGCGGAGCGTCGCACGATAGTTGAGTGATCGTTCTCCCTCTCCAGTGGGAGCGGGCTTGTCCGCGAAGACGATCGCTCAAACGATGCATTTCAGAGTCAAGACCAGACGCAGAGCGTCCAGAACGGCATGCGACGCGGAGCGTCGCACGATAGTCGAGATTCCTCACGCTCGCGTGGGAATGCCGTTCACGACGCTTAGTTCAGCCCTTCCCCTGCAACGCCCGCAACCAAGACAGCCCTTCGCTGGTATCGCCTCTCGGGCGGTATTCGCAGCCGATCCAGCCGTCATAGCCCAGTTCGTCGATGACGTTGAACAGGTATTCGTAGTTCAGTTCGCCGAGGTTCGGTTCATTGCGATCCGGTACGCCTGCGATCTGGATGTGGCCGATGCCGGCGAAGTCGCGGCGCAGTGTGCTGGTCAGGTCGCCTTCGACGATCTGGCAGTGATAGCAATCGAACTGTACTTTCAGGTTGTCAGCACCCACCAGTTTGCAGATTTTCTGCGCCTGATCCTGACGATTAAGGAAGAAGCCCGGCATGTCGCGGGTGTTGATCGGTTCGATCAGGATCGTGACGCCAACACCCTTGGCTTGTTGCGCCGCGAAGGCCAGATTTTCCAGATAGACCGCCTGATGACGCTCGCGCAGGTTTTCGTCAGGCAGCAGGCCGGCCATTACGTGCACGCGGTCGGTGCCCAGCACCTGCGCGTATTCCAGCGCACGTTCGATCCCACTGCGAAATTCCGCCTCACGGCCCGGCAGCGTGGCGATCCCGCGCTCGCAGTTATCCCAGTCACCCGGCGGGGCGTTGAACAGCGCCTGCACCAGACCGTTGTCGCTCAGGCGTTGTTTGAGTTCCTGCGGCGTGTAGGCATAAGGAAACAGGTACTCGACCGCGCCGAAACCGTCGGCAGCGGCTGCGGCAAAGCGCTCAAGAAAATCATGCTGCGGGTACAGCATGCTGAGGTTGGCGGCAAAACGAGGCATGTTAACTCCAGTCTTCAAAGGGTCAGACGAATGGCCAAAGCAGCAGGGTGATCACAAAGCCCAGTGTGCCGAGCAGCGTGACCAGTACAGTCCAGGTGCGCAAGCCGTCGGCGACGTTGAGGCCCGCCAGCTTGGTGAACATCCAGTAACCGGCGTCGTTGATGTGCGACATGGCCAGACCGCCACCGCCCATGGCCAGACACAGCAGAGCCAGATGGTTGGCGCTCAGGTCCAGCGTGGCGATCAGCGGGCTGAGAATACCCGCAGTGGTCACCAGCGCGACGGTGGTGGAGCCTTGAACGGCACGCAGCAACAGGGTCAGCAGAAAGCCCAGCGCCAACACCGGCAAGCCCGTGTTACGCAAGGCTTCGGACACCACTGCACCAATTCCGGTATCGACCAGCACTTTGCCGAACACGCCACCGGCACCGGCAATCAGGATCACCATGGCCACACCGGGCAATGCCGAGCCGATCACGTCCGACACCTGAGAACGGCTCCAGCCGCGACGCGAACCCAGCAGCCAGGCGCACAGCAGTGTGTCGATCAACAGCGCCACCAGCGGCGCGCCAAGTACGGTCAGCACTGCGCGCAACGTCGAGGTGGCTGGCAGCAGTGTGGTCGCCAGCGTCCCCAGCAGGATCAACACAATCGGCAACAGAATCAGTGCAATGATCAACCCGAAACCCGGTGCCGGTGCTGGCGGCAGTTTGCTCGCCAGACTGCTGGCAGTTTCTTCAGCGCCCAAGGTTCTGGTTTCAGTCGTTTCGCGCACGCTCGAATAGTCGTTGCGCGCCCAGGCTTCGAGGTCTTCGTTGGTTACGTGCGGGCCGTAGACTTCGGCGCGGATGTCGTCGGTCATCGGGTAGGTTTTGCGAGTCATGCGCGCTGCCACGAAGTAACCGATCGCGCACAATACCGCCACGATCGGAATACCCAGCATCAACACACGCCCGAGATCTGCGCCCAACTGGCTGGCAGCGGCAACGGCGCCAGGATGTGGCGGCAGGAAGGCATGCACGGCCAGCAACGCGGCTCACATCGGTAGCGCGAAAATCAGCAGCGGCTTGCGTGCCGCCCGGGCCACGCCGTAGGCCAGCGGCATGAGGATGATCACACCGACTTCGAAGAACACCGGAATACCGACCATGAAACCCGCCACCGTCAGGGCCAGCGGCGTGCGCCGGTTGCCGAAGCGCTTGATCAGGGTCTTGGCCAGTGCTTCGGCGCCGCCCGACAGTTCGATGATGCGTCCGATCATCGCGCCCAAGGCGATGATGATCGCGATGTGACCGAGGGTCTTGCCCATGCCGCCTTCAATGGTGGCGACCAGATCAGCCGGTTTAACACCGGCGACCAGTGCCACGATGATACTGACCAGCATCAAGGCAACGAATGGCTGGAATTTGTACTTGAGCACCAGAAACAGCAGCAGTGCGATGCCCGCACCGGCCACGACCATCAACATGAGTGGTGTCATGCCTGCGCACTCCGGCCTGAGTTGGTGGGGAAGGACGACGAAACAGCGGGATAGATGTAAGTCATGCTCTCGATTCCTGTTGTTATTGTTTTTCGGCCGTGAAGCGCAGCGCGCCTCACGATCACTGTGGGCTCACTACCATTTCGCGCCGAACACCTGACGCAGTTCTTCAAGCGCCACCGGGTCGAGCGGCTCGGGTTTGGGGTCGGTCATCAGCCATAAACGAGCGGTTTCTTCCAGCTCTTCGAGGGCGTAGCAGGCCTTGGCCACCGAGCTTTCCCAGACCACCGGGCCAAGCCGTTCGAGCATCACGCCGCGCACGCTATTGGCCAGCTCGGCCACGCGCTCGGCAACTTTCGGTGAGCCGGGCCGCTCGTAAGCGATCAGCGGGATGTGTCCGACCTTCATGACTTGATACGGCGTCAGCGGCGGCAGAATGTCATCTTCACACCAGACGCCCGCGAGGGTCAGGGCCACCAGATGGGTCGAGTGGGTGTGCACCACGCCGCCGACCTGCGGGTTGCGGTCGTAGACTTCGCGGTGCAGCGCCAGGGTTTTGGAGGGTTTGCTGCCCGAGACCCATTCGCCGGCCAGATTGACCTTGGCGATGTCCGCCGGGTCCATGCGGCCCAGGCAGGCGTCGGTCGGCGTGATCAGCCAGCCGTCGTCGAGACGCGCGCTGATGTTGCCGGCGCTGCCGACCGTGTAGCCACGGCCATACAACAGCCTGCCGACGTCGCAGATTTCCTGACGCAGAGCGTTTTCATCGATCATCACGCTGCTCCCGCCAGTTGCTTGAGCGCTTTGGCGAAGAAGTCGCGTGCGCCGAAGTTGCCGGATTTCAGCGCCAGTGCCAGCGGTTGCACGCCGCTGCTGAACGTGGCCGGAACGCCGGGATCGATCTGTGCGCCGATCTGCAGCAATTGCACGCCTAACGTCTGAACCACCGCGCCAGACGTTTCACCCCCGGCGACCACGAAACGACGCACGCCAGTGTCCAGCAGCCCTATGGCGATTTCGCCCAGCGCGGCTTCAACCACGGCACCGGAGCGTTCGACGCCCAGCTCTTGCTGCACGGCTTTGACTTCGTCTGGCGTGCTGGTCGCATAGATCAGCACGGTCTGACCGGCGTCTCTGGCAAAGGCCAACGCCTGCTCCACTACCGGTTTGCCAGCGGCCAGATCCAGCGGATTGATGCGCAGGGCAGGGCGATTGGCTTCCAGCCAGGCAGCGACCTGACCATTGGTGGCGACCGATGCGCTGCCGGCCAGCACCACTTCGCCACCGACGATGGCGATCTGTTTGGCCGCGTCGATGTCGCGCAGCTTGCCGGCCTTGCGGAAGTTGCCTGGCAGGCCCAGTGCCAGCCCCGATCCACCGGTCAACAGTGGCAAATCGGCACAGGCTTCGCCCAGTGTATAAAGGTCGGCATCCGACAGCGCATCGGCAATCGCCATGCTCACGCCTTCGGCACGCAGTTCGGCGATTTTGTCGCGCACGCTGTCGACGCCTTTGGCGACCGTGTCGTAGCGCAACAGGCCGACCTTGCCACGGGTTTGCGCTTGCAGCACACGGACCAGATTGGCATCGGTCATCGGCGTCAGCGGGTGGTTCTGCATGCCCGATTCATTGAGCAACTGGTCCCGCACGAACAGGTGACCCCGAAAAATCGTGCGGCCGTTCTCCGGGAACGCCGGGCAGGCCAGGGTGAAGTTGCTGCCCAGTTGCTCAAGCAGTGCTTCGCTGACCTGACCGATGTTGCCAGCGGCGGTCGAATCGAAGGTCGAGCAGTATTTGAAGAAGATCTGCTCGCAACCGCGTTCGCGCAGCCACTCCAGCGCAGCGAGGGATTCGGCCACTGCATCAGCGCTTGGCGTGGTGCGGGATTTCAGGGCGATGACAATGGCATCGGCATCCAGATCAGCCGCCATCCCGGCGTCGGGAATGCCAATGCTCTGCACGGTGCGCATACCGCCCCGTACCAGCATGTTGGCGAGATCGGTCGCGCCGGTGAAATCGTCGGCAATGCAGCCCAGCAGCGGGCGAGCGTTGTTCAGGCTCATCATTCGCTCCTCAGGCTTTTTCTGGTTTGGCTTTAGGCAATTCGATGCCCGGGAAAATCTTGATCACCGCCGAGTCATCTTCCCGTCCAAAACCGGCGCTGGAAGCCTGCATGAACATCTGGTGCGCAGTGGCCGACAGCGGTAGCGGAAATTTGCTGCTGCGCGCGGTATCCAGCACCAGGCCGAGGTCCTTGACGAAGATGTCCACCGCCGACAGCGGCGTGTAATCGGCATTGAGGATGTGCGGCACGCGGTTTTCGAACATCCACGAGTTACCGGCACTGTTGGTGATCACCTCGTACAGCGCGTCGGCATCCACGCCTTCACGCAGGCCAAGCGCCATGGCTTCGGCACTGGCCGCAATGTGCACGCCCGCCAGCAACTGATTGATGATTTTGACTTTCGAACCCAGACCGTGGACGTCGCCCAGGCGGTAAACCTTGCCGGCCATGCCGTTGAGAATGGCTTCTGCCTTGGCGTAGGACTCGGCCGGGCCGGAAGTCATCATGGTCATCTGGCCAGCAGCGGCCTTGGCTGCGCCGCCGGAGATCGGGGCGTCGAGGTACAGCAGGTGCTGCGCGGCCAGACGCTCGCCCAGTTCAACCGCGAAGGTTGGCGCGACGGTGGCGCAGCCGATCACCAGACTGCCGGGACGCAGGGCCGCGACCGCGCCGTTTTCACCGAACAAGACGGTCTCGGTCTGCTCGGCATTGACCACGACGGTAATGATCACGTCGCAGGCAGCCGCCATGCCGGCCGGGGACTCACAGGCAACACCGCCTTCCTGGGCGAACGCTTCGGTCACGCTGCTGCGCACATCGCAGGCGTGCACGTTGAAGCCGCTACGCAGCAACGAGCGGGCAATACCCAGGCCCATCGCACCCAGGCCGATAACGCCAACATTTTTAGTGTTCATGCAGTAATCCTCAAAGTCTGTGTCGATGACCGTGATGCCAGCGCTCGGTCGTTATTGTTCTGATCTGTGAATCCGATAGTGAATCAATAGGTAAATAATGTGAAGTATTTTTATTTCTAACAAAATTTAACACTCTGAGTATTTCTGCTTGCCCTTTCCCATCGCCCACAAAAAAGCCCCTGGTCGGGGCTTGATTGAAATCGTTCGATTGTCGACGCGTGGCGTCAGCCGTAAATTCTCAGAATTTCGGCACTGGCGCGCTGGTGGCGTTTTTCAGCGAACCGCTTTCCTGGCGCACGACATCTTTGGGTTTGTACGCGCAATAACCGGGGCGCGGGCCAATCTTCGGGTGGTTGCGGCAGGTGTCCGGGCGCTTGTCATAGATCGTGCACAGACGGCTCTTGCGGTCCAGGTACAGGCAGTCGTTGTTACTCATGCGCTGCAAGGTAAAGATTTCCGACTTCTGGTTGTAGCGCTCGACGATGCCTTCCTTTTGCAGACGCTTGGCGATGTTCTTCGCCGGATCGCCACGTTCGAACTCATCGACGATGCCGATGCGGATCAGGTCCTTGATCTTCACTTCGACCGGCAACGTGCAGCAACTGGACACGCAGCCACCGCACATGTGGCTGGAGTACTTGGCCTAGGTGTCGATGCGATCGAGTTCTGCGGCGGCGATCAAGGTGGATTTCATTTCAGGTCCGGGTTCCGGGTGTAACAGGGCGCGCGATGATAAAGGGGACAGGGGCAAGCTACAAGCTGTTAGCTACGAGCGGCAAGCTTGCAGCTTGAGGCTTACAGCTTGCAGCTCGAGGCTTGCTTCACTCAGCCATGATTTTTACCCAGCAGTGCGTGGTACAGCTCGGTATCGCCCAGAATACCGACCACCTGGTTACCGTCCTGCAACACCAGTTTGTTGCCGGTCTGGTAGCGGATCTGCAAGGCGTCGCGCATGCCGATGTTGGAGTGCACCACTGTCGGGCGGCGGTCGAGGCTGTTGACGTCCTGGCCGGGGGTCCAGTTTTGCAGGTCGAGCGCGCCGGTGCCCTGGCGTGCGCCTTTGATTACGTTGCCTTCCGCCAGATCGAGCCAAGAGTCGCCGCTCGGGTCCAGGCACACCGAGCCGTTGACCTTGGTGCAGTCATCGACGGGACGCATCAGGCTGCGACCACAGAGCACGTTCAACGGATTGGTGTGCGCCACGAAGGTCCGCACATACTCGTCGGCCGGGTTGAGGACGATCTGTTCCGGCACGCTGTACTGAACGATGCGGCCGTCTTTCATGATCGCGATGCGGCTGCCGAGTTTCAGTGCCTCATCCAGGTCGTGGCTGACGAACACGATGGTTTTGCTCAGCTTGGTTTGCAGGGCGAGCAGTTCGTCCTGCAAACCCTGGCGGATCAACGGGTCGAGTGCCGAGAACGGTTCGTCCATCAGCAGGATGTCAGCGTCCATCGCCAGCGCACGGGCCAGGCCTACGCGCTGCTGCATGCCACCGGAAAGCTCGTCGGGCTTCTTGTTGCGCCACTGGGTGAGGCCGACCAGTTCGAGTTTTTCATCCACCAGCTTGCGCCGTTCCTTTTCCGGTCGACCCTGCATCTCCAGGCCGAAGCTGATGTTTTCGCGCACCGTCAGCCAGGGCATCAGAGCGAACTTCTGGAACACCATCGCGATGCGCTTGGTGCGCATCATTTTCAGCTCGGCGGCGCTGCAATTGGCGATATTGATCTGCGAGCCTTCATGTTCAACGAACAATGACCCACGGCTTACCGTGTTGAGGCCGTTGATGCAGCGCAGCAGGCTGGATTTACCCGAGCCCGAGAGGCCCATCAATACGCAGATTTCGCCTTTTTCGATGTCCAGACTGGCGCTCTCGACGCCGACGATCTGGCCGGTTTTCTTGAGAATCTGGTCACGCGTAAGGCCTTCGTCCAGCAGCTTGAGGGCTTCACGCGGGTCCTTGGAGAAGATGACGTCTACCTTGTCGAATTTGATGATGCTCATGCGTCAGACCCTTTCTTGGCTTCGGGTTGTTTGCAGATGCGGTCGAGCATGATTGCCAGCAATACGATTGCCAGACCTGCTTCGAAACCGAGGGCGATGTCGGCGGTGTTCAGGGCATTGACGACCGGTTTACCGAGGCCGTCCGCACCGACCAGTGCCGCGATCACTACCATCGACAACGACAGCATGATGCACTGGGTAATGCCGGCCGCGATGCTGGGCATGGCGTAGGGCAGTTCGATGCGGGTCAGCAACTGGCGGCGCGACGAGCCAAAGGCCTTGCCGGCGTCCAGCAGCTCTTGAGGCACATCGCGAATGCCCAGATACGTCAGGCGTATCGGTGCGGCAATGGCGAAGACCACTGTCGAGATCAGGCCGGGCACCACGCCGAGGCCGAACAGGGTGAGGGTCGGAATCAGATAGACGAAGGTGGGCACGGTCTGCATCAGGTCCAGTATCGGCCGGATGATGGTGTAGAACATCGGTTTGTGTGCGGCAATGATGCCCAGTGGCACGCCGATGACGACGCAGACCAGGGTGGCGAAGAGCACCTGCGCCAAGGTTTCCATGGTTTCCTGCCAGTAATGCAGGTTGAGAATAAGCAGAAATGAAAGGATGACGAAAACCGTCAGGCCCCACTTGCGCTGAATGAAGTGCGCGAGTGCGGCAATCAGGCCGATCAATACCAACGGGTTGAACCAGGTCAGCGCAAAGGTGAACCCGTGGATCATCATTTCCAGTGTCGAGGCTATCGCATCGAAGTAGTCGGCGCCGTTGGCCGTCAACCAGTCGACGAATGCGGCGATGTACTCGCCCAGAGGGATTTTTTGATCAGTCAGCATGGTATCGGGTGTCCGCTTGCGGAAGGTGAAGAGGGCAGCAGGCGGGGCAGGCCCGCCTGCTGTCGGCTTACTGGGTCAACTTGGCCTTGGCTGCCTCCAGGCCTGGTTTGCCATCCACGGTGGTCACGCCTGCGAGCCAGGTGTCGAGCACTTGCGGGTTTTTCTTGATCCACGCCTTTGCAGCGGCATCAGGCTTGATCTTGTCGTCCAGCACGTTGCCCATCAGGGTGCTTTCCATGTCGAGGGTGAAAGACAGGTTCTTGAGCAACTGGCCTACGTTGCTGCATTCCTGACTGTAGCCTTTGCGGGTATTGGTGTAGATAGTCGCCTGGCCATAGTTGGGGCCGAAGAAGTCATCACCGCCGGTAAGATATTTCATCTTGAAGCGGGTGTTCATCGGGTGCGGTTCCCAGCCCAAGAACACTACGTCGTTGTTGCGTTTCACGGCGCGGTCGACCTGCGACAGCATCGCTGCTTCGCTGGATTCCACGACTTTGAAGCCTGCATCTTTCAGGCCGAAAGCGTTCTTGTCGATCATGCTCTGGATCAGGCGGTTGCCGTCGTTGCCAGGTTCGATGCCGTAAATCTTGCCGCCCAGCTCTTTCTTGAATTTGGCGATGTCGGCGAAGTCATGCAGGCCTTTGTTGTAGAGCGCTTCTGGAACGGCCAGGGTGTATTTGGCGTTCTCCAGATTGGCGCGCACGGTTTCCACCGTGCCGGCTTCGCGATAAGGCTTGATGTCGTTTTCCATGGTCGGCATCCAGTTGCCGAGGAAGACGTCCATGTTCTTGCCGTCGGCCAGCGACTTGTAGGTCACCGGTACGGAAATCATGGTGGTCTTGGTCTTGTAGCCCAGCGATTCCAGTACGGCGCTGGTGACTGCGGTGGTCACGGTAATGTCAGTCCAGCCGACGTCGGAGAAGTTGACCGTATGGCAGGCCTCTGGCTCGGCTGCCTGGGCGAGCACCGGCATACAGAGCGTGGCGGCCAACAGCAACGATTTGGAACCTTTCATGGGGTGGACTCCTGTGAGTTTCTTCTAGTCATCAGCAGGTGAACGCTGACGCGGCTTATGGGTGGCGGGGCCTTTCACGAAGCTCCATCACTGCGCCGGGCGATCGAGTCGGAGCCGATCATCTAACAGGGACAGTGAAACGCCTACTGGGGGCGTCGTATCCAGTGCAGGCGGCGTCGTATCCAGTGTGCGCAAGGTCGCTTACAGATTGGTTGCATCGTACAAGCGCCCCGTTGCAGCGTTGGAGCAGCTGAAAAACGGCCAGTACGTTACGCAGTCGCTGCGCGTGTTGGCAGCGTCGGTTGGCAGGTCGTTGCCTGCGCGAACGCGGACCTTTGGAGGGGGGTAACGCCGACAAGTTCACTTTGCAGGCCGTATTCGCTGGCGAGGCGCCATCCCGGACGGCACATTCGGACGCTGCGCGCTTTTCGAACACGCACTTTCCCGGCCGCCACCTTTTAGCGCGAAAAGTTGCCCGCCGCCGGGTTTTTCAGGGTGTGCCTTGAGTAGCACTCTGCATGCGGCTGGCGCTCGAGCGTTTCCCTGGAGTGCTACCGAATTGCTCATCGGTTGCCACAGACAGCGGGCCCTGGCGTCGCAAACAGGTACCCGGGTCGCTGCCGGATAGACGCATCGCGACGTCGTTTTCAGGTGTTATTGAATACCCGATCAATTTCCGGCATGAGATTTGCGATGTCATCACAAAGCCCTGCAAAGGAAAGGGCTATAACAAGAGCCCGACCTAGGGCCAACCTATGCCACGTGTGAGGAGATAGTGTGATGACATCGTTCAATCCAGGGGTTCTACCCCAGAACCGCGCGCCACAATCCATCGGCTTTCTGCTGCTGGATAACTTCACCCTGATCTCCCTCGCATCGGCGGTAGAACCTCTTCGTATGGCCAATCAGTTGTCGGGACGCGAGCTGTATCGCTGGACCACACTGAGCGTGGACGGCGGTCAGGTCTGGGCCAGCGATGGCTTGCAGATCACACCGGACGCGGCCATGCAGAAAGCCCCGGCGCTGGACACTGTGATTGTCTGCGGTGGCGTCGGCATCCAGCGCACCGTGACCCGCGAACACGTCAGTTGGCTGCAAAGCCAGGCGCGCCAGTCACGACGTCTCGGTGCGGTGTGCACCGGCAGTTGGGCGCTGGCGTGTGCCGGATTGCTGGATGGTTTCGATTGCAGCGTGCATTGGGAATGTCTGGCATCGATGCAGGAAGCCTTCCCGCGTGTGGCGATGAGTACGCGTTTGTTCACGCTCGACCGCAACCGTTTCACCAGCTCCGGCGGCACTGCGCCGCTGGACATGATGCTGCACCTGATCAGCCGCGATCATGGCCGTGAACTGTCGGCGGCAATTTCCGAGATGTTCGTCTATGAGCGCATTCGCAACGAGCAGGATCATCAACGCGTGCCACTCAAGCACATGCTGGGCACCAATCAGCCAAAGCTGCAAGAGATTGTGGCGCTGATGGAGGCCAACCTCGAAGAGCCGATCGACCTCGACGAACTGGCGGTGTATGTCGCCGTGTCGCGCAGGCAACTGGAGCGTTTGTTCCAGAAATACCTGCACTGCTCGCCGTCGCGCTACTACCTGAAGCTGCGCCTGATTCGCGCCCGGCAACTGCTCAAGCAGACGCCGATGTCTATCATCGAAGTGGCGTCAGTGTGCGGCTTTGTATCGACACCGCACTTTTCCAAATGCTACCGCGAATACTTCGGCATTCCGCCGCGCGACGAACGCGTAGGCTCCAACACCGCGCAACAGGTCGCCATGCTGCCCATTCCACAAGCGCTGGTGCTCGCGCCGTTGTCGGGACCGCTGTCGGCGTTGAGCCAGGCGCGGAATGAATCGACGTTTGCGAGTGTGCGGCTTTAGTTTGACTGAGCAGGGTGACGCAGAGCGTCGCACGATAGTTGAGTGATCGTTCTTCCTCTCCAGTGGGAGCGGACTTGTCCGCGAAGACGGTCGCTCAAACGATGCATTTCAGAGTCAATACCGGACGCAGAGCGTCCAGAACGGCATGCGACGCGGAGCGTCGCACGATAGTTGAGTGATCGTTCTCCCTCTCCAGTGGGAGCGGACTTGTCCGCGAAGACGGTCGCTCAAACGATGCATTTCAGAGTCAAGACCGGACGCGGAGCGTCCAGAACGGCATGCCGACGCGGAGCGTCGCACGATAGTTGAGTGATCGTTTCCCCCTCTCCAGTGGGAGCGGACTTGTCCGCGAAGACGGTCGCTCAAACGATGCATTTCAGAGTCAAGACCGGACGCAGAGCGTCCAGAACGACATGCCGACGCAGAGCGTCGCAGTCGAGTGATCGTTTCCCCCTCTCCAGTGGGAGCGGACTTGTCCGCGAAGACGATCGCTCAAACGATGCATTTCAGAGTCAAGACCGGACGCAGAGCGTCCAGAACGACATGCCGCCGCAGAGCATCGGCACGACAGTTGACCTTTAAATAATTGACCCTCAAAGCGCGAAGCGCGCCACCATGCTGTTAAGGTCCACGGCCAAGCGGGACAGTTCGCTGCTGGCGGCGCTGGTCTGGTTGGCGCCAGTGGTGGACTGGGCCGACAGGTCGCGGATGTTCACCAGGTTGCGGTCCACTTCGCGTGCGACCTGGGCCTGTTCTTCGGCGGCGCTGGCGATGACCATGTTGCGTTCGTTGATTTCTTCGACCGCCAGGTTGATGGTGTTCAGCGCCATGCCTGCGCCCTTGGCGATATTCAGGGTCGATTCGGCACGTTCGGTGCTGTTGCGCATCGAACCAACGGCCTGCTCCGTACCCCCTTGAATGCTGCCGATCATGCGCTCGATTTCGCTGGTCGACTGCTGGGTGCGATGTGCCAGCGCCCGGACTTCGTCAGCCACTACCGCGAAACCCCGACCCGCTTCACCGGCGCGTGCCGCTTCGATGGCGGCGTTGAGTGCCAGCAGGTTGGTCTGGTCCGCCAGACCGCGAATCACATCCAGCACCTTGCCGATGTCGCGGGATTCAGTGGCCAGATTGATGATCAATTCAGCGGTTTCTTTCACATCGCCGCTCATCCGCTCGATAGCGCCAACCGTTTCCTGAACCAGATCACGACCGTCGGCAGCCGAGGTCGCGGCATTGCGTGACGCTTGCGAGGTGCTGATGGCGTTGCGGGCCACTTCTTCCACCGCACTGGTCATCTCGTTGACGGCGGTGGCGGCCTGCTCGATTTCGTTGTTCTGCTGCAATAGCCCGCGGGCGCTTTCGTCGGTCACCGCATTCAGCTCTTCGGCCGCTGAAGCCAGCTGGGTAGCAGAGCCGGAAATGCCCTGAAGCGTGTCACGCAGTTTGTCCTGCATAGTTTTCATGGCCAGCAGCAGACGACCGGCTTCGTCGGTACCATCGATCCGGATCGGCTGGGTCAGGTTGCCTTGCGCGATGGTTTCTGCGGCATGCAGCGCGGTGGCAATGGGTGTGGTGATGCTCTTGATCAGCATCCAGGCAAACACGATGGTCAGCAGTGTGGCGGCGATCAGCAGCCCGATCACCATATTGAACGCCGAGTCGTACTCGCGGGAGGCGTCCTTCTTGACCTGGTTCAACTGAGCCGTATTGATTTCCACCAGCTTGCCGAGCACAACGTTCATCTGGTCGGAGTTATTGACCATCTCGTTATTGAGCAACGCCTGAAGTTCGCTGATCTTGTCGGCGCGGGTGAGGGTCTTCATGCGCTCTTCAAGCTGACGGTACTGCCCTAGCAGCTGCACGTACTGATCATATAGGGCGCGCTCATTGGCATCGGCGATCAGCTTTTCATAGATCGCCTGGGCGTCAGTGATCTGCTTGTTGCGCATGGCCAGCAGGTCGATGGTCTTCTGTTGGGTGGCTGGATCGCGGTTGACCAGCAAGCGGTAAGACAGCACACGCAAGCGAATACTGACTTCCGCAAAGCGGTCGAGGCTTTTGATGCTGGGCACGTTGTTGTCGGCCAGTATTTCAGTGGCACCGCGGATCTTGCTCATCTGCGACAGGGCGAAAACACCGAGGATCAGCATGAGTGAGCCAATCAAGGCGAACCCCAGGAACGCTCGGGGTGCAATGTTCATATTTCGAAGGGACATAGAAGCTTCCAGAGTGAGGTGCGCGTTCCATGCGGCGGGGCTATGAACAGACGTGAAAAAGTAGTTAGTGGCTGCCTATCGGTCATACGACTAAAGTCTTGAGCGAACAGGCACGTAATGATCACCGCAGATGGTTGACGTTTTTGCTGGAAATCACCCGCAGCCTGCGCAACCCCTTGAAAACACTGAGGAGGGGTGTAGTCCGCTGATGGCAACTGGCCCAGCCAGTGTGCGGATTTGTCGCACGTGGTGATGGGCTGACGAACAGCAGGAACCGGAATCCGATTACGCAGTCACAAGCCCCCTATGCGTTGCGTTATCGACGTGTCCATGCCGTGGCAGGTCAGTATTAATGGCCAGGCGCTGGCATGCGCAGTGACTTTTCTTTATCGTGTGCGCCCGTTGAAATTTGCTCGAGAAATCAAAATGTTGGAAGCCTCCCTTAGCCAATTGGAACAACTTGTCGGTGACCTGGTGCAGCAGAATCAGGCGCTTCAAGAGACAAATGCGCAGCTCAACGCCGAGCTGGCAAAAGCCAAGGACGAGAACGAGAACTTGCAACTGAGCCTGATGGAACAGGAAGAGAAGCAGGGCAGCACTGCCGCCCGCATTCAGGCGCTGGTTGATCGCGCGACCAGCGCAAGTGCTGTCAGCGCATGAACGTCGACGGCAGCGGTGTAACCGTTCTTTCGATTCTGGGCAATGAGTATTCGGTCAAGGCCCCGGCTGGCGAAGACCTGACGCTCATGAAGGCGGCCGCGATGCTCAGTGCGTCGCTGGCCGACACCAAGCGCAAATACCCGACCTTGATCGGTGACCGTTTGCTGGTTCTCGCCGCCCTGAACCTGTGTTCGCAACAGATCGAGCTCGAGCAGTTGCACAAGGTCGAGCTGAAGCGTTATCGGGAGAAGGTCGACGCAACGGTTGATGTGATCGCCAAGACTATTTCTCAGGGTTGAGTGCTGGGCACCTCAGAACGAATGCGACTGTTTGCGTCTGCGCCATTGGCCGAGCTTTTCTTCCAGTAACAGCGGGCTGTCGATTTGTTGGCGGCGGGCGTGGCTGAAGAGGATCAGCGCCAACTCGGCGGTGACCAAGGCATCGGCGCTGGCGTTGTGGCGTTCTTCGGCGTGCAGGCCGAAATAGCGGGTCCAGTCGTCGAGCCCGGCATGCCGCAGGTTGGCCTGCTCGAACAGCATCGGGGCGATTTCGGCGGCGTCGAAAAACGGGTGCTGCAGGCGATAGTCCAGGCTTTCCTTGAGCGCCCGCGCTAGCATGTGCTGATCGAACGGCGCATGAAAACCCAGAATCGGACTGTCGCCGACAAACTCCATGAAGTCCAGCAATGCCTGGGCTGGCTCGCTGCCTGCCGCAATCGTGCTGGGCGCCAGGCCATGAATCAACACCGCCGGGCTGACTTTATGGTCGACGCGCAACAGGGTGCGTTCGAACTGCTGACCCAGATCGATGGCCCCGTCCTCGATGACGACCGCCCCGATGGACAGCACCTGATCGCGGTTCATGTTCAAACCGCTGGTTTCCAGGTCCAGCACCACCCAGCGTTGTTGGCGCAACGGCTTGTCACTGAGCCGCGCGCAAACGGGCAGTTGTTCAAGCCGTTGCAGTTGATGAGCGTGCAGTGGCGCTGACTTGCGACGCGGCCTGAGCCATTCGAACAGATTCATAGCTGATAACGCAGGGCCAGGCTGGTTTGCAGCCGCTGCGCCTGACGGAACGACTCGCGCAGGATGCGCCGGTCCAGATGGTTGAGCGTGTCCGGGTCGATGCGGTTGGAATAAGCGAGGTTCTGGCGGCTTTGCAGTTGATGCTGCTGCATGCGGGTTTGCTGGATGAAGTGATAAGCCTCCTCGTAAGCCGCGCCATCCAGCGGGTCGATGACTTCGCGCTCGACCAGTTGTCGCAGGCGTTCCTGCGTATTGTTGGCCCCGATCCCGTTGGCCAGCGCCAGCAGGCGTGCACCATCGACAAAGGGCGTGAGGCCTTCGGTCTTGAGGTCCAGTGTGTCCTTCTCGCTGCCTTTTCGGGCCAGCACGAAATCCTTGAAGCGGCCCACCGGGGGGCGCTGACGCAGCGCGTTTTCAGCCATCAGGCGCTGAAACAGTCGGTTATCTGCGACCTGCTCAAGCACGCCACGGCGCAGTTGCTCGCAGCCGCTTTCATCACCCCAGACCACACGCAGATCGAAATAAATGCTCGACGCCAGCAGGTTTTCCGGTGTCGCCTCGCGAACAAAAGCAGCAAAGCGCCTCGCCCATTCCGCACGCGACAGACACAGCTCCGGGTTGCCGGCCATGATATTGCCTTTGCACAGCGTGAAGCCGCATTGCGCCAGGCTCTGGTTGATGCGCTCGGCAATCGGCAGCAGCTGCCGGCGAATCTGCTCCGTCTGCGTCGCATCGCTGGTTTCGAAAAGAATGCCGTTGTCCTGATCGGTGTGCAGCGTCTGTTCACGTCGCCCTTCGCTGCCGAAACACAGCCAACTGAACGGCACGCCGGGATCGCCGGTTTCTTCAAGCGTCAGCTCGATCACCCGGCACACCGTGTGATCGTTGAGCAAGGTGATGATCTGAGTGATCTGCGTCGAAGAGGCGCCGTGCGCCAGCATCCGATCGACCAGCTGAATGATGTCGCCCCGCAGGCCGCTGAGCGTTTCAATGCGCGGCGCCGTGCGGATGGTGCGCGCCAGGTGCACCAGATCGACCCGCTGCAACGAAAACAGATCGCGCTCCGACACCACGCCACACAGTCGCCCGTCTCTGACCAGGCAGACATGCGCAATATGTCGCCCGGTCATGGCGACGGCGGCGTCGAAGGCACTGGCATCCGGGCTCAGGTGAAAGGGGGCCAGACTCATGGTGTGCCTGACGGGGGCGCTGAAGTCGGCATGCACATCGGCAACCGCTTCACGCAGGTCGCGCAGGGTGAAAATACCCAGTGGCGACTGCTGCTCATCGACGATCACAATGCTGCCCACCTGCTGCTCGTGCATCAGCTTCACGGCTTCCCGCATCGGCGTTTCAGGGCTGCACATCACCGGGTGGCGCATGGCCAGTTCACCGAGGCGCGTGTTCAGTGAGTACTGCGTGCCGAGGGTTTCGGCGGCGCGTTGGCGGACCTGATGATTGACCTGGTCCAGCAGGCTGCTGACCCCGCGCAGGGCGAAGTCGCGAAACGTGGTAGACAGCGCGAACAGCTTGATGAACGCCTGTTTATTCAGTTGCAGACAGAACGTGTCTTCGGCCGCGCGATGCTCGGTTCGGGTCGCTCGTTCACCGAGTAATGCCGCCAGCGGGAAGCATTCGCCGGTGGTGATTTCGAAGGTCGTCTCGGTGCCACCCTTGGCAGTATGCGGACGTTCGCCTGCAACTCTGCCTTGTTTGACGACGTAAAAATGTTCTACTGGCCCATCGCCAGGCTTGATGATGCTCTCATCGGCAGCGTAGAACCTGAGCTGGCACTGTTCGACCAGGTAGGCGAGATGGGCATTTTCCATCTGATTGAAGGGCGGGAATTTTTGCAGGAACTGCATGGTGCCGTGTATGTTCTGCAACACGGCCGTTCTGCCTGCCTGGGTAAAAGCATCTGCCTTGCTCATGGCCTGTTCCGCGTTCTTGTTATTGGCGACCATGGTCGACCGCTTGCAGCACAGTGCCCATTGGACGTAAGTCTTACGCCTGAGCCGAGCGACATGACCACCGCTGTTGCGCAACGACTGATTTGACGAGTGCAAGGGATGGCGAACTGCAACTGGCCGGGAAGCCGACGAAATACATCGCAGATTGAGCGAAGTCTGCTGTCGGATTAGTTCAGGGAATGATGAGGCTGCAATGATTGACCACGACATTCTGAGCGACGACGAACGCAGCGCCCTCAACGAGGTGATGCTGACGCCCGATCGCAGCACACCGCAACGGGTACTGATCGTTGACGACGACAGTGACGCACGCGAGCTGCTGGCTGAAATTCTGAGTCTCAACGACATCAGCTGCATGACCGCGCCCGGCGGCGACATCGCACTGGAAATGCTGCAAACCCGTCAGTCCATCGGGCTGCTGATCACCGATCTGCGCATGGCCCCGTTCGATGGTTTGTCCTTGATCCGCAAGGTTCGCGAATCGGAACGCGCCGAGCTGCCCATCATTATTGTGTCTGGCGATGCCAACGTGCGCGACGCCATCGATGCCATGCACCTGAACGTGGTGGATTTCCTGCTCAAGCCGCTCAACACCAAGCAACTGGTGCGGATGGTCAAGCGTGAGCTGGGCATGAGTTGAAAAGCTGATCCGCAAGCCTGACTGACGGTCGTGCCGTTACGCTGGCACGACCGGGTTTTCGGTTTCAAGGCGGCGGAAACTGGGCGGCGGTACGCTGACCGTCGACATTGGACAGCTTCTGCCACCGCAGCAGGTTGCGCCAGCCCACAACCGTAGAATCCCGCGCTCGTTCACGAACGATCAATACCAGCGGTCGCCACGTTTCTTTGGTCAGCAGGATATCGTCGATGGCGTGCTGAGCCTTTTCCGCCGCCTGTAAGTCTCCACGCTGCATGGCCAACGCCTGAATGCCGCGATACCCGTCTATCTCCGCGCCCGCCCGGCCTTTCATCGAGTAATTGACGTTGTACTGGCAGTAATGACTTTGCTGGCCCAGACGCTTGATCGTTGCCTCGAAAGCGTCAAGCAGCATCGCCGCCCGCAGGCGATTGTCCGGCGTGTCTTTGTTGCCGGTCTCGTCCGGCTCCAGTGTCTCGATGCAGCGCAGCAACCACAGGTCGCGGTTGGCGCTGATTTCGGCTTGCATGTCGCGTGGTGTGGAGTAATGCCGGTCAAGATCGGCATCCTGCTTGTCGCCGATCAGAAAGGGCGATATTTCGTTCTTCTCCAGTGCCCAGGCCAGGTCACGGGACATTCCCAACTGCAAGCCCAGCCCCTGACCCTGAACGCCATAATCAGCGCCTTTTCTGGCCGGCGTGGCCGAGCTGGCAATTGGCGCGACGTTCAGGTTGGCGGTAACGCCCGCACGTTGCTGCGCGGTATCGCCCTTGGCGCCGACGACACTGATGAATCCGCCGGTTTCCGTGCGCTTTTCCTTGATTCGCTCAGCGTCGACGTACACTGAAGGTTCCAGCGTCAAGGTCTGCGAGGCATCGCTTGAGCCGTCTTTGAAGCGTACCGCCGGTGTCCGCAGCGCCACACGTGCTGCCACGTTGCGGGTGCTGGACGTTGCATCGATCTGGCTGATCGAAACTTCCGGATTACGCGCCAGGATGGCTTCCAGTGGCCCGGAATACCGCTGACCCTGTTTGGGCTCGAGGATGTCCCAGCGCACCATGCTGTCCAGCGCGTTGAGCATGTTGCCGCGCATTTCATCGTCTTTATGGCGGGTGCGGAAAAAACGCATGAGGGTCGAGCTGGTTCTGGTTTCCTGAGCCGTGAAGCGGCCTGTGAGCGCGGTCTGTATCGCCACGCCCTCTGCAACCGCACCGCCGACCGCCACACCGATGGTTGCCTCGGCGGCCTCGGTTCGCGCTTTGCCGAAGGACATCTCCATGCCCAGAATCGGCATGAACAATTGCGCGAAGGCTTCGTCACTGCGCGATTTTTCTGCCGAGAAGATCGGCGAGACCAGAGGCGATATCAGGCCGTAGGGCAGGGACGGCAGGCCGACCCCCAGCGTGCCTCCACCACCCAGTCGCAAACGGTCGCGCAGGCGGCTTTCCAGAATGAACGGTTTGAAAAACGTCACGATGTCGCTTTTCTCACTCAGGTGCCGGTTTTTCAGCAGTTTTATCGCCGCGCTCAGGTCTTGCTCGAGCACCTCGTCGACCGACTGAGCGGGTTGCAGGGCAGGCGGCAAAATCTCGCGCAGGTGCTCATCGACACGATTGAGGGCCTCGTAGACCGACAGCTTGCTGTTTGCCAGCTCGCGGTAAAGCGGCGGCAATTCGATGGGTTGCGCTTTGTGCAGAACGTTGACTGCACGCTTGCCGCTCGCGTCTGGCTTGTCCCACATCTGCGACAGCCGCTGTTGATGGAGCCTTGCCTTGAGCAGGCTTTGCATCGACTGGCCATCGCGTTTTTTCAGCATCGTCTGTGACAGGTGAGTGCCTTTCTTTTCCAGCGATTTCAAATGGTCGAGCAGGGCATGCGCTGCCGAGATCTCGAGTTGCAGTTGCGGTGCGCCCCGGCAGCTTTTCAGGGTGTCTTCCAGTTGCTTGATGCGCGCTGAAATCACCTGATCAACCTGCTGTCTGGGCGATTGCAGGCCCATGCTTTCGCCCACCGAGTAGGCGCGATTCAGTGTCGATTTGGCAAAGGGTGTCTTGTTGAGCGTGGGCACGAGACGGCGCGCCAGCGAGCTTTTCGCCGGCGTCGTTGCCGGTGCTTCCTGTGAGGTATTGGCGGCTACTGCGCGCATCACCCATTCCGCCGTCGCTTTTTTCAGACGCCGATCATGTTGCGCGTAAGGCGTGCCGGGGGCGTTGCTGAAATAGCCGTTGCGGACTGCGTTGAAAGCGGCGTGATCGATGTCGTCGAACGATTTCTCGTTTCCATCCAGCTTGCTACGTGCCACCTGTTTGGCGGTTTGCAGCCAGGCTTTGACCTTACCGTCGGGCTCGGTTTGCTGCGCCTCATCGGAATTCCAGAACACCCGCAGCGGTTTGGCCCGCTCGGCCGTTATTGGTGCAGTGCCGTCGCTGGACAGCACGTGGAGGATTTCCATGCCGCGCGGCACCGTCGCCAGTTTTCGGCAAAAACTGACGGTGTCCTGCTGAACGCTGTTGTTTTTTGCGCTGCGGGTCCTGACCGACTTCGCCAGGTCCTCGGCAACCTGCGGCCAATGTTCCAGCGGGTGCTGGTTCAGCAGGTCGAGCACGCGCCTGGCGCGGGTCGCGTCGTTACCCGTCAGCGCTGCCAGCGCTGATGTCACGATCTCGACCACGGCGAAGGCCGGCAGCGGTGTTGGCGGCGGCGTGCCTTGCAGACGATCGGCAATGCGTTGCAGGGCCGGTTGAATGTCCTCCGCGCCGGCCGCAGCAAAAGCATTGGCTTCGCCGATCTGACTGGCGAGGTACTGCTCGCGGACTTTCTTGAGAGCGGTTTTGTCGATGCGCGCTTCGGCATGCTTTTCCACCGGCGCGGCCGTCTGTTCCGGGGCAGGCAATCGCTGTTCGAGTGTCTTGAGTACCGAGCGCTCGCCGCTGACGATGGCAAGTCGCTGGTGCAGCTCGCCGATCTCGTCGTTCAAACGTGCACAATCGGTACTGACCCGCACCAGTCTTTTTGCCAGCTGCTGATGGGTTTGCATGGCCTGCGAGCGCTCTGCAAGCGTCTGCTCAATGTGTGTGTCCAACCTGCCCCCTTCGGCCGAACCTTCGGGTGCTTCCCGGCGCTGGGCACGCAGCGTAGCAAGTTGTGCGTTGGCGTGCGCGGCGGCGCGCTCGGCCACGGTCATGTCGTGGTCGAGCGAGATCAGCTCGCGGGTCTCTGCCACTTTAAGCTCCAGTTCGATGGCGATAGCCGCATGCCGGTTGGCGAAACGGGCATCCACCGTCTGCATGCGTGTGCGCAGATCGGTCAGCCATTCCCGGGAGAACCCGGCTTGCTGTTCAACCTGATCCTGCCCCTCGCTCAGTGCGCCCAGTTGCAACACCTCCGTGCCCTGGATCAGCTCCCGGAGTTGCTGACCGGCCAGACGAGTTTTCGCATCGGCTTGCCTGACGCGGGCTCTGGCCTGGTCCAGTCGTTCGGCCGACGAGGGCGGGGCGGCGTGTTCGAGCGAATCAAGATGTTCCCGCGCCGCCACCAGCGCGTGGGTCGCCGTGGCGAGCACCTTGCTCTGATGATCCAGTCGAGTGCTCAACTCTTCAACGGCAGCGGCGATGGCTTCGGGGCTGACTTCGGGGCTGGGCTGCGGGGTTGTGGCTTTGCCTCTGGACTTGCTGTCGGTGCTGACCACCTCGCGCAGCGCGGCAGGCTTGAGCCACGGAAACACCTTGGTCGTCAGACGCCTTGCCTTTGACGGAGCGGGGCGCTCCCAAAGCGATGTCGGTGCGGCCTTCAGACTGGTCAGCGCCGATTCGGCCAGGCGCTGCAGTTCATGCGCCTCTTTCAGCAACGGATCGTCAGCCTGATCATTCGCTGCGCCGGCTTCAACCTCCGGGACCCCGCTTCGCAAGGGCCGATTGATCGTGCGACCCGTGCCGGGAATACCAAGACTGAAGTTGGTCTGCCGTTCGGAAAGCTTGCCGGCGATGCGCGTTTTCAGCCCGTGCGCCTGCTGGACGCCGGGCGTTGATCGGGGGACTGATGGGTTTGCCACGGCAGGAGGTTCAAGCGGTTCTACAGGCGTGAGGGGTGGTTTCGACCGAGAGGTTGATTCTGTTTCGAGAGGTACAGCGGACGTAATTGCAGGTGTAACAACTGGCGTATTGATTCTTAAGGTCATGAGCGGGCTCCATCGGCTCAGATATCAAGGTCGACAGATCAATACAGGTGGTGGTAGTAATCGACACTGCGCATTCGGTGGTGCGTAAAACGTATTGAAAAGTGCTCGCCAGGACGCCGTAGCGTCAGGCAGCACATTCAAATTGCCAGGGCGGCACGGGGAAGCGTGTTTGCTCGTGGGCGGGGGACTACGGCGCTGACTCGCGGGTTGCTCCCTTTTGGCGGTCAGGCGGGGCAGGTGCCTGAAACCTCCTCAGTTAGCTGGGCGGGAGATTTTCGGGCCTGTGGAGCTGGGTGGTCGGGACATGGATTCGGTTCCAGCCTTTTTGACGATCCCGAAGAGGCAGCATGCCGCCCCTCCGGTATCACGGCTGCAGAGATTACAGCCCGTTCATGGCCTTGAACTCACGACGGCGACGATGCAACACCGGCTCGGTGTAACCGTTGGGCTGGCGAGTGCCCTCGATCACCAGTTCGACTGCTGCCTGGAAGGCGATGTTGTTGTCGAAGTCTGGCGCGAGCGGGCGATACAGCGGATCGTTGGCGTTCTGGCGATCCACCACCGGCGCCATGCGCTTGAGGCTTTCCAGCACCTGAGCTTCGGTCACCACGCCATGACGCAGCCAGTTGGCCATGTGCTGGCTGGAGATGCGCAATGTGGCGCGGTCTTCCATCAGGCCGATGTCGTTGATGTCCGGCACTTTCGAGCAGCCCACGCCCTGATCGATCCAGCGCACCACGTAGCCGAGAATGCCCTGTGCGTTGTTGTCCAGTTCGTTGCGGAGTTCTTCCGGCGTCCAGTCGGTGTCCGGCGCAAGCGGGATGGTCAGGATGTCGTCCACCGACGCCGGTTCGCGCTGGGCCAGTTCGGCCTGACGGGCGAACACGTCAACTTTGTGATAATGCAGGGCGTGCAGCGCAGCGGCGGTCGGTGAGGGCACCCAGGCGGTGTTTGCGCCGGCCAGCGGGTGAGCGATTTTCTGCTCCAGCATGGCGGCCATCAGGTCGGGCATGGCCCACATGCCCTTGCCGATCTGCGCACGACCTTGCAGGCCGCATTGCAGGCCGATATCGACGTTGGAATTCTCGTAGGCCGAGATCCACTTTTCAGCTTTCATCTGCGCTTTGCGCACCACCGGGCCGGCTTCCATCGAGGTATGGATTTCGTCACCGGTACGGTCCAGGAAGCCGGTATTGATGAACACCACCCGCTCGCTGGCCGCCTGAATGCAGGCCTTGAGGTTGACCGTAGTGCGGCGTTCCTCGTCCATGATCCCGACTTTCAGCGTGTTGCGCGGCAAGCCCAGCACCTGCTCGATACGTCCGAACAGCTCGTTGGTGAACGCGGCTTCCTGCGGCCCGTGCATCTTCGGCTTGACGATGTACATCGAACCGCTGCGGCTGTTGCTGCGCGAGGTATTGCCGTTGAGGTTGTGGATCGCCGCCAGACTGGTCAGCAGACCGTCGAGAATGCCTTCCGGCACTTCGTTGCCTTGCTTGTCGAGGATCGCGTCGATGGTCATCAGGTGGCCGACGTTGCGGATGAACAGCAGCGACCGGCCGTGCAGCGTGACTTCACCGCCGTGTGGCGTGGTGTAGACCCGGTCCGGGTTCATGGTGCGGGTGAAGGTTTCGCCGCCCTTGGACACCGATTCCGCCAGATCGCCCTTCATCAGGCCCAGCCAGTTGCGGTAGACGACCACTTTATCGTCGGCATCCACCGCGGCGATGGAGTCCTCGCAGTCCATGATGGTGGTCAGCGCGGCTTCCATGAGGATGTCTTTCACGCCCGCCGGATCGGTCTGGCCGACCGGGCTTGCGGCGTCGATCTGCAATTCGAAATGCAGGCCGTTGTGCTTGAACAACACAGCGAACGGCGCCGAGGCGTCGCCCTGAAAACCGATCAGCTGGGCGTCGTCGCGCAGGCCCGTGTTGCTGCCACCCTTGAGGCTGATGACCAGCTTGCCGTCGATCAACTTATAAGCCGTGGAGTCGGCATGCGAGCCGGCGGCCAGAGGTGCGGCCTGATCAAGAAACGCGCGGGCGAAAGCGATGACCTTGTCGCCGCGCACCTTGTTGTAGCCCTTGCCCTTTTCCGCGCCGCCGTCTTCGCTGATGGCATCGGTGCCGTAGAGCGCGTCATACAGCGAGCCCCAGCGCGCATTCGAGGCATTCAGCGCGAAGCGTGCGTTCATCACCGGAACGACCAGTTGCGGGCCGGCCATTGTGGCTATTTCTTCATCGACATTTTGCGTGCTGATCTGGAAGTCCGCCGCTTCTGGCAGCAGATAACCGATCTCCTGAAGGAAGGCTTTGTAGGCCGAGGCATCATGGGCCTGCCCGGCACGCGACTGGTGCCAGGCGTCGATTTTTGCCTGCAATTCATCGCGCTGGGCGAGCAGTGCCTTGTTCTTGGGTGCAAGGTCGTGGATCAGTTGGTCCGCACCGGCCCAGAACGCTGCGGCATCAACGCCGGTTCCGGGGATGGCTTCGTTCTGCACGAAGTCGAACAGCACTCTGGCGACTTGCAGGTCACCGACTTGAACGTACTCAGTCATTGCACTGGCCTCACTCTGCTCAGCAGGGTCGAGCACACTCGGGGAGCGCTCTGTTATTGGTTTTGATGTTATGTAGTACGCGCTAACGGATACTACATGAGCCTAAGTCGTGTGAAAACGTCGCTGAATATGTCATTAAACGACTGAAATTGGACAACGAGTCACCTTACGGTTTCTGGCGCTCTCGAAGGCGCTCAAGGTTGTTCGGTAAAGCGTGGCAAATCGTACACGATTGCCGGGTATGAGCGAGTACGCAGGCGCGCCTATACTCAGGCGATTGCTGATTTTCAAATCATCTGCACAGAAAGAGGAAGTGACCGTGGATCATCTCGTCGTAACGCTGGTTGCCCCAGACAAACCGGGTCAGGTCGAACGCATCGCCCAGTGCATCGCCGAACACGGCGGCAACTGGCTGGAAAGCCGCATGTCGCGCATGGCCGGGCAGTTCGCCGGTATCCTCAAGGTCGGCGTCGAGCCGCAGCAGTACGACGACCTGATCAAGGCGCTGAACAACCTGTCGGCCCACGGCATCCGCATGCTGCTGGCCGAAAGTGTGGTCGAGACCAGCGGCACCACGCGACCGATCAGCATGCAACTGGTCGGCAACGACCGCCCCGGCATCGTGCGCGACATCACCCGCCTGCTGGCCGGACAGGGCGTCAACGTCGAACACTTGATCACCGACGTCGCGCCTGCGCCCATGAGTAGCGAGGTGCTGTTCCACGCTGACGCCGTGCTGGGCGTGCCGGTGGGCTTGTCGCCGGACGATCTGCAGGCCGGGCTTGAGACGCTGGCTGATGATTTGATGGTGGAGTTGGTGTTGCGGAGTGAGGAGTGAGGAGTGAGGCTATACTCAGTCACCAATGTAAGGTTGGCGGCTGAGCGCACTTATCATCTCAAGCCAATTTAAAGCCCGATTTACCGTTGGCTGAGCGACAGTTCTTTATGAGTTCAAGAACAGCAAGGGGATTGTCTTTGTCATGTGACTCTGGGTAAAAAATCAAGTCAGTATCCAGAGGATGTTCCGTGACGCAGACAAAGTGTGAAATAAGTGTGTCATGCTCCTCTTCGGAATTAACATCAGTCTGCCATGTTTTATTCATGAGTTCGATGAGCTACTGTTCAGTATAGTCTTCGAGCTTTTCTTTAAGTTTCATTTTTTCTCCTTGGGTTCTATGAGCAGCATCGTGCTCCTTCAGATTGGGTACTTGCTTGCCTCAAGTAAAAGTAACGATAAACTAATAGGGTAGGGCTCAGTTGCCAAGTTGATATTGGGTAACTGAGCCGGTGTTCGTAATTAGAGAGTTTTGAAGCCCGTCTTGCTGTTGGCTGCTCGCCATGCTTTAACTTCTGCGACTATCGCTTCAGGGCTTTCTTTACCTTGTTCAGGATAAAATAACAAATCCGAACCAGCAGGGTGTTCTGAGATTTCTTCAAAACTAATGACTGCGTCGTTATGAGCACTTTCAGAGGGGTAGTTAGCTTCGCTGATGTTTTTAACGAGCAGAAGAAATTCAAGTTCTGTCATGTCGTTTATATTATTGCTCATTATTAAATTCCTTATGGAGGCGCTGATTTATTCGATTTTTCGTCCCTGCAACGCTCTGGAGGCCTTGATTTATCTGGGGGCAACAGCTGGGTTTTAGAATAAATCAGCGTCTCCTTAGAGGGTGTAGACAAAATAAATTAAACTTTCACTCCCTTGTCTGAATAGCCCTCAAGCCATGCCTAAAACCGGACGTCCTCGCTCGATTGCCGCCGAGCACTATCCCGTGCTGGTGAAACTCGCTCATGCACAGCCCTATTCCAGCCAGGCCGAATTGGCGCTCGTATTCTTCGCCGAAACCGGTATCACTGCGCATCCCGACACCTTTGCAAAAGCGTTGAAAATGGCAGGGATTACGCGTGTAAAGCAGCGGGCCAAGGGAAGTTTTCAGTCACCTGAACCTAATAAAGCCTATGGCTACAATGAAACCCACCGCCGCCAACTGCCGGAGCAGCTATATCCGAGTTGCTTGACAGATACCGAGTGGGCACTGGTCGCCGACCTGTTTGAAAGCCAGGGCGGACGAGGAGTGCCACCGCTTCACTCTCGGCGCACGTTGCTGGAAGCCTGTTGCTATGTCGTACGCACGGGGTGCTCATGGCGAATGCTACCCCGCGATTTTCCTCATTGGGACAATGTCTACAAAACGTTCCGCCGGTGGAGCGCTCAAGGCAAGTTCGAGCAAATGCATGATCGCTTGCGAGCTCAATGGCGTGAGCGGGAAGAACGCGCTGACAGCCCGTCAGCAGCGATCCTGGATTCACAGTCGACCCGCAGTTCTCCTCAAGGCGGTGACAGCGGCTACGACGCAGGCAAAAAAGTGAAGGGGCGTAAACGAAGTCTGATTGTCGATACATTGGGCCTGCTGCTGGCTGTCAGTATCAGTGCTGCAAGCGTGCAGGATCGTGACGCGGCGGATGATGCGGTGGCGTACTCGAAGGAAAAATATCCGTCACTGAGCACGCTTTTTGTTGATAGTGCGTACGCAGGAAAATGGGCACAGCGCCCCCATCAACTGCACGCTATCGATGTTCAAGTGATCCGTGGCCCTAAGGAAGGTCTGAAAAAGCCTTTTCTTCAAAAGTCGAAGCCAGTAAATACAGGCGCTCCAGCCCGGTTCCTCTCCAAAAAAATGGGCTTTTTCAGAGGATACCTAATAACAGAAGAACAGGGCAATGGCACTCTGAACAAGGCGATCTATTTTCCGTGGAGCCTGTTCAGACTGGATTTGTGGTCATGCCCAAGCGATGGGTAGTGGAGCGAACTCATGCCTGGAATGAGAGAGCTCGGCGACTGATCATGCATCATGATCGCCTTTTTGCGGTAAGCGAGGCATGGGTTTGGTTGGCCGAGGCTCGAATACTCGCGCGCCGACTCACTACATGATTTTGTCTACACCCTCTTAGGGCGTGCATTATTGGAATAAAGTTTGCCGGGTCTTATGGTATAAAAACAGTATGACTGTCGATTGAATACTTTTTAGATGCTTAGCTAGGGAGACGCTGAACAATTAACCCGTTCGCACCGTCCCCATTTCCAAGCCGGTTTTTTTCAACCTGCCGGCCTTATTTTACGTTTCTCGAGCAGATTTCTGCCCTCATTTTGCTGAAAGGCGGGCCAGTCCCGCCTTTCAGATGGATTTATCCTGCCGTCTGTTGTAAATACCGCTTGGCCAGCATCAGATTGGCCAACCCAAACAAACTGAACAACTGCGCTGTATTCTTTTCCAGCCCACGGTAGCGAACCTTGCGATGATTGAAGCGCACCTTGATTACCTGGAAGGGGTGCTCGACCTTGGCACGCAGTTGCGCCTTGGCATATTCAATTTTGCGCTTGACCCGATACAGCACGCTGCCTTCGCCGTGCTGCTTGTAACTGCTTGGCCGTTCTGCAATCGACCAGATAACGTCCCGTTCAGCATGCTCCGGTCGCTTGGCCGCACCGGTGTATCCAGCGTCACCCGAAACATAGGTTTCGTCACCGTGAAGCAACTGGCCAACCTGGGTGACATCCGCCACGTTAGCGGCCGTCCCTACTACGCTGTGCACCAGCCCCGACGTGGCGTCTACACCAATGTGGGCCTTCATCCCAAAGTGCCATTGATTGCCTTTCCTGGCCTGATGCATCTCAGGATCACGCTTGCCTTCTCGGTTCTTGACCGAGGGCGGCGCGGCGATCAGAGTAGCGTCGACGATAGTGCCTTCCTTGAGCAGCAGCCCCCGGCTGGCCAGATGCTGGTTAATCGTTTCAAACAGCAGCCGGGTTAGCTGATGGACTTCCAGCAAGCGGCGAAAACGCAGCAAGGTGGTGGCATCCGGTGCAGACTCGCGACCCAGGTCGATACTCATAAAACCGCGGATGGCCTGGCTGTCGTAGACGGCATCTTCGCAACCTTCATCGGAGAAACCGAAACACTGCTGCACGACGTACATGCGCAACATGCGCGACACCCCTATCGCAGGGCGTCCGCGCTTGCCTGCGGTGTTGCTATAAAACGGCGCCACTTGCGCCTCCAGCAGGGCCCAGGGCACCAACTGTTCAAGGTCAGCCAGGAAGCGATCTCGGCGAGTCTGCTTTTTCTTGCCGGTATATTCGAGTTCGGAGAAGGTCTTCTGCACGCGCGTAACGCTCACGGAGAGGGAGGCTGTTGAAGGAACTTAGTGTGCCAAGGGTGGGGACAGTTGGCTATTTTTGCAGCGCCTCCCTAGGGAGGCGCTGATTTATTCGATTTTTCGTCCCTGCAACGCTCTGGAGGCCTTGATTTATCTGGGGGCAACAGCTGGGTTTTAGAATAAATCAGCGTCTCCCTAGGAGGGTGTAGACAAAATAAAGTAAGCTGTTTGTCCTTTGCCTACACAGCATTGCACCATGCCTAAGGAAGGTCTGAAAAAGCCTTTTCTTCAAAAGTCGAAGCCAGTAAATACAGGCGCTCCAGCCCGGTTCCTCTCCAAAAAAATGGGCTTTTTCAGAGGATACCTAAGAGGGTGTAGACAAAATCATGTAGTGAGTCGGCGCGCGAGTATTCGAGCCTCAGCCAACCAAACCCATGCCTCGCTTACCGCAAAAAGGCGATCATGATGCATGATCAGTCGCCGAGCTCTCTCATTCCAGGCATGAGTTCGCTCCACTACCCATCGCTTGGGCATGACCACAAATCCAGTCTGAACAGGCTCCACGGAAAATAGATCGCCTTGTTCAGAGTGCCATTGCCCTGTTCTTCTGTTATTCGGGCCACGGATCACTTGAACATCGATAGCGTGCAGTTGATGGGTGCGCTGTGCCCATTTTCCTGCGTACGCACTATCAACAAAAAGCGTGCTCAGTGACGGATATTTTTCCTTCGAGTACGCCACCGCATCATCCGCCGCGTCACGATCCTGCACGCTTGCAGCACTGATACTGACAGCCAGCAGCAGGCCCAATGTATCGACAATCAGACTTCGTTTACGCCCCTTCACTTTTTTGCCTGCGTCGTAGCCGCTGTCACCGCCTTGAGGAGAACTGCGGGTCGACTGTGAATCCAGGATCGCTGCTGACGGGCTGTCAGCGCGTTCTTCCCGCTCACGCCATTGAGCTCGCAAGCGATCATGCATTTGCTCGAACTTGCCTTGAGCGCTCCACCGGCGGAACGTTTTGTAGACATTGTCCCAATGAGGAAAATCGCGGGGTAGCATTCGCCATGAGCACCCCGTGCGTACGACATAGCAACAGGCTTCCAGCAACGTGCGCCGAGAGTGAAGCGGTGGCACTCCTCGTCCGCCCTGGCTTTCAAACAGGTCGGCGACCAGTGCCCACTCGGTATCTGTCAAGCAACTCGGATATAGCTGCTCCGGCAGTTGGCGGCGGTGGGTTTCATTGTAGCCATAGGCTTTATTAGGTTCAGGTGACTGAAAACTTCCCTTGGCCCGCTGCTTTACACGCGTAATCCCTGCCATTTTCAACGCTTTTGCAAAGGTGTCGGGATGCGCAGTGATACCGGTTTCGGCGAAGAATACGAGCGCCAATTCGGCCTAGCTGGAATAGGGCTGTGCATGAGCGAGTTTCACCAGCACGGGATAGTGCTCGGCGGCAATCGAGCGAGGACGTCCGGTTTTAGGCATGGCTTGAGGGCTATTCAGACAAGGGAGTGAAAGTTTAATTTATTTTGTCTACACCCTCTAGGTATCCTCTGAAAAAGCCCATTTTTTTGGAGAGGAACCGGGCTGGAGCGCCTGTATTTACTGGCTTCGACTTTTGAAGAAAAGGCTTTTTCAGACCTTCCCTAGATATAACCGGTTAAGAATCACTGGTTGACGGGCTTTTCAAGAGGCTGAATATACCAGCGTAGAACTTCTTTCGGGGGACAGGGGGCGGTGCCTGATAGAGCAATTCTTTTTGATCCGCTCTGCCTGCACGCGACTCTGGCTGATGATTTGATGGTGGAGTTGGTGTTGCGGAGTGAGGAGTGAGTGCTTTTGTCAGGTTATCCAAGTTAACCGTGCACCTGCCTGTGGATAACCTGGGGGAATAGCGTTGCGCGCCATGCGCACCGTGGCTTTACGAAGATTGATCAAAAATTCAACAGTTTCAAAGGCTTGTGCACAGATAAGGTGAGTCTGCCTGTGGATAACCGTTGGAGAACCCTGCGCAGGCCTCGTTCTGCGTGGCCTGCGTAGAGTTGTTTGTTTTTTGATCAGTGGCGGCCGCGGGATTTCAGCCAGATATCCACACTGTAGATCGCCAGCCCCGCCCAGATGAAGGCAAAGGTGATGATGGTGCTGGTGGTCAGGTATTCGCCATACAACAGCACGGCCAGCAACAGGACCAAGGTGGGTGCGATGTATTGCAGAAAGCCTAGCGTGGTGAACGGCAAGTGGCGGGCGGCGGCATTGAAGCACACTAGCGGGATCAGCGTGACCGGGCCGGCGGCGGCGAGCCAGAGGGCTTGCGTGGTGGTCCAGAATTCGGGTTGCGCGCTCACGGCCATCGGGTTGAGCGCGAGCCAGATCAGCGCCAGTGGCACCAGCATCCAGGTTTCGACGACCAGGCCGGGCAGGGCGGCGACCGGCGCCTTCTTGCGGATCAGCCCGTAGAACGCGAAGGTCAATGGCAGCGCCAGCGATACCCACGGCAGGCTGCCGACATGCCAGACCTGCTGTGCGACACCGATGGCGGCGAGGAGCGCGGCCAGCATTTGCAGGCGCCTGAGGCGCTCGCCCAGCAGCACCATGGCGAGCAGCACATTGACCAGCGGGTTGATGTAATAGCCGAGGCTGGCCTCAAGCATCCGCCCGTTGTTCACCGCCCAGACGTAGACGATCCAGTTAGCGGCAATCAGCGTGCCGCTCAGCGCCAGCACGGCCAGCCTTTTTGGGTTGTTGCGCAGGTCGCGCCACCAGCCGGGGTGTTTCCAGAACATCAGCACGATCGAGCCGAAGAGTGCCGACCAGAGCGCGCGGTGGATAATGATCTCGATGGCCGGAACGGCGGCGATGACTTTGAAGTAGATGGGGAACAGGCCCCAGATGGTGTAGGCACTCAGGCCTAATATGTAACCTCGGCGCGGATTGGCGGCTTGCATGGAGCGTCCCTTGAATGCAGAAAATTCCGGTTTTATTGTGGGGTGGTGCGGTTGGTGGTTTTGGTTGTACTGACGCTGCAGCGCTCGATGTTATACACAGGTTCGGCGGATCCACGACATTTGTGCGGCGCCGCTTGCTCAAGATCGGACGCAGAGCGTCCAGAACCGCATGCCGACGCGGAGCGTCGCACGATAGTCGGGGTTATCGTGCCTCACGCCCCACAGATCAAAACAGTTTCAGCGGTTCTTCATTCAGCGCCGACATCTGCTCGCGCAGCGCCAGGATGTGGTCGCCCCAGTAACGTTCGGTGCCGAACCACGGGAAGCTGTGGGGGAACGCCGGGTCATCCCAGCGACGTGCCAGCCAAGCGCTGTAATGCATCAGGCGCAGCGCGCGCAGCGGTTCGATAAGGGCCAGTTCGCGTGGGGCGAAATCGTGGAATTCGTTGTAGCCGTCCATCAATTCGGAGAGCTGGCCGAGGCGTTCCTGGCGGTCGCCGGCCAGCATCATCCAGATGTCCTGCACCGCAGGGCCCAGGCGGCAATCGTCCAGGTCGACGATGTGGAACATTTCGTCGCGGCACATCATGTTGCCGGGGTGGCAGTCGCCATGCATGCGGATGTTGCTGTGCGGCGTTGCGCCGTAGACGTCTTCGACGCGCTTGAGCAGGTCGCGGGCCACTGACTCGTAGGCCGGCAGCAGGCCGCGCGGGATGCAGTTGTTTTCCAGCAGGTAATTGACCGAGTCATTACCGAAATTCTTCACGCCCAGTGCTTCGCGATGCGCAAACGGCTTGGTCGAGCCGACCGCATGAATACGGCCCAGCAACTGACCGAGGCGATACAGCTGATCCAGATTGCCCGGCTCTGGCGCGCGTCCGCCACGGCGCGGGAACAGCGTGAAGCGAAAGCCGGCGTGCTCGAACAGGGTTTCGCCGTTATGCACCATGGGCGCGACGACGGGCACTTCGGCATCAACCAGTTCGAAGGTGAAGCTGTGTTCTTCGAGAATGGCTTCGTTGGTCCAGCGTTGCGGCCGGTAGAACTTGGCGATCAGCGGCTGACCGTCTTCGATACCGACCTGATACACGCGGTTTTCGTAACTGTTGAGCGCCAGGATGCGTGCATCGCTGAGAAAACCGATGCTTTCGACGGCATCCAGCACCAGATCGGGAGTGAGTGTTGCAAACGGGTGAGCCATGACTACTCCTGCGCGCAGCAGGTTGCCGCGTCGGACCGCTGATGGTAACGCAGACCGGTCCCGGTTCGCCAAACCCATCCGATTAAAGTGCTCAAGGGTCGGATTGTCATTGAACGGTCATCAGCCGTTCGCCATTCAGCCATGTTGGACGCTTACAGTTGCCGCCAATGAGATCGATCTCAAGGCGAGCTGCCATGACTGATTTGAAAGAGGTTGCAAGCCTGGCCGGGGTTTCCCGGGCCACCGCCGCACGCGCCTTCGCCAGCCCGGATGTGGTGCGCGCCGAAACCCGCGACCGGGTGTTTGCCGCCGCCCGGGCACTGGGTTTTCGTCCCAACCGTCTGGGCCGACAGTTGCGTCTGCAAACCACCAACCTGATTGGCGTGGTGGTGCCCAACCTGCTCAACCCGGTGTTTGCCGAACAGTTTCAGGCCATGGAGCGGGCCGCGCGGGCACGGGGCTATAACCTGCTGTTGGCGACCACTGACTACACGGCTGAACGCGAGAGCGCTGTGGTTGAAGAATTGCTGCGCCAGCGGGTCGACGGGCTGGTGCTGACTGTGACCGACGCTGAGCACAACCGTGTGCTGGAGAGCCTGGTCAGTGAAGACACGCCGTTCGTACTGGCCTATCACCAGACCGACAATGAGGATTACAGCGCGGTGTCTGTGGATAACCGCGCAGGCATGGCGCTGGCGACGCGCTACCTGATCGATGCCGGGCATCAGCGCGTTGCCATGGTCGCCGGCCCGGCCATGCAGTCTGACCGCGCCCGGCTGCGCTATGACGGTTATTGCGACGCCATGGTCGAACGCGGCCTCGAAGCCCGGCCGGTGATTGAAATGCCGGCTCATACCGACGCCGATTTCGCTGCGCTCGAACCCTTGTTGCGCGGCCCGGACGCGCCCAGCGCGCTGGTCTGCTCAAACGATTTGCTGGCCATCAGCCTGATTGCCGAACTGCGCCGCAACGGCTGGGGTGTTCCGGAGCGTCTGTCGGTTATCGGCTTCGACGGCATCGCGCTCGGCACCCAGATGCACCCGACGCTGTGCAGTGTGGTTCAGCCCATCGCCGAGCTGGCGCACATCGTCATCGATCAACTGCTGGCACGGATTGCCGGGGCGCCACCGGTTTCTCATTGTCTGCCGTGCCACATCCGGCCCGGCGAAAGCACCCAGCCCTACCAGGAGATGCTTCATGCTCAGCCTCAGTAAAACCCTCGCGGCACTGCTGTTATGCGGTGCGGCCAGCCTCGCCCAGGCTGCCGAAACGGCTATCTGCTACAACTGCCCGCCTGAGTGGGCCGACTGGGGCACTCAGCTCAAGGCGATTGCCGACAGCACCGGCGTGCAGGTGCCGCTGGACAACAAGAACTCCGGGCAGGCACTGGCGCAGATCGTCGCCGAACAAGCCGCGCCGGTCGCCGACGTGGTGTATTACGGCGTGACATTCGGCCTGCAAGCGCAGAAAGCCGGCGTGGTCGATACGTATAAGCCCAAACACTGGGACGACATTCCGGCCGGGCTGAAAGACCCGCAAGGGCACTGGTTCGCCATTCACTCCGGCACCCTTGGCATCATGGTCAACGTCGACGCGCTGGGCGGTTTGCCGGTGCCGCAAAGCTGGGCGGACCTGCTCAAGCCTGAGTACAAAGGCATGGTCGGTTACCTTGATCCTTCCAGCGCCTTCGTCGGCTACGTTTCCGCTGTTGCGATCAACCAGGCCATGGGCGGCAGGCTGGACAACTTCGGCCCGGCCATCGACTACTTCCAGAAACTGGCGAAGAACTCGCCTATCGTGCCCAAGCAAACCGCGTATGCACGCGTACTGTCCGGCGAGCTGCCGATTCTGGTCGACTATGACTTCAACGCCTACCGCGCCCGCTACAAGGACAAAGCCAACGTCGCGTTCGTGATCCCCAAGGAAGGCACCATCGGTGTGCCTTACGTCATGAGCATGGTTGCCAAAGCGCCGCATCGCGCCAACGCTGAAAAGGTGCTGGATTTCGTGCTGTCCGATGAGGAGCAGGCACTTTGGGCCAAGGCTTACCTGCGCCCGGTACGCTCGAAGATGCCTGCCGAGGTCGCTGCGCAGTTCCTGCCGGACAGCGACTACGCCCGTGCCGGTGTGGTGGATTACCAGCACATGGCCGCTGTGCAGGAAGCTTTCGCCGCTCGCTATCTGCGTGAGGTGAAGTGATGTCAGCCTCGCCGGGACGCGCGCTGGCTCTGCGCAAGGATGGGTTGTTCAGGCTGCGGCTGCGCCCGACCGCTGCGCTGGCGCTGGCCCCGGCGATGGCGGTATTACTGGCCTTCTGGCTGCTGCCGTTGACCCATCTGATCCTGCTCGGTGCGCAAAGTACCGAGGGCAATGGCAGCGGTTACTGGCAGGTGTTGAGCAGTGCTCAGTACCTGGGCAGTCTGCTGCAGACCTGCCTGCTGGCGCTGGTGGTGACGCTTGTGGCGTTGCTGATCGGCGGCATCAGCGGGGTGTTTCTGGCGCGTAACCATTTCTTTGGACGCTCGGCGCTGGTGGCATTGCTGACCTTTCCGCTGGCGTTTCCCGGCGTGGTGGTCGGCTTTCTGGTGATTCTGCTGGCGGGTCGCCAAGGCATCTTCGCCGCGCTTGGTCTGCAACTGGCCGGGGAGCGCTGGGTGTTTGCCTATTCCCTCACCGGGCTGTTCATCGGCTACCTGTACTTTTCGATACCGCGCGTGATCCTCACCGTCATGGCCGCGTGTGAAAGCCTGGACCGCAGCCTTGAAGAGGCGGCTCATTCTCTGGGGGCCGGTCATTGGCGCGTGGTCTGCGATGTGATCGTTCCGGGCCTGACACCGGCGCTTGTGTCCTGCGGGGCGATCTGCTTCGCCACCTCGATGGGGGCATTCGGCACAGCGTTCACGCTAGGCACACGTCTGAACGTCACCCCCGTGGCGATCTACAACGTGTTCACCAATTACGCCAATTTCACCGTGGCCGCCGCGTTGTCGGTGATCCTTGGCCTGGTGACCTGGGCGGTGCTGTTGCTGGCGCGGCGCATGGTCGGAAAATCGGGAGTTGCCCTGTGAAACGCTCACCATTGTTTGCTGCGCAGCTGGCGTTCACGCTGTTGGTCTGCGCGTTCATGCTGGTGCCGGTGGTGTTGTCGCTGCTGGCTGGCGTGACCCGCAATTACTTTCTGGGCCTGTCGAGCGGCTTGACCTTCGACTGGTTGATACAGGTCTGGCAGGCCTACTCGCCGACGGTCTGGCTGTCGCTGCAACTGGCGGTGGCTTGCGCGATCTGCGTGTGCGTGGTCGGCGTGCCGGCGGCGTATGCGCTGGTGCGCATGAATAATCGCTTCAGTCGCGCATTTGAAGAGCTGATGGTGCTGCCGGTCGCCATGCCCGGCCTGGCCAGCGCCCTGGCGTTGTTGTTGACCTACGGCCAGTTCGGCAGCTTTCGTAGCAGTTGGCTGTTCATCCTTGTGGGGCACGTGCTGTTCACGCTGCCGTTTCTGGTCCGGCCGGTCATGGCGGTCATGCAGCGTCAGCAGTTGCCGGTGCTTGAAGAGGCCGCCGCCAGCCTGGGCGCGGGGCCGATCAAACGGTTTTTCAGTGTGGTGGTGCCCAACTGCCGGGCCGGGATTCTGGCCGGTGTGTTGATGGTCGTGACCCTGTCGCTGGGCGAGTTCAACCTGACCTGGATGCTCCACACGCCGATCACCAAGACCTTGCCGGTCGGGCTGGCCGACAGTTATGCCTCGGCCCGGCTGGAAGTCGCCAGCGCCTACACCCTTCTTTTTCTGTTGCTGATTGTGCCGCTGCTGATTGCGTTGCAGGCCATCAGCGCGCGTCTTGCCCGTGGAGAGAGCCGATGAGCGGAACCACCATTCGCCTGAAGGGCTGCCGCAAGGCATTTGCCGACGGCACCGTTGCTGTACAGGATTTGCACCTGACCATCGAGCCCGGCGAAACGCTGGCGATTCTCGGGCCGTCCGGTTGTGGCAAGACCACCACGTTGCGCCTGATTGCCGGCCTTGAACGGCCGGATGTCGGACAGGTGCTGTTCGACGATCAGGACGTCACGCGCTTGCCCATCGAGCGCCGCGACGTCGGCATGGTTTTTCAGAATTACGCGTTGTTTCCCAATCTCGATGTGGCCGGCAACATTGTTTACGGCCTGAAGATTCGCGGCCTGTCGTCGGTCGAGCGCAACAAGCGTTGCGACGAGTTGCTGGAACTGGTCGGCCTGGCCGGGCACGGCAATCGTCGCGTCAACGAGCTGTCCGGTGGGCAACGGCAACGTGTTGCGCTGGCCCGTGCACTGGCGCCGCGCCCGCGGGTGCTGCTGCTCGACGAGCCGTTGGCCGCGCTGGATGCGCAGTTGCGTGAGCGTTTGCGCAGTGAGCTGGACCAGTTGCTGCGCGGGCTGGGTATTACCTCGGTGTTCGTGACTCATGATCAGGGCGAAGCGATGGCCTTGGGCGACCGGATTCTGGTCATGGAAAAAGGCTGCGTGTCGCAGTTGGCGACGCCGAGAGAAATCTATCAACAGCCCGCCAATGCCTTTGTTGCCGGGTTTGTCGGCAATCTGAATGCGTTCAGTGTGGTCGCGCGCACCGCGTCGGGCCTCAAGGTAAACGGCGGCGAACTGCCGTGGAACGGTGCTGACATGCCGGGCACCGTCTATTGCCGTCCCGAGCACCTGCGCCTGGTGCCAGGAAGCGGCCATCTTCAGGGGCGTCTGGTCGGGCAGTTTTTCCAGGGTGCGCAAAGTCGCTTGCTGGTTGATGTCGGCGGTCCGCAGCCATTGTTGGTGGACAGCACCGACACTGTTATTTACGCCGCCAACGCTGTCATTGGCCTGAGTGTCGAGCCGCAAGTGCTGTTCACCCTGCATTCGTAAAACTGTTTTCCTGCGAGAGATTATTGTGAATCGTCCGTTTCTTATCGCCCAGATCAGCGACCTGCACCTCAAAGCCGACGGGCGTCTGACTTATGGGGTGGTCGACACGCTGGCCGCGCTACGCCGTGCCGTTGCGCATATCAACGCCAGCAAGCAGCGCCCCGACATCGTGGTGATCAGCGGTGACCTGGTGGATTTCGGGCGCGAGGATGAATATGCCGTCCTCAAACCCGAACTGGAGCACCTGCAAATGCCGTTCTATCTGGTGCCCGGCAATCACGATGACCGCGAGCACTTGCTGGCCGCGTTTGCCGATCAGGTGTACCTGCCGTTGTCGGCCAGTGCGCCGCTGGACTGGGTGGTGGAAAAGTACCCGGTGCGGCTGATCGGCATGGACACGACCATTCCCGGCGAGCATGGCGGGCAGCTGGATTACTGTCAGCTGGACTGGCTGCATGCGCAACTGTCGCGTCGCCCTTATGTGCCGACCGTGATCATCCTGCACCACCCGCCGTTCATCACCGGCATCGGCCACATGGACCGCGAACCGTTCGGCAATGCTTCAGCGCTGGAACGGGTGATTGCTCAGCATCCGCAAGTGGAGCGTTTAATGTGCGGGCATTTGCATCGACCGATGCAGCGGCGTTTTGGTGGCAGCGTGGCGAGCATCTGTCCCGGCACCTCACACCAGATCGTGCTGGACCTCGACGAAGCCGCCCCGGCACATTTCAACCTCGAACCGGCAGGTTATGTGCTGCACCGCTGGCATTCCGAGCAAGGCCTGGTGAGCCATAACGCCGTGTTTGGCGACTATGAAGGGCCGTACCCGTTTTATGATGGTAACGGGTTGATTGATTGACAAGTGTTCTGTGGCTGATTACTCCCACGTTCTGCGCTCAGTGTTCTACACAAGTCTCGATGAGCCCAGAAAACGCGGTTTTCAGGCTTCTGCCCGCAGGGCGTGGGAGCGGACCGGGCGACGCTTCGCTCGTTCGCGAAGACGGTATATCTGACGATACATTTTCGGCGATTATACCGGCCCTTTCGCGGACAAGTCCGCTCCCACGGCCTTCGCCTGCTTTGGATTCTGGCCGAAGGCCGTGGGAGTGGACTTGTCCACGAAGGAGCCGGTGCATTCTCCGAAAATGTATTGTTTGAACTACCGTCTTCGCGGACAAGCGAAGCGTCGCCCGGTCCGCTCCCACAAAAAATACACATTCTAGAGCCGATCAGGCGCCGATGATGCCGCCATCTTCGCGGGTGATCACCATCACCGATGAGCGCGGTTTGCCGTCAGGCAAATGCTCGGGGAAGGTGGAGCCGCCGTTTTCGCCGGGATGCTGGATGCCGATGAACATCGTCTTGTAGTCCGGCGCAAAACTGATGCCGGTGATTTCGCAACCGACCGGGCCCACCAGAAAGCGACGAATCTCACCGCTGGCAGGGTCCGCGCAGAGCATCTGGTTGTTGCCCATGCCGGCGAAGTCGCCCTTGTTGCTGGAGTCGCCATCGGTCTGAATCCACAGGCGACCCGCCTGATCGAAGCTCAGGCCGTCAGGGCTGTTGAACATGTTCTGCGCGTTGATGTTGCTCGACCCGGCCTGCGGCGTACCGGCATACACCGCCGGGTTGCCGGCGACCACGAACAGGTCCCATTCGAACGCCATCGCCGAAGGATTGCTGCCTTCCTCGCTCCAGCGCAGGATCTGCCCGTACTGGTTCTTGGCGCGCGGGTTCGGTCCACCTACCGGCTGACCTTCATCGCCGCGTTTGATGTTGTTGGTCAGCGTGCAATACACCTGGCCGTCCTTGGGGCTGACCACGATCCATTCCGGGCGGTCCATGCGTGTGGCTTTCACGACACTGGCAGCCAGGCGCGCATGAATCAGCACTTCTGCCTGATTATTGAAACCGGCAGCGGCGTCCAGGCCGTTCTTGCCGTGGGTCAGTTCGATCCACTGGCCTTTGCCCTTCGGGTGATCCGGGTTGCTGTCGCCCGCGTCGAATTGCGCGACGTACAAGGTGCCGTGGTCCAGCAGATTGCGGTTGGCTTTCGGGTTCTGGTGATCGATCTTGTCGCGGCTGATGAATTTGTAGATGAACTCGCCACGCTCGTCGTCGCCCATGTACACCACGGCGCGCCCGCCTTTGGTCTGCGTGAACGCTGCGTTCTCGTGCTTGAAGCGGCCGAGCGCGGTGCGTTTGACCGGCGTCGATTCAGGGTCGAACGGATCGATCTCGACCACCCAGCCGTGACGGTTCACTTCGTTGGGGTTCTTCGCCACGTCGAAACGCGGGTCGTGCGGGTGCCAGTTGATTTCTTTACTGGCGGCCACGACGCCGTAGCGTTTCATGCCAGCGTCGAACTTCTGCTCCGGGTTGCTGCTGCCGAAGCAATCAGTGAAGTTCTCTTCACAGGTCAGGTACGTGCCCCACGGCGTCTGGCCGCTGGAGCAGTTCTGGAATGTCCCGAGGACGTGGCTGCCACTCTTGTCGGCTTCCGTCTTGAGCCAGTCATGCCCGGCTGCCGGGCCGCTCAGGTTGATCGGCGTGTTGCCGTGGATGCGACGGTTGTAGCGCGAGTCCTCAACGAACTGCCATTTGCCGTTTTTCTGCTGGACCTCGATCACAGACACGCCTTCAGCGGCGAGTGCCTTCTGCACCTCTTCAGCCGACTGCGGCTCTTTGCCGTGATCGAAGAGATAACGGTAGTTGGTGTATTCGTTGTTGATCGCCATCAGCGCGCGGTCTTTGTGACCCGGCATCGGGAACAGGCACATGCCGTCGTTGTTGTCGCCGAATTGCACTTCCTGCGCCTTGGCGGTGCCTTTGCCGCTCGGGTCGAACGCCGGGCCGCCTGCATGCAACGGCTGACCCCAGCTGATCAGGACCGATGACGTGTAGCCTTTCGGCAAACTGATGCTGTCGGCCGTGGCGGTGGGGATGCTCTAGAAACCCAGCAATGCGCCAGAAGCGGCGCTGACGCTGTTGGCCAGAGCGGTGCGGCTGAGGATATTGCCGCCCAGGAACATCGCTGCCCCACACAAGGCGCCCGCGCTGATGAAGCCGCGACGGGTAAGGCCGACCCGGTTTGCGCCGACCAGGTTTTCCAGATTGGTAGTTTGATTTTCTTCTAATAGTTTCATCATCACGGCTCCCTCGAATATGGCAGCCACCTTAGTGCGCGCATATGACGGAATTGTGTCGCGGTGATGACTTGCCGGCGTTTAAGAGGGGATACCCAGCAGCACGAACGATGCCGCGAATCGTGCCTGCACCACGACGCCAGTTTTCAGCTGTTGAGCCTGCAAGTGCTGAGGCGTCGCCAGGGCGCAGAGTGTCTGGCCGCTCGGGAGCTTTATACGCACTTCGCTGGGGCCATCGTCAGCGTCGATCACGCTTTCGATCTGCCCGATCAGGCAATTGTTTCCATTTGTTTCTTCTGCGTTATCAGCATGCAGTTCCAGCCAGCCGGCCTTGATCAGCGCGACTGCGTCGGTACCAAATTCCAGCCCCAGGTCCAGCGTACTGTCGTGGGTCACTTGCGCGTCGACAAACACCTCATCGGCCAGTCGCAGGCGAATCTGATCGTTGTGGCCCTGACGGGTGATGGCGACGATACGTCCCAGCAACTGGTTGCGCGCACTGGTGCGCAGGGTCAGGCGATTGAGCAGCTCCAGATCGCTGCTGTCTTCGGCGGCTTCCAGCACCTGAGCCTGCACTGCCTGCACGCGTTGATAGAGACGCAGCACCCGTTCGCCCTCGACCGACAGTTTGGCGCCGCCACCACCGCGCCCACCGACGCTGCGCTCGACCAGCGGCTTTTGCGCCAGATTGTTCAGTTCGTCAATGGCGTCCCAGGCCGCCTTGTAACTCAACCCGGCGCTCTTGGCGGCGCGGGTGATCGAACCCTGCTCGGCAATGTGCTGCAACAGTGCAATACGTTGCGGGCGACGGACCATGTGTTGCGTGAGTAAGGGAGGCAGGGACATGGCGATCCGCGATGGCTGGGATGAGCGGGCAGTATGATCGCTCTGGTGCGTGGCGTCGAAAAGCGGATGCGGAGCGTGGGAGCTATGAACGTCTGGGGATGACTATCGTGCCAATGCTCCGCGTTGGCATGCTTTTCGTGACGCTCTGCGTCACAATTCTGCGCCGAGCTGCTGGCTTAAGACCGGACGCGGAGCGTCCACAGCTGCGCTACCACGCGGAGCGTGGGAGCGATATTAAAAGCGGGCTTGTGTATAGAGATGAGCACCTCGCCCATTCAATCCCCCGGCTTGGGCGTCCGCGCCAGGCAATACACATCCACCCGTCGCGCACCTGCGCTGTTCAATAATCGAGCAATAACCTCTGCCGTCGAGCCGGTGGTCAGTACGTCGTCGACCAGCGCCAGGTGTTTGCCGTGCACCCAGTCGGGGTCGCGCAACGTGAATGCGCCGCGCAAGTTGCGTTTGCGCGCTTTGGCGTCGAGACCCTGTTGCGCGGTGGTCTCGCGGCTGCGCAGCACGTGCTGTTCATCGACAGGCAATTGCAGTTGCTGGCCCAGCCACCCGGCGAGCATCGCGGCCTGGTTGTAACCGCGCTGGCGCAGGCGTTTGGTAGCCAGCGGCACAGGCAAAAGACAGTCCGGGCGCGGCTGGCCTTCATCGAAACGGTGCTGGATGAAGTGCCCGCACAGCTCGGCCAGCAGTCGGCCCATTGGCCATTTGCCGTTGTGTTTGAAGCGGGTAATCAGGCTGTCGACCGGAAAGTCATACAGCCATGGCGCGATCACCTGAGCGAAAGCGGGTGACCATTTGCTGCATTGCACGCACTCAAGGCCGGAAATAAGCATCGGCAGTGCGCAGCGTTCGCACTGGTCGCCAAGCCACGGCAACTCGGCTTCGCACGGCACACAGACAGGCGCTGGCACCTCACTGCGTTCGTCGCACAACAAACAGGCCTGTTTGTTTTTTAACCAGATGTAAACCTCGTGCTTGTAGCTGGGTTGACAGCGCATGGCTCTTCCTTAAATATGCCCGACATCCGTGTAGCGCCTGTGGTCTTTCCCGCCCTCGCGCATTGCCCAGAAACACCAAGGAGCCGCCCGATGAGCGCCAGCACCACCGCCACTTTGCGTCACGACTGGACTTTAGCCGAGGTCAGGGCGCTGTTCGTACAGCCATTCAATGACCTGCTGTTTCAGGCGCAAACGGTGCACCGCGCTCACTTCGACGCCAACCGCGTTCAGGTCTCCACGCTGCTGTCGATCAAGACCGGTGCCTGCCCGGAAGACTGCAAGTACTGTCCGCAGTCCGGCCACTACAACACCGGGCTTGAGAAAGAAAAGCTGCTTGAAGTGCAGAAGGTTCTCGAAGAAGCGGCGCGTGCCAAGGCCATCGGTTCGACCCGTTTCTGTATGGGCGCGGCCTGGAAGCATCCGTCTGCCAAAGACATGCCTTATGTGCTGGAGATGGTCAAAGGCGTGAAAGCCATGGGCCTGGAAACCTGCATGACCCTGGGTCGTCTCGATCAGGAACAGACCGAGGCGCTGGCCACCGCCGGGCTGGATTACTACAACCACAACCTCGACACCTCGCCGGAGTTCTACGGCAGCATCATCACCACCCGCACCTACAGCGAGCGTTTGCAAACCCTCGCTTACGTGCGTGATGCCGGGATGAAGATCTGCTCGGGCGGTATTCTCGGCATGGGCGAGTCGCTCGACGACCGCGCCGGGCTGTTGATTCAGTTGGCCAACCTGCCGGAGCACCCGGAGTCGGTGCCGATCAACATGCTGGTCAAGGTTGCCGGCACGCCGCTGGAAAACGCCGAGGACGTCGATCCGTTCGACTTCATCCGCATGCTGGCCGTGGCGCGGATCTTGATGCCCAAGTCCCATGTGCGTCTGTCCGCCGGGCGTGAAGCCATGAACGAGCAAATGCAGGCGCTGGCGTTCTTTGCCGGGGCCAATTCGATTTTCTACGGCGACAAGTTGCTGACCACCGCCAACCCGCAGGCCGACAAGGACATGCTGCTGTTCTCGCGTCTGGGCATCAAACCTGAAGCGGGCGAAGGCCATGCCGACGAAGTGCATCAGGCTGCCATCGAGCAGGCGCTGGTCGAGCAGCAAAGCAGCGCGATGTTCTACGGCGCCGCTTCTGCCTGACCCCCTTGAGCGGGCCGGTTGCCATCGGCCCGCTTTGAATCGCCATCTCCCGCACCGGGGCCCGCATGTCTTTCGATCTCCGCACGCGCCTCGATGCCCGTCGCGCCGCACACCTTTATCGCCAACGCCCGCTGCTGCAAAGCCCGCAAGGCCCGCAGGTCGTGGTCGATGGTCAGCCGTTGCTGGCGTTCTGCAATAACGATTACCTGGGCCTGGCCAATCACCCCGAAGTGATCGCTGCCTGGCAAGCGGGTGCCGAGCGTTGGGGGGTGGGCGGCGGAGCGTCGCATCTGGTGATCGGTCATAGCGCGCCTCATCACGAACTGGAAGAAGCGCTGGCCGAGCTGACCGGACGCCCACGTGCGCTGTTGTTCTCCAACGGCTACATGGCCAACCTCGGCGCGGTGACGGCGCTGGTCGGGCAGGGCGATACGGTGCTGGAAGATCGTCTCAATCATGCGTCGCTGCTGGACGCCGGTCTGCTCAGCGGCGCGCGGTTCTCGCGCTATCTGCACAACGACGTCGACAGCCTGGGCACGCGTCTGGAGAAGTCTGTCGGCGATACGCTGGTAGTGACCGACGGCGTGTTCAGCATGGACGGTGATATCGCTGACTTGCCTGCGCTGGCGCAGGCTGCCAAGGCCAAAGGCGCCTGGCTGATGGTCGACGATGCGCACGGCTTCGGGCCGCTGGGAGCAAACGGTGGGGGGATCGTCGAGCATTTCGGCTTGAGCCTGGAGGATGTGCCGGTGCTGGTCGGTACGCTGGGCAAATCGTTCGGCACCTCCGGGGCATTTGTGGCGGGCAGTGAAGAGCTGATTGAAACCCTGATCCAGTTTGCTCGCCCGTACATCTACACCACCAGCCAGCCACCTGCGCTGGCCTGCGCCACATTGAAAAGCCTGCAGTTGTTGCGCAGCGAGCATTGGCGTCGTGAGCATCTGGCAAATTTAATCCAGCAGTTTCGTCGCGGTGCCGAGCAGCTCGGTCTGCAATTGATGGACAGCTTCACGCCGATCCAGCCGATCATGATCGGCGACGCGGGGCGAGCAGTGCGTCTGTCTCAGTTGTTGCGCGAACGTGGCTTGCTGGTCACTGCTATCCGCCCGCCCACCGTGCCTGCGGGCAGCGCTCGGTTGCGCGTGACGTTGTCGGCAGCCCACAGCGAGGCTCACGTGCAGCTATTATTGAATGCGCTGGAGCAGTGCTATCCGCTGCTGGATGCAAGTGAATCCACGGAGTCCGTTCATGCGTGATCGACTGATTTTGCTGCCGGGCTGGGGCTTGGGTATCTCACCGCTGCAACCGCTTGCGGATGCGTTGCGCGGCCTGGACGAACATTTGCGCGTCGAGATCGAGCCGTTGCCGGAAATCGACAGCTGCGACCTGCCAGACTGGCTCGACGAACTGGACGCCAACCTGCCTGACGACGCCTGGCTGGGCGGCTGGTCGCTCGGTGGCATGCTCGCGGCCGAACTGACCGCGCGACGCGGTGAAGGCTGCTGCGGATTGCTGACCCTGGCCAGCAACGCCTGTTTCGTCACTCATGGCGCTTGGCCGCATGCAATGCCCGCTGTGGATTTCGATGCGTTTCTGGCGGGCTGTTCTGTCGATCCGAGCGCGACGCTCAAGCGTTTCAGTCTGTTATGCACCAATGGCGCAGAAGACCCGCGCGGCCTGGCACGGTTGCTCAAGGCCGGTGCGCCGCATACCTCGTCCACCACGCTGGTCGACGGGCTGAAAGTGCTCAAACAACTGGACACCCGCAGCGCGCTGCAAACCTATCGCGGCCCGCAGCTGCACCTGTTCGCCGGGCTGGATGCCTTCGTGCCGGCCGAGGCAGCGGGTGATCTGCTGGCCTTGTTGCCGGATGTCGAAGTGGGCCTGATCGAACAGGCTAGCCACGCGTTTGTTGTGGAAAACCCCCACGGCGTGGCGGCTGCCATCCATGCTTTTCTGCACGAGTCAGGCGATGACTGATCTTTCCAACCCTAAACCGCCGTCCATGCTGCCCGACAAGCGTCAGGTCGCGGCGTCGTTTTCCCGAGCGGCAGGCAGCTACGACAGCGTCGCTGACTTGCAGCGCAGCGTTGGCAATCAGTTGCTGGCGCGCCTGCCTGCGGGATTCACGCCTTCGCGCTGGCTGGACCTGGGCTGCGGCACCGGTTATTTCAGCCGGGCGCTCGCGCAGGCGTTCGATCACAGCGAAGGCATTGCGCTGGATATCGCCGAAGGCATGTTGCGCCACGCGCAGCCACTCGGCGGGGCGCAGCACTTCATTGCCGGGGATGCCGAACATCTGCCGCTGCGTGACCAGAGCTGCGCGTTGATTTTCTCCAGCCTTGCCGTGCAATGGTGCGCCGATTTTGCAGCAGTGCTGAATGAAGCCCATCGCGTATTGCAGCCGGGTGGTGTGTTTGCCTTCGCCAGCCTGTGCGTGGGAACGTTGTACGAGTTGCGCGACAGTTGGCAGGCCGTTGACGGCCGGGTGCACGTAAACCGTTTTCGTCATGAAGATGACTACCGCCAGCTGTGTGCCGCCAGCGGCCTGCGGGTGCGCAGTCTCGAGGTTCGCCCACAGGTGCTGCAGTACCCGGACGTGCGCAGCCTGACCCATGAGCTGAAGGCACTCGGCGCACACAATCTCAATCCGGGACGCCCGAACGGCCTGACCGGGCGGGCGCGGATTCTGGGCATGGTTCAGGCCTACGAGCGCTTCCGTCAGGAGGCCGGGCTGCCCGCCACGTACCAAGTGCTGTACGCGGTTCTTGAAAAAGCCTGATGGCATTATGTTGTAAGGAAAGATGACCGAAATGAGCGTTGCCTACTTCATTACCGGAACCGATACCGACGCTGGCAAAACCACGGTGGCGGCCGGGCTGCTGCATGCCGCCCGGCTGGCCGGCCTGAGTACTGCGGCCGGCAAACCCGTCGCGTCCGGTTGCGTCATGACGTCAGAGGGCTTGCGCAATTCTGACGCGTTGGCGTTGCGGGCCGAGTGCTCCTTCGAACTGGCGTACGACGAGGTCAACCCGTTGGCGCTGGAACCTGCGATTGCTCCGCATCTGGCGGCGCGTGAGGCCGGGGTCATGCTGACAGTCGATTCGTTGCTGCAACCAATGCGCCACATACTGGCCAAACAGGCAAATTTCACCCTGATCGAAGGCGCCGGTGGCTGGCGTGTGCCGTTGGCCGGGCAGAGCTATCTGTCCGATCTGGCCATCGGCCTGAAATTGCCGGTGATTCTGGTGGTGGGCGTGCGGCTGGGCTGTATCAATCATGCAGTGCTGACCGCCGAAGCTATCGCTCGGGACGGTTTGCATCTGGCGGGCTGGGTGGCGAATGTCATCGACGGTGAAACGTCGCGGCTCGACGAAAACCTTGCCACTTTGATCGAGCGTCTGCCTGCACCGTGTCTCGGACGCGTGCCTCGACTGAGCAGCGCCAGCGCCGAAAATGTGGCGCGGTATCTGGATATCGGCAAGCTGTGCTAACAGCAACGCTATGTGACTGACCCTCAAAGGGGTTTCGGGTTTTCACGATTCTGGCGACGGTGCGGCCTAGTGCCATTGGTCTGGTTGTCGAGTATTTCTGTGCAATAGCTGCTTCAATGGCATGTGTTCGTTTTTTGAACTGAGGATCGGCGTATGCAAATCACCATGAACAACACCCTGTACCCGGGTCTGAGCGCCATGCAGGTCGGGCAGAGCCGTGTGGACCAGGCTGCCACCCAGATCGCCAGCTCCAATGTCGAAGTCTCCGGCAGAAGCCAGTCTTCGGACTTTCAGCTCGAAAACCTGCGCTCGGTCGACCGCAGTCAGCGTTCCGAGCTGCCAGCCAATATTGTCGAGCTCGCAGCCGGCAAGGACCAGTTTGAAGCCGGGCTTGCTGCACAGAGGGCCAGTAACGAGATGCTGGGCACGCTGATCGACACCTACGCCTGATGTTCGCACCACCTTGCGCCGTGCCCTTCGCGCACGGCGTCGATCTATGAATTACTCCGCATCATTGTCCTCTATCACTTCTGTTTCTTCCTGTTCCCTTCACTAGACTTCCGCTAACGTTTTCCCCGAACGGTGCGCATGTGCCTGTGCCCGGCTGTTACGGCGCCTGTGGCAAGGCCGTGGACGAATGGTGCACGGTTCGCTATTGACAAGGTTTGGGCGTAAACGTATGTTTCAAACACCTGTTTGACCGCAAGGCATACGAGATTGTCTGGTGCTTGAGGGTATGTCCCCAGCGACCGCCCGGTCATTCGTTCCAGGATTCATCAGCAGAGGTTATCGCTATGCCTGACTACAAGGCCCCCTTGCGTGATATTCGTTTCGTTCGTGATGAACTGCTCGGCTATGAAGCGCATTATCAAAGTCTGCCCGCTTGCCACGATGCCACGCCGGACATGGTCGATGCCATTCTCGAAGAGGGCGCCAAGTTCTGCGAGCAGGTGCTTGCGCCGCTGAACCGGGTGGGCGATACCGAGGGCTGCACCTGGAGTGAGTCGGGCGTGAAGACGCCGACCGGTTTCAAACAGGCATACAAACAGTTTGTCGAAGGCGGCTGGCCAAGCCTGGCGCATGACCTCGCGCACGGTGGTCAGGGCCTGCCTGAATCGCTGGGCCTGGCGGTCAGCGAGATGGTCGGTTCAGCCAACTGGTCGTGGGGCATGTACCCGGGCCTGTCGCATGGTGCGATGAACACGATCTCCGAGCACGGCACGCCCGAGCAGCAGGACGCGTACCTGACCAAACTGGTGTCCGGTGAATGGACCGGCACCATGTGCCTGACCGAGTCGCACTGCGGCACTGACCTGGGCATGTTACGCACCAGAGCCGAGCCTCAGGCTGATGGCACTTACAAGGTCACCGGCACCAAGATCTTCATTTCTGCTGGCGAACACGACATGGCCGATAACATCGTCCACATCGTGCTGGCGCGCCTGCCGGATGCACCGGCAGGCACCAAAGGCATTTCGCTGTTCATCGTGCCCAAGTTCCTCTCGGCTGCCGATGGCGGCATCGGTGAGCGCAACGCGGTGAACTGTGGCTCCATCGAGCACAAGATGGGTATTCACGGCAACGCGACCTGCGTGATGAACTTCGACGGCGCCACCGGCTACCTGATCGGTCCGCCGAACAAGGGCCTGAACTGCATGTTCACGTTCATGAACACCGCGCGTCTGGGCACGGCACTGCAAGGTCTGGCGCATGCCGAGATCGCGTTCCAGGGTGGCTTGAAATACGCTCGTGACCGTCTGCAGATGCGCTCGCTGACCGGGCCGAAAGCGCCGGACAAGGCCGCTGACCCGATCATCGTTCACCCGGACGTGCGTCGCATGCTGCTGACCATGAAGGCTTTCGCCGAGGGCACGCGTGCCATGGTGTACTTCACGGCCAAGCAGGTCGATATCGTCAAATACAGCGACGATGCAGAGCAGAAGAAAGCCGCCGACGCACTGCTGGCGTTCATGACGCCGATTGCCAAGGCATTCATGACCGAAGTCGGTTTCGAAGCCGCGAACCACGGTGTGCAGGTTTACGGCGGTCATGGTTTCATTGCCGAGTGGGGCATGGAGCAGAATGTTCGCGACAGCCGTATTTCGATGCTGTACGAAGGCACCACCGGCATTCAGGCACTCGACCTGCTGGGCCGCAAGGTGTTGATGACCCAAGGCGAGGCGCTCAAGGGCTTCACCAAGATCGTCCACAAGTTCTGCCAGGGCAATGAAGGCAACGAGGCCGTTCAGGAGTTCGTGACGCCATTGGCTGCGCTGAACAAGGAATGGGGCGAACTGACCATGAAAGTGGGCATGGCGGCCATGAAGGACCGTGAAGAAGTGGGCGCAGCGTCGGTGGATTACATCATGTATTCCGGTTATGCCTGCCTGGCCTACTTCTGGGCCGACATGGCCCGCCTGTCCGCCGAGAAGCTGGCAGCCGGTACCTCGGACGAAGCGTTCTACCGCGCCAAGATCCAGACTGCACGTTTCTACTTCCAGCGCATCCTGCCGCGCACCCGCACGCATGCTGCAGCTATCCTGTCAGGCGCTGCCAACCTGATGGACATGAAAGAAGAAGACTTCGGCCTGGCTTACTAAGCCCTGCGTTAGTCACGAAAACCGCCTGATCATTGATCAGGCGGTTTTTTTATGTCTGGACACCTTTCGTTTCACACGCTTTACAGCGTGGGAATGCCTTGGGTGACGCTCCGTGTCATAGATCTGCGTCGCGCTGCATATTCAAGATCGGACGCGGAGCGTCCAGAAACGCATGCGACGCGGAGCGTCGCACGATAGTTGAGATTATCGTTCCGCACGCTCCATGCAATAAACATTTCCCATCGGCTGCCGTTACAGAAAGTAGCCCGTTATCGATCCTGCTGAATGCATTGTTCGCCGGATGAAGGCACAATGATATCGGTTCGTTCCAGGGCAGGAGATAACCCCTTTTGTTGCGTCCATCCGCTGCACGCCTGAGTCATTTTTTGCCCTCGCTGATGCTGCTGGTGGCAGGGCTTGCGGCTGCGTACGTCAAGGACCTGAACGTCTTCTTCACCTCGCTGTTCAATGTGCTGCCCACGCTGGTCCTGCTGTTGGGCGGCGCTTATTGTTGTGTTTACCGACGACAACGTGAGCTGTTTCTGATGCTCACCGTCTACATCGCCTATTACCTGCTGGATACCCAGACGGACTATTACCGCGACAATGGCAAGGTTCGTGATGACGCGGCGGTGATTTTCCATCTGGTCTGTCTGTTGCTACCGGTGTTGTTCGGCCTGTACGCAGCCTGGGAAGAGCGCACTCACCTGTTCCAGGACATGGTCGCCAGGCTCGCGGTGCTGGTGGCGCTGAGCAGCGTGGCGCTGGGACTCGAGCAAAGTTATCCGGTCGAACTGCAAGCCTGGCTCGCGGACATTCGCTGGCCTGCCTTGCATGGCGACTGGATGAGCCTGATCCAGTTGTCCTATCTGATGTTTCTGGTGTCGTTCGGGGTGCTGGTCTGGCAGTACCTGGAAAAGCCGCGACCGCTGCATGCCGCGCAAATCGTCGGTCTGCTGGGGTTGTTCTGGGCACTGCCGAAGACGTTCATCCTGCCATTCACGCTGAATATTCTGTGCAGTCAGGTGATGTTGATGATTGCGGCGGCCGTCGCCCACGAGGCGTATCAGATGGCCTTTCGCGATGAACTCACCGGGCTTCCCGGCCGTCGTGCGCTCAATGAAAGGATGCAGCGCCTGGGCCGCAACTATGTGCTGGCGATGAGCGACGTCGATCACTTCAAGAAATTCAACGACACCTACGGCCACGATGTTGGCGATCAAGTGTTGCGTCTGGTTGCCAGCAAACTGTCAAAAATCACCAGCGGCGGCGGCAAGGCTTATCGCTATGGGGGCGAGGAATTTGCCATCGTCTTTGCTGCCAGGACGCTCGATGAATGCATGCCGCATCTGGAAGCGATTCGTGAAACCATCGCCCAGTACGAAATCCAGCTGCGCAATAAAGACAATCGTCCTCAGGACGATCAGCAAGGCCGGCAGCGGCGTGGCGGGGCGCATACAGGCAGCTTGTCGGTGACAATCAGTATCGGTGTTGCCGAGCGTCAGCCGGAACATCGCGGCGCGGAAGAAGTGCTCAAATGCGCCGATCAGGCGTTATATGCCGCCAAGGGCGCAGGCCGTAACTGCGTCGTCGCTTTCGACCAGTTGAACCGGCGCGGTGCCGTGCGCACAACCGAAACATCGGCCTGATCAAATCATTCTACTCACGTGACCTGTTGTGACTAATCAGTCATGACACGACCCTATGTGTCTGAAATGTTGTTCGGGTAGACTCGTGAAAACCGACGGCTGATCTGCCTCGCTGCACGCATCGATCGGCCTCCCAAGTTTCTCGCTACGTGTTCACGAGGTTTGCCATGGCTGACTACAAAGCGCCGCTGCGCGATATGCGCTTCGTCCTCAATGAAGTGTTCGAGGTTTCCAGACTCTGGGCGCAACTGCCTGAGCTGGCCGAAACAGTCGATGCTGAAACGGTCGACGCCATTCTCGAAGAAGCCGGCAAAGTCACCAGCAAGACCATCGCCCCGCTGAGCCGTAACGGTGATGAAGAAGGCTGTCACTGGAAAGACACCGTCGTGACTACCCCGGCGGGCTTCCCTGAAGCTTATCGGACTTACGCCGAAGGTGGCTGGGTGGGCGTAGGCGGTAATCCCGAGTTCGGCGGCATGGGCATGCCCAAGGTGGTCTCGGCGCAGGTCGAAGAGATGATCAACTCCGCCAGCCTGGCCTTTGGTCTGTACGCGATGCTGACCTCCGGTGCCTGCGTGTCCATTAACACCCACGCCAGTGAAGCGCTCAAGGCCAAATTCCTGCCCAATATGTATTCGGGCGCCTGGGCCGGGTCGATGTGCCTGACCGAGGCGCACGCCGGTACTGACCTCGGCATGATTCGCACCCGAGCCGAGCCTCAGCCTGACGAGACTTACAGGATCACCGGCAGCAAGATTTTCATCACCGGCGGCGAGCACGATCTGACGGAAAACATCATTCACCTGGTGCTTGCCAAGCTGCCTGACGCGCCGCCCGGGCCGAAAGGTATCTCGCTGTTTCTGGTGCCCAAGTTCATGGTCGGTGACGACGGCAGCGTTGGCGAGCGCAATACCGTCAGCTGTGGCTCCATCGAGCACAAGATGGGTATTCAGGCCTCCGCGACCTGTGTCATGAACTTCGACGACGCGGTCGGCTACCTGATCGGCGAGCCGAATAAGGGCCTGGCGGCAATGTTCACGATGATGAATTACGAGCGCCTGGGCGTCGGCATTCAAGGCCTGGCGTCGGGCGTGCAGTCTTATCAGAACGCTATCGAATATGCCCTCGATCGCATACAAAGCCGTGCCCCGACTGGTGCACAAAACACAGACAAGGCCGCTGACCCGATCATCGTCCACCCCGATGTGCGGCGCATGCTGCTGACCATGAAGGCCTTCAACGAAGGCGGTCGGGCGTTCTCCAGCTACGTCGCGCTGCAACTGGATATTGCCAAGTTCAGCGACGATGACACGGCGCGCAAACGTGCCGATGACCTGGTCGCGCTGTTGACGCCGGTGGCCAAAGCGTTTCTCAGTGATATCGGCCTGGAAACCACGGTACATGGCCAGCAGGTGTTTGGCGGCCATGGCTACATTCGCGAATGGGGCCAGGAGCAACTGGTGCGTGACGTGCGTATCACACAGATATACGAAGGCACCAACGGCATTCAGGCGCTGGATCTGGTCGGCCGCAAGATCGTCGGCTCTAACGGCGCCTTCTATCAGTTGTTCTCGGATGAAGTGCGTCAGTTCATCAGTGCGTCCGACAGTGCGCTGAGCGAATTCACCCGGCCGTTGACCTCGGCGCTGAACATGCTGGATGAGTTGACCGCGTGGGTGCTGGACCGCTCGCGTAACAACCCCAACGAAATCGGCGCGGCGTCGGTGGAGTATCTGCACCTGTTCGGTTACACCGCCTACGCCTACATGTGGGCAATGATGGCCAAGGCTGCCGTCGGCAAGGAGCAGCAGGAAGAATTTTACGCCAGCAAAATGGGCACGGCGCGCTTCTACTTCGCCCGTTTGCTGCCGCGTATCCACTCGCTGGATGCATCTGTGCGCGCGGGCAGCGAGTCGCTGTTCCTGCTGGAAGCGTCACAATTCTGATCGGGAAAAGTCTGTAAGCATTTACTTACACGTCGTGGTGCCATTTGGCCTCTTCCCAAAAAAAGGATCCAAAGTTAATCTTTGTTCATGGACGTAGCGCAGGAAGCGCAATCAGACATAACAAGGACACGTAGGGAAGCCTGCCAGGATGGCGGGGTGAAAGAGAAATCAGGGAAACAGTCTGGAAAGCCCCGCTTCGGCGGGGTTTTCTTTGTCTGCGTTTCAGGCATTCAGACTTCGCGGAGCACGAAATACTGTGCGGAGCGAATATCCGGCGTGATTTTTCGAGGAAAAGACTGGCACCTTGCCACAGCTGTTGAACCCTCATCGATGCCCAAGGTCGATTAGCTGTATGGCCATTTAGAGCCAATCACTCAGGAGCATCCCATGGACATCATTCGTATCATCTTCGCCATTCTGCTGCCGCCCGTGGGCGTGTTCATGCAAGTCGGCTTTGCTGGCGCTTTCTGGCTGAATATCCTGCTGACCCTGTTGGGTTACATTCCGGGCATCATCCACGCGATCTACATCATCGTTTCGCGTAAGTAACGCCCTGGCGCTTTGGTTGATCGTTCCTTCAGCAGGAACGATCAATCGGCCGCATCAAGCACATCCCGGTAAAACTTCCATTCCTTTTCCAGCGCATCTGCCAGGTTGTTTGCCTTGCGGAACCCATGATGCTCGTCCGGATAAAAATGCGCTTCGGTCTTGATGCCCCTGTCCTGCAAGGCCTTGAGCATGGAACGCGTCTGCTCCGGCACCACCACGGCATCCAGTTCGCCCTGAAAGAAAATCACCGGCACGCTGATGCGTTCTGCATGTAATAAAGGCGTGCGGGCCTCATAGCGCTCGATGTCCTTGAGCGGGTCACCGATCAGCCAGTCCAGATAATCACCCTCGAACTTATGCGTGGCCTTCGCCAGCGCTACCGGATCGCTGACCCCGTACAGGCTGGCCCCGGCGCGAAACACGTCTTGAAAGGCGAGTGCGCACAAGGTGGTATAACCGCCTGCGCTGCCGCCGCGTATGAACGCCTGCTGCTCATCGATCAGACCACGTTCGGCCAGATGGCTGACCACCGCACAGGCATCCTCGACATCCGCCACGCCCCAGGTCAGATGCAGGCTTTGTCGATACTCGCGGCCGTAGCCGCTGCTGCCACGATAGTTCAGGTCCGCCACGGCAAACCCGCGATGTGTCCAGTATTGAATACGCGGGTCCAGCACCGGGTAGCAGGCCGACGTCGGGCCGCCGTGAATGAAGACCACCAGCGGCGGCGTTTGCACTCCGGTCATGGCTGGGTAGAAATAACCGTAAGCCTCGGCGCCGCCGCTGGGATAGCGCAACGCCTGCGGAAGGCTGATCTGCTCGACCGGCAACGGAGAGCCGCCACCGGCCAACACCTGCACGCGTTGATCGGCTCGGGAGATGGCCAGCACGGCAGAGGTGCTGACCGCCGAGGCTGCGATGCAGTAGATAAAGTCTTCGTCGACTGCCAGGCTGCGGAACCGGTTGTATCCGGCGCTGAAATCCTGCGCCGAGCCGTCTGCGTTTTTAAGGCCCAGTACCCACGAGCCGTCCTGCGCCCAACTGGCCAGATAACCCTCGTTGATCGGCAGCCAGGTGCAACTGCCCAGTTGCCACGGCGCGGACGCATGATCAGCGGGCGCGGCCGCAAGCGGTGCAAACCCGGAAGGCGACTCGCCCCATGGCTGCCAGAAGCCGCCGCGATCAGTCAGGCAGAACAGCCGGCCCTGCGCGTCGAAGCGCGGTTGTTGCAAGGATTCTTCGGTGTCATCACCTGCAACACACAACGCAGCACCCCAGTGGCCATCGTCCTGCCGGGTTGCGCACATCAGGCGGGTGCGGGTCCACGGTTGATGGGGGCGCTGCCATTCGATCCAGGCGAGGCGTTTGCCGTCGGCGCTGATAACGGGTGACGCGTAGAAGTCGGCGCCTTCGGCCAGCAGCGTGCGCTGACCATCCACCAAGGCGATGGCGACCAGCCGGTGGGTGTCGTGGTCTTCTTCGACGGCGAGAACCTGGTCGTTGCTGAAAAACAGGCCGCCGTAACGTTTGTCGCCATGAGTCAGGGCCAGCGGTTCACTGGCGTCCAGCGCCTGTCGATAAAGCTGCTGATCGCGTTCATTGACGAACACCACACCGTCGTCGGCCAGGCAGAACGACCCGCCGCCGTATTCATACACCCGGCTGCGCACGCTGTAGCCCTGCGGCGTCAGGCAGCGCTTGCTGTTCGCGTACCAGTGCCAGAGGCGACTGGCCCCGTCTTCGGACCGATATTCATTCCAGAACAGGCCTGCGGAGTTGACGTCCAGCTCGGCGAAGTCGACGCCCGCTGCAACCGCCTGAGCGGCAGTCAGGGGTTCAGGAAGATTTTGCGATGAGTCGTGAGTTTCGGTCATTGCGAAAGGCCAGCTCTTCAATGGTTTGAGTAGCGGTTTCGGACTCGTCGCGAGCCTGAGTGATGATCCCGTGGTGATAGGATTTGCTGCACACCGGATCGGCGTTGGCCGCATCACCGGTCAGCATGAACGCCTGGCAGCGGCAGCCGCCGAAGTCCTTTTCTTTCTCGTCGCACGAACGGCACGGCTCGGGCATCCAGTCGTAACCGCGAAAACGGTTGAAGCCGAACGAGTCGTACCAGATGTGCTGCATGCTGTGGTCACGCACGTTGGGGAACTGGATCGGCATCTGCCGCGCGCCGTGACAGGGCAGGGCAGTGCCGTCCGGGGTCACGGTCAGGAAGATATTGCCCCAGCCATTCATGCAGGCCTTGGGGCGCTCTTCATAGTAATCGGGGGTGACGAAGATCAGTTTGCACGGGTGATTTTCCGCCTCTAGCCGCGCCCGGTATTGATTGGTGACGGCTTCGGCACGCACCAGTTGATCCTTGGTCGGCAGCAGGCCAATACGGTTCAAATGCGCCCAGCCGTAAAACTGACAGGTCGCCAGTTCGACGAAGTCCGCCTCCAGCGCTAGACACAGCTCGATGATCTTGTCGATCCGGTCGATGTTGTGCCGATGGGTGACAAAATTCAGCACCATCGGGTAGCCATGCTTTTTAACCGCTTTGGCCATTTCCAGCTTTTGCGCGAAGGCTTTCTTCGAGCCGGCGAGCATGTTGTTCACTTGCTCGTCGCTGGCCTGAAAGCTGATCTGGATATGGTCCAGCCCCGCTTGTTTGAAGGCGATGATCTTTTCTTCGGTCAGACCGATGCCCGAGGTGATGAGGTTGGTATAAAAGCCCAGCCGGCGCGCTTCGGCGACCAGCTCGGCGAGGTCCTGACGCACCAGCGGCTCGCCGCCGGAAAAACCGATCTGCGCCGCCCCCATTTCCCGCGCTTCCTGCATGACCTTGAACCACTGCTCGGTGGTCAGCTCCTGGCCCTGTTTGGCGAAATCCAGCGGGTTGGAGCAGTAAGGGCATTGCAGCGGGCAGCGATAGGTCAGCTCGGCGAGCAGCCACAGCGGAAGGCCGACCTCGGGCGTGGGCGGAATGTAGGGACTGTTGGTAGCGGGCGTGATGTCAGACAAGATCGATCCAGTTTTTCTTTTTGGCGCCTTCCATGAACTCGTCGACGTCCATGCCCAGTTCGGGGACATTCGGGAACTGCTGATGAAGCTCATGGATGATGGCAGCGATCGTACGCTGCCCATCGATCAGCCCGCCAATCATGGCCGCGCTGTCATTGAGTTTGATCATGCCTTCAGGGTAAAGCACCACGTGGGCTTTTTGCGCCGGCTCGTACTGAAAGCGATAGCCTTGGTGCCACGTGGGTGTCAACGCGCGGAACGTCGGATCGTGCTTCATAGCGTAATCCCCTTATGCCAGACCTTCTGGTTTGTAACACTGTGATACGGCGGGCGATTCAGCTCGTAGGCCATGGACATCGCATCGAGCATGCTCCACAGAATGTCGAGTTTGAACTGCAGGATTTCCAGCATACGCTGCTGGCCTTCATACGTAGTGTAGTGCTGTAGCGTGATCGCGAGGCCATGTTCTACATCGCGCCGGGCCTGGCCCAGGCGAGTGCGGAAATACGCGTAACCGGCCGGGTCGATCCACGGGTAATGCTGCGGCCAGCTGTCCAGCCGCGACTGATGGATCTGCGGCGCGAACAGTTCGGTCAGCGAGCTGCTGGCCGCTTCCTGCCAATTGGCGCGACGGGCGAAGTTCACGTAAGCGTCGACCGCAAAGCGCACGCCCGGCAGCACCAGTTCCTGAGAGCGCAGTTGATCCGGGTCCAGCCCGACCGCCTCACCGAGGCGTAGCCAGGCTTCGATGCCGCCGTCTTCACCGGGCGCGCCATCGTGATCGAGCAGGCGCTGAATCCATTCGCGACGAATCTCGCGATCCGGGCAATTGGCCAGAATCGCTGCGTCCTTGAGCGGAATGTTCACCTGATAGTAGAAACGGTTGGCGACCCAGCCCTGAATCTGCTCGCGGGTCGCGCGGCCTTCGTACATCGCCACGTGAAACGGGTGATAGATGTGGTAGTACGCGCCCTTGGCACGCAGGGCCTGCTCAAATTCAGCGGGGGACAACGCAGTCGCTTCGCTCATGTCAGTTCCTAAAGCTCGATGCTCATGCCGTCATAGGCAACTTCGACGTTACGCCGCACCAGCTCGGCGCGCTCCGGCGAGTCTTCGTCGAGAATCGGGTTGGTGTTGTTGATGTGGATCAGCACCTTGCGCTGATCCGGGAAACCTTCCAGCACCTCGAGCATGCCGCCGGGGCCGTTCTGTGCCAAATGACCCATTTCCCGGCCGGTACGGGTGCCCACGCCACGGCGCTGCATTTCGTCGTCGTTCCACATCGTGCCGTCGACCAGCAGGCAATCGGCAGCGCGCATTTTCTCGGCGAGCGCTTCAACGACCTTGCCCAGCCCCGGCGCATAGAACAGCTTGCCGCCGGTGCGCGTATCCTCGACCAGCAGGCCAATGTTGTCGCCTGGATGCGGGTCGAAGCGGTGCGGCGAGTAGGGCGGTGCGGCGCTGCGCAACGGGAAGGGCGTGAAGCGCAGGTTCGGGCAGGCCGGGATCACGAAACTGCCTTGCAGCTCGATACGGTTCCAGTTCAGGCCACCGTTCCAGTGCTTGAGCATTTCGAACAGCGGGAAGCCGGTGCTCAGATCTTCGTGAACCATGTCGGTACACCAAACCTGGTGCGGGCACCCTTCGCGCAGGCTGAGCAGGCCGGTGGTGTGGTCGATCTGGCTGTCCATCAGCACGATGGCGCTGATGCCGGTGTCACGAAGCGCCCGGCCTGGCTGCATGGGCGCGAAGCTCTGCAATTGCGCGCGAATATCCGGCGACGCGTTGCACAGCACCCAGTTCACGCCATCATCGGACAGCGCAATGGACGACTGGGTACGCGCCTGGGCCCGCAGGCTGCTATCGCGAAAACCTGCGCAATTGACGCAGTTGCAGTTCCATTGGGGGAATCCACCGCCCGCAGCGGAACCTAGAATCTGGATGTACATGTCAGCTCCCTGGCACACAATCTGGAACACAAAAATAAACAACCGCCACAACCATAAAAAAAGCCCCGGCGAACCGAGGCTTCACAACGCACTGAAATCAACGGCTTGCGAAGTACATGGTGACTTCAAAACCGATACGCAGATCAGTGTAAGCAGGTTTAGTCCACGACATAAAATCTCCTCGGATAAGTGCAGCGGTGGGTGACTACATCTTAGTGCATCGCTGGAGGCATACGTTCAGATGCTTAGGGAGCTATGTTACTCATTTTAACAATTAAGCAGGGCCAGAATCTGCACGAAAGACCGTTACCGTTCAGGTAAGGATCGGGCGTTGGGCACAGGAGCCGGGCGGTTGGCCACAATCAGCCAGCCGCTCGTGGCGTCGATCAATCGATCAGCGGCGGCCAGCAACGAGTGTGTATCCAGATTTGACAGAGCTTCTCGCAACGCTTGCGCCGGATCGTCTTGATGCCCGGCAAGGTGCGCCTGCCACTGCAGCTCGGCGTGCTGCTGTTCGGGCAGGTTTATAGGGTCGAATTGGGCTGACAGGGCACAGATTTGCTCGGGCAGGTCTGCGCTCCGGACGATATCCGGCAGTGCGCCGATGAAGGCCTCGATGTGCTGAAACAGTTGTTCGGCGTTGCAGGTAGGTGCTTGAACGCCGAACAGCAACCCGTTGCGCCCGGCGATTTGCCTGATGCCGCTGAACACCGCGTAACCCAGCTGCAATTCGACCCGCAGTTTTTGATAGAACGGTGCCTGCAACAAGTGCCCAAGCAGACGCCACGCGGCCTTGTTTTCGGCTGACTCGCTCGGTGCAGGACAAAACACCAGCACGGCGTCTTCTGAAGAGGACGACGCTTCAGACGCCCAGCGTTTGCCGGGCTGTAGGGCTGGCAGTGTCGATGGGGTGGTGTGCGGGGTTCCGGGCGTGGCGTCCAGTGCCGCGTTGATCCGCAGTTGGCTGGCAGGGCACCAGCCTCTGGTGAAACTGATCCAGCGTGAATCTGCCCAGACGGCTTGCAGATCACCGACCGGTTGCTCTGGCACGCTGCTCAAATAGTGATCAGCCAGGCGTTTGAGCAACTGACGAATCGGAATCAGCGCGGGCTGCGTTTCGGGTCTCAGCGTTTCCGGTTGAAGCAGGTGCAGACGATGCAGGCCGTGCGCAAGGATGTCGGCCATTGGCGCCCGCAGACCGTTGAGTTGCAATTGCCAGAACGCGCCATAAGCGCAGAACGTGACGGTCACGCCGGCTTGTCGGGCGTTTTCGATCAGGTCTTTGAGATTGGCATTGAGCCTTTCCCACAGTGCAGGTTGCGGGGATGGCAGCGCCCAGCGCAGATAAAGCACGGCTTCAGCGCTGTCGTTCAGCGTCGAATTCAGAAATGGATTGGGCGACGGTAAACGCCAGTCAATGTGATCGTTGTCTGAGTTATCCACAGTCGGCGGATCGATCAAGGCATCTGACATGAGCTGTTCAAGCAAAATGCTCAGTGCCGTTGCGCCGTGTGCGCTCAGTTGCGCTGGCAGCTCGTGGCAATGGTGATGCGCCAGCGCCAGAGGCTCGTACCTGCACAGACGACGCTGTTGCAGGCGCTGATATTCGTCGACCAGCGCAGGCCAATGGGTCTTGAAGAACTCAAGCCAGTTGCAAAGCACACTGCTGACACGGGCTGTGTTTGCCAAGGCCCCTTTGAACTCGACAACCAGCAGTAACTGGCCCTCGAACTGATACAACGGCGTGGCGTTCAGCGATTCAGCCAGGCCTCTGTCGGCCAGCCCGGCCACCAGACCGCCCGGCTGCGTGTTGTTCATCCAGTGGCAGAGAAACGCTACTGCCTCGCCTGCCTGCGCTGGCAAATCTTCGCAGGCAAACAACAACGTGTGCTGAGCACTTTTTTGTTGATGACCGGGTGAGTGAGTCACCAGTGGCGGCGGCGGGCGCTGTCTGAGCTTTTTTCCGCTGGCAAACAGCACGCCATGGTTTTCGGCCAGCGCTTCCAGTTCGTTCAACGATTGCGGCCCGGTCAGGCATAAGGTCATTTGCCCGGCTTGATAGAAACGGGTGTAAAAATCGTTCAGTGCTTGCTGGAACGCCGGATTGGGCACGGACAGGCTGTAACGGTTGCCGGCATGGAAACCGCGCAGCGGATGCTGTGGATTGATCGGCGCAAGCAGGCGTATCTGCTTTTGCGCTTCGACGTCGCCCAGCCAGGCAATGAACTCGGCGTGCAGCACTTCGCGTTCGCGCCGTTGATCGGCAATGGCCATGCGCGGGTTGGCGAGCATGTCGCACAGGCGCTCCAGGCCTTGCGCGAAGGCAGCTTGTGGCAGCTCGAAGAAAAAATCGGTGGTGCGCTCGCGGGTGCTGGCATTCACCTGTCCACCATGACGCTGCACGAAGGTCATCAGGTTTTCCCCGGCGGGGAAGCGCTCAGTGCCGAGGAAGAACAGGTGCTCCAGAAAATGCGCCAGCCCCGGCCACGCCTGCGGCACATCATGACTGCCCGCGGTGACCCGCAACGAAGCCGCACTACGCTTGAACCGCGAATCGTGACACAGCACCACACTCAAGCCGTTGGCCAGCGTGATGCGTCGGGTGTCGTTGGGTAGCGGGGCAGGCATGAAGTGTCCACGGGGGCAGGGAGTGCGAGACGTCATGCTAGCGGATAACCGGCGAGGTTCGCGAGCCTGGCACGTTAGTTGAGATGGCCGATACATTCACCTGAAACACCGTCTTCGCGAACAAGCGAAGCGTCGCCCGGTCCGCTCCCACAGGGGTCAGTGTCGTGCTCGGGTCAGTGACGCATAAAGCCCCGGCCGACGATCAACAAAGTAGTCATTCGCGATCCTGGCCTGTGCCAACAGTGCCTTGTCCAGTGTGCAGATCATCAGTGTTTCATCCTGACCCGCCAGCAGCGGGCGGCTGCCGTCGGGTGCGCAGACGCTGCTGAGCCCGCAATAACGAATCTCGCCCTCGCTGCCGCAGTAGTTGGCGTACACCAGGTAGCAATGATTCTCGAACGCCCGCGCCCGCACGGTTACGTCACAGACGAAGTCGTAAGGCAGCATGTTCGCCGTCGGCACCAGAATCAGTTCGGCACCTGCCAGGGCCAGGCGGCGGGTGTTTTCGGGGAATTCCACGTCGTAGCAGATCAGCAGGCCGAGGCGCCAGCCGTTCAGCTCGACCACCGGGAAGTGATCATCGCCTGCCGTGAACATCGACTTGTCCAGGTCAGCAAACTGATGCGTCTTGCGGTAATTGCACAGGCGGGTGCCTTGGCTGTCGATCAACTGCACGGCGTTGTAGATCTGTTGATCAGCGCCGCGCTCCGGATAGCCATACAGGATGGCGATACCGTTGGCCTGGGCAAGGGCGGCGATGTGAGCCGCTGCCGGTCCGTCTTGTGCCTGTGCCCGTTCACTGACCGCCTGTGCGCCGATGTTATAGCCGGTCAGAAACATTTCCGGACAGATCAGCACCTGCGCGCCTTGTGCGGCGGCGCTAACGGCTTGTTGTTCCAGCCGGGCCAGATTGCCGCTCACGTCCAGCGGCAATGGCGGGCATTGATACAGCGCAATTCGCATGACGTTTTCCTTGGTTGTCAGTCAGCCAGTGCGATCGGGCCGATTTCGTGGAACACGTCGCCAGGGCCGGGGTTGCTGGCGTGGGTCTTGCCGCCAAAGTGATTCATGATGCCCCATACGGCATTCAGCGACGTCTGCACCGCACCTTCGACCTAGGCGGGCGTCCACGACACATCGTCACCGGCGATGAACAGGCCGCGCTGTTCGCTGGGCATGTCCTGCTGCATGAAGTGCGCGTACATGCGCTGGTTATAACGGTAATGCCCCGGCAGCGCACCTTTGAATGCGCCGAGGAAGTGCGGGTCGGCTTCCCACGACACCGTGATCGGATCGCCGATGATGCGCGCGGCAATGTCGACTTTCGGGTAGATCTTCTTCAGCGCATCGAGCGCCAGCTTCACGCGCTTGTCGATAGGCTGCGGGAGCATTTTCAGCGCATCGCTCATCCACGAGTAAGACAGACAAATCACCCCCGGCTTGTCGTCGCCGTTATCGAACAGATAGGTGCCGCGGGTCAGGCGGTCGGTGAGTGTCATGCTCATCACGTCGCGACCGGTTTCCGGGTCTTTGTCCTTCCAGAACGGACGGTCGACCATGACGAAGGTCTTCGATGACTGCATGTAGCGCGTGCGGTCCAGCGCCATCCACATCTTCTGCGAAAACAGCGATTCCTCGCACTCGATCTGAGTGGTCAGCAGCCAGCTCTGGCAGGTGGTCAGCACCGCCGCGTATTGCCGGGTGTCGCCCCAGTTATCGGTCACGCTGAAGTTGCCATTCTCGGCCCGCGCAATACGCTTGACGCCGGTACGCGGTGCGCCACGGTGCAGCGACGACAGGCTGGTTCCTTTGGGCCAGTGCGCGCAGCGTTCCGGCACGTGGTTCCACAACCCGACCGGCACTTGCTGCACGCCGCCGACGATCAGATGCTGGTGCTCGTCGCAGTTGGTCATGACGACGCGGAAGATCTCCAGCATCGAATTGGGGAAATCCGAATCCCAGCCGCCAGTGCCGAAACCGACCTGGCCGAACACTTCGCGATGGTAAAACGACAGTTTGGCGAAGGCTTCGGAGGTTGCGACAAAGTCATAGAACGTGCGGTCGTCCCACAGCGGCACCAGCGTGTTCCATAGTGATTTGAGACGTGGCACGTCGCGGTCGCGGATGGCTTGCTGGATATCGGCGAATTGCGAGCCGCTTTCCAGGGCATCGGCCCAAGCGTCAGCGACTTCCTGAAACAGCGCGGGCAGGTCCGAGAGCATTTGCGCGTAATACGTGGTGCCTTCCAGATCGATGACGGTACTGCCGGACGCCGCCGTCAACGGGTTGGGAAACGGCCTGGATTCCAGGCCCAGCTTGTCGACGTAATGAAAGAACGCGGTCGAGGACACCGGAAAGCGCATGCCGCCCAGCTCGGCCACGATGCCCTTGGCGCCTTCGAACTCCTGCGAGCGCAGACGACCGCCCATTTTCGAGGCCTCGTAGACGACCGGCTTAAGGCCCATCTTCATCAATTCATAAGCCGCCACCAGCCCGGCGATACCGGCACCGACAATCGCCACTTCCGCGCCATGATGTTCCGCCGGAATGCTGCCCAGGCCTTTCGGGTGCTCGATCCAGTCATCGAAAGCGAAGGGGAAATCCGGGCCGAACATCGTGATCGGTTTTTTGCCATTGGCGGGGTGACGATTGTTTTTCATGACTGACCTTGGTGGGCAACGGCGAAAAACGACAGTCTAGAGAAGGGGGCGCACGTTAATAAGACGCAAAGTGTCGTCAATATGATGTTTATTTAGGCTAAGTGACGAAGTTTTATTACGAACTGTACGTTTCAGCAGCATTGTTTATGCATTCAGACTGGCTGCCCGCGATCAATCTTGCTGCTGAGGATGATCGATGTAGTGGTTTTTTCGACGCCATCCACGCTGCCAATCAGGTCGAGCAGCTCATCCAGTTGTTCCGGGGAATCAGTACGCAGCCAGGCCACGTAATCGAACTCGCCACTGACCGCGCACAACTGCTGAACCTGGGCCATCGCACTCAAGCGCCGCAGCACTTCCTTGCCTGACCTCGGTTGCACGGTAATGCCGACATACGCTTGCAACCCGCCATCGACCACGCGCTGACCCAGACGCACGCCGTAACCGGTGATGACTTTACTGCTTTCCAGTCGCGCCAGCCGAGAGGTGACGGTGGTGCGGGCGATGCCCAGTTGGCGAGCCAGCATGGCCAAGCTTTCGCGCGCGTTGATCTGCAAGGCGGCGATCAATTTGCGATCAATTTCATCCAGCGCAGGCGGGCGGGTGTCAGGCACGAGCATTCCTTAAAACTTCCAGCGCTTGGCGGTCTTGGCGAGACGCGCCTGCAAACCGTCCAGATTGTGCGCCAGTTGCTGGGTCATCAAGTGGTAACCCATCAGCTCGGCAGGAATGAGTGGCTGCAGCGCTGGCGCTTCCGCAGTTTCAGTCGTGCGCGCCAGACGCTCGGTCGCGCCGGTTTGCAGGGCGCGGGCCATGCCTATCAACTGGCGGCGGATCTGCCGGTAATCAGCGTCCAGCGATGCTTTCAGCGACTCGTCAGCGATCTGATTCAGGTTCGCAGGTCGAATATTGGCGAGGATTTCCAGCGTGCTCAGGCACATGCGGAAATGGCCCTGAATGGCGTCCAGCTCGACCATGGACATCTTCACTTCCTTGGACACCGACGGCAGCAACGAGCGCAATTGCAACATGGTGGCGTTGAGCCTGGCGGTCAGTTTCAAGTGCTCGTCGGCGGTGACCGGCTGGCCCTGCACGATGGGCCCATAAACTTTGGCACAATCACGCAGGCCGCTGGCAAGGTTGTAGCGCCAGGAAAACACCGCGTACAACGGCAGCGCGAACGAGAACGCCAGCGCCAACGCGATACCGATCAGGATATCGACGGTGCGCCACAACCCGTCGCTGATCCGGTTGTAACCGTGGCCGGCCACGATGAACAGCGTGATCGCCGACAGTAACGCGGTGTACCCGCCCTTGCCGATGGCGTGATAAGCAAAGAAACCGCACATGACCGACATCATCGCGTAGGTCAGCAGCGGCATTTCCAGATAACCCTGCTGCACCACCACAATCAGCCCGAGCCCGGCACCGATCAGTGTTCCGTAGGCCCGCTCGACCGATTTCTTGCCGATATTGCCGTGGTGCTGCAAACCACCGATCACGATCAACATGGTCACCGACGCCCACTCGCCATGCGGCAGGTTGAGGCCCGTGGTCAGGAGGATGGTCACCAGCATCCCCACCGCAATCCGCGCCGCATGGATCAGCCGCGCATGCCGGTAACGGCGGTACGGGTCCAGCAAAGGACGCAGAACAGGGCGAAGCCAGGAGGGTATGAAAGCAGAGCGCGAATTCGTCATGCGTAAAGAGACCGCGAGGGTGGGGAAGAAATCCCTGATTGGATGGTGGTATTGCTCAGTAAGCCACATTTGCCGGGAGTTGGGTGGGGATTGTTGGCAATCAGCGCCAGTGGAATCGTCAGATAACACCGTAGGAATAACGTGCCAAACATAGCAGGGAGCAATTTTGAGATCCGTTAAAGTGCCTTGATATGTAACTTTATGGTCGTTAATGTGTTATTTCATGATCCATTATCTTCACGTTTTTGAATGCAGTCGTGCTACGTTGTGAATCTTCGTCCCGCGTGTTCTGGCCGGTAACTGCTGATGAAAGCTTTTTTCCCCGTTCAATGCACCGACACGCTGTTGCGGATAGCGCTGCTGGTGAAGCAGGCCCGTCTGCAACAAGGCGTCCGTCAGATCGACCTCGCCGAGCGGCTGGGGATTTCGCTGCGCACATTTCGTCGCATCGAAGCCGGCAGTGCGGAGGGCGTATCACTGCGCGACTTCATGCTGGTGGTCTGGGGCCTGGGCGTGTCGGAACGCCTATTCCAAGGGCTGAGGGAAGATACCTCGTTCAGTGTCGAGCAGTTGGAGGCCGCTGAACGCAGGCGGGTGCGTTTGCCTGGAAACAAGCCGGAGGATTTTTGATGGCTCAGGCTTATATCTACATGGAATGCCCTGTCAGAGGGCAGACTCTCACGCTGGGCAAGCTGACGATTCAGGCCGGTGTCGGAACGTTTCAGTATTCACCTGACGCGGTACAGGCGAATATCTGGGTACCTGATCCATTCAGGTATCCATTGTCCGCGCGTTCTTATTCTATAACGAAAAATTCTGGCGTGCCCGGCTTTATCGACGACGCCATGCCTGATGGCTGGGGAGAGCGGCTCTTGCATCGAGTCGAAAAGGGCCCTCTGCAGACTGTGTGAAAACCTAGCAATCTGCGCAGCGCTCAAAGAAAATGCTCCGTATCGAAAGATACAGAGCATTTTTCGTTATGGCCTACATCCAAGGTGAGTCCCGCAGCCAGACCAGCCTATTCCCGGTCTCGCTGGAAGAGTTGATCCCCGAGGATCACCTCGTTCGTGTCATTGACCTGTACGTTGCCAGGCTCGATCTGGTGCAACTGGGCTTCGATAAAGCGATTCCAAAAAGCACGGGGCGCCCTGCTTATGATCCCGCCGATCAGCTAAAACTCTACCTCTACGGCTATTTTCAGCGGATTCGCTCATCGCGACGTCTTGAAGCCGAGTGTCAGCGCAACATCGAAGTGATGTGGCTGATCAACCGGCTCAAGCCCGACTTCAAGACCATCGCCGATTTTCGCAAGAACAATAAACCCGCCTTCATCGCGACCTGCCGTGCTTTCGTTCGGTTTTGTCGCACGGCAGGCTTGATCGCCGGTGAGTTGGTGGCCATCGACGGCAGCAAGTTTCAGGCGGTCGCATCCTCACGGCGTCATGTGAATTTGAAGCAGCTCAAGCGCCAGGAAGAAAAACTGGATAAGCGCATCGCTCAGTATCTGGCCGAGCTGGATGAGGCCGACAAGGCTGAAACCACAGATTCAATTGATCGCAGCGCAATCAAGGTAGCCCTGGCACAGCTTGAGGCTCGACAACAGGATAATCAGAGTTGCCAGGCACTGATGCGTTCGATGGGCATCGAGCAGTTCAACACCCATGAAAGCGATGCCCGAATGATGCGCACGGCCAAAGGGCCACGTGTGGCCTACAACGTGCAAACCGTCGTGGACGCCGAGCATTGCCTGATTTTGCATCATGAGGTCACCCAAGATGGCGATGACCGAAAGCAACTGGAGCCGATGGCCAAGGCCGCCAAAGCAGAGTTACAGCAAGATGATCTGACGGTCACTGCCGATGCCGGCTACTCCAATGGCAAGCAGTTTCAGGCCTGCGAGGATGCTTCGATTACGGCCTATGTACCGCCCAATCGTTCGAAAAACCCTGGCAGTCAGGAAGAGCAGCTCTTTGAGCGAAAAGACTTTATCTATGAGACCGGACACGATCGTTTCCAGTGTCCGGCAGGCAAATGGTTAACGCTAAAACAGCACAACAAAGGTGATCGGATCTATCAGGCTGAGGTCGATGACTGCGCCAACTGCGCGCTGAAAACGCAATGCACTCGAGCCCGGCGCCGTTATGTCTCACGACATGCCCATGAAGAGGCTTTCGAGCGGATGGAGCAAAGAATGCAGGCGCATCCTGAGATGATGGCCAACCGAAGATCCATCGTTGAGCACCCCTTCGGCAACCTCAAGCAATGGCTATTTGGTAATGGCCGTTTCTTGCTGCGACAACTGGAGGGTACAAAAGCTGAAATGGCCTTGGCGGTGAATGCCTATAACCTGAAACGAGCGATTAAAGTGCTCGGTGTGCGCCATCTGATGGCTTTGATGGGCTGAGCGGACATTTTTTTCGTCTGCTGCCAATACAAAAAAAACGCCCCGAACAAGTCGGGGCGTTTGCTTGGGCCTTCATCAGTGTGTTTTCACACAGTCTGTCTGGATGCTATTCAACTGCTGCTCAAATCCCCGAACGGCGACAGAGCGGGCAATATTATGGCCGGCGTGGCTCGCGAGCCGCAGCCCGGTCTAGGCCTGACGCCGCCGAAAGCTCTGCAAGCCAAAGGTCTTGATCAGTTCATCGAGGCTTGCGAAGCAATCTATGACAGCCAGCTGGGTGCCGATCAGCTGGAAGCCTTGAGGGTCAGGGATCAGCGATCCTCGGCGGGTGGTGCTCGTCCAAAGCGCACCTATCTGGGGGATAGAAAACTGATTCTGGCCAAGCCCCGGGACGCGTTTGATCATTATGATCTGCCCTCTGTGGAACACGCCTGCATGACATTCGCAGGGCTTAAAGGCCTCCAAGCGGCCAATACCTCTCTCTACCGTGGCGAAAAAATCAATACGCTTCTGGTCGAGCGCTTTGATCGGATGTTTGACGAGCAGACCGGCCGTTTCCGGCGACTACCAATGCTCAGTGGGCTGACCTTGCTGGATGCCGAGTGGAAAGCGCGTAGCCATCCGGACTGGCAATATGCGGCACTCGCTGACGAGCTTTATCGTCGGGGTGCTCCGGATCAGGACCGGCGAGAGCTGTATCAGCGCATGGCTTATAACGTGCTGGTCGGCAATGGCGATGACCACCCCCGCAATCACGCGGTTATCTGGAAAGACGGTACCTGGCGGCTGTCGCCCATGTACGACGTGCTACCGATTCTGGATGAAGGGCCTGCTCAGGCACTTGCCATGTCGGTGGGTATCGAAGGGCCGCGTCTCAATCGAGGCAACCTGCTGAGCCAGCACAGCCACTTTGCGCTGAACAAATCGCAAGCCGAAGCCGTGCTGGATGAAGTCGCAAGCTGGGAGGCTGAACTGCACGACTACTACAGCCAGTTCCTTGCTGGAGCGGAACTGGATGCTGCGGTCACTGCGACCAGTGGGGTACGTCTGAAGCGTTAGCACTCATCCTCGACGCTTGAGATTTCGCACGTGTTCACGATGAGTGGCGCGGTTGGGTACGCGTCGACCAGCTTGCAGTGCGTTCACTAGTGCATCTACCTGCGCTTCACTGAACACCGGCTGCTGGAATGAGCGGATGTAGCGAATGAAGCCCGCGCCATGCGTCACGTTTATCGGCATTGGTGTCTTGAACGTGCTTTCGCCCATAAAACTGATGACCGAGTGCAGGCATGCCATGTTTACGCCGAGAGTCGCCTCCAGCGCCTTGAGGTGTTTGTAGTTTTGCCGTAACGGGTTCTGAAACCTGAAGGTCTGTCGGTAGATTTTCTGCGTCCATTGCGGCTGCTTTTCGCTACCAAAAATCCAGCCACGCATGTTCTTGGTTTCCAGTACAAAGATGCCGTAGGGCGATATAAATACATGATCGATCTGGGTTGTGCCGTCTGCTGTGTCCAGGGTGACGTTGTGCAGGCGGCGATAGACTGTCTTGTCCAGTTTCCAGTGAGCAAGCAGGCGCACCCACAACTCACCGAGATGACCTTTGGCCCATGATGATTTGAGCAGCGTCAGCACTAGCAAAGTAGGAACTAGCCAGATGAGAATATTGATGACGGGGGCGAAGATAGCGCTGTAATTCACGGGGAGTCCTTTCCATGGCGTTCACGTAGGTCTGACAGGTTTCGGAGCCGAAGCGCAATTCTTTAAAGTGCAGTGCTATTGATCTGATAACGCGTACTGCGCCCGCCGCCCGGAAGGCGCGTCAGGCATTAATCGGCTCATAGGGTGAGCCGATTGTGCGTGCCATTCGGCTCATCTTCCAGACTTGCTTTCAGAGACAGGAAAATCTCAGGTCCTGATATCCCTTTTTCGCCGTCGCTCAAGGAACCTTGCCCGGCTTCCTGCCACTCAGGACGCCGCAATAATGCCCGTCATGGATAATCTGACGGGTTCTTGGGCACAATGGCTCGACACCACAAAAGCGGACGCTATCCAGCATGAAAAGTCTTCTCCCCTCGCTCCTGATTCTGTTTTTCTGCAACGGTGTATCGGCAGGAACGGCACGTGATGAGCAAAGCATGGCGTCCTATGTCGACAGCCACGTCACTGAGCAGATTGCGCTGCTTGAGAAGCTCGTCAACATCAACAGCGGTACAGATAACGTTGAAGGTGTTGTCAAAGTGGGTAATTTGATGAAGCCGGAGCTGGAGGCGCTTGGCTTCGAGACCACTTGGCACGACCTGCCTGCGGGCATGAACCATGCCGGTAGCCTCGTTGCGATCCACGATGGCAATAAGTCTGCGAAACGCATTCTCCTGATCGGCCATCTGGACACGGTTTTTCCTGAAACCAGCAGTTTTCAGACATTCACCTACCTTGAAGACGGCAAGAAAGCCAAAGGCCCCGGTGTCATTGATGACAAGGGCGGCATGGTCACGATGCTTTACGCCTTGCAGGCGCTGAAACACGCCGGCGCGCTGGAAAACATGAATATATCGGTGGTCTTGATTGGTGATGAAGAGCTGGCAGCCAAACCGACGGAAATATCCAGAGAACAACTGATCGCAGAAGCCAAAAGAAGCGACATTGCGCTGGGTTTCGAATTCGCCTTGTCGCCTAATCAGTTGATCACCGAGCGGAGAGGGCTGAGCGAATGGTTCCTGACCAGCACCGGCATCGACAAACACTCAGCGACAATCTTCCAGCCTGAAACCGGTTTTGGAGCGGTATATGAGTCGGCGCGAGTGCTTGATGAGATTCGCGTGAAGCTTTCGAACGAGCCAGGCCTGACCATCAATCCGGGACTCATCCTCGGCGGCTCCACTGCGGTTGAAGATGTCGCCAGCGGACAAGGCACTGCCTCAGGAAGAAAGACGACAGTCGCCCGAATCTCTTCTGTGCATGGCGATTTGCGGTTCAGCAGTGAGGACCAGAGAGTTGCTGCAGAAAGCCAGCTGAAAGAAATAGCCAGTCACCCGCTGCCACATACCAACAGCGATCTGAAAGTCAAAGCCATCATGCCGGTCATGGCGGATCGCGAAAGCAATCGCAAACTGCTGGAAGCCTACAGCAAGGTCAGCCAGGATCTCGACGGGCCTGTTCTGGAATCGGCCCCGTCAGCGGAAAGAGGCGGAGCTGACATCTCCTATGTGAACAAATATGTAACCGCAAGCCTGGACGGATTAGGCGCCTGGGGTGAAGGGGCGCACAGTGAAAATGAAACCATCGATTTGAGCTCCCTGCCTGTTGTAACCAAGCGGGCGGCTATTTTCCTGAGCCGTTATGGCAATTGACGGTTGGCTTGATCGACCGCGATTGTGGATTGTTTTATGAGCTAAGCGGGAGCGGTGCTCGTTTGTGCCGCTCTTTGTCGGGTAAGGATTTCAGGCCTTCTGCCGGGAGTTGTTACCGGCAGAGCGATCAAAGAGAGTCTCTGTGGCGTTTGAGCGAAAGCATGGCTTTGGCCAAATGCCGTACGCTGACATTGGTGAAGGGCTGTCATGGATTGCCAATCGCTGACGTTCAGTCCGGCGACACGTAAGACGTTGTGGCGTGTGCTTTGATCGAGCGGTTAGCCGGACCGCAGCCACAACCCCTCATCACCCCGCACAAATCTTCTAAACGTCCTCTTCCAAAGCACGGTAATTTAGCTGTCCGCACAGTTCAAAGCTGAATCACGACCTCTGGAGCGTTCCTTGGATAAACGCAACTGGATTGAGCTGTCCCAGGACGCAGATACCGGGATTGAGTCGATTCGTGCCCATTTTCAGGGGCATGCCTACGATCCGCACTGGCATGACAGTTTTCTGGTGGGGGTCACCGAGCAGGGCGTGCAGCAGTTCAATTGTCGGCGCGTTCGTCACCTGAGTACGCCGGGCAAGGTGTTCATGCTGGAGCCGGGGGAGATTCACGATGGGCATGCGCCGACCGAGGAAGGGTTTACCTATTCCATGCTCTACCTCGATCCGCACTGGCTGGAACGGGAGCTGCACGCGTTGTTCGAGCATGCGCCAGCCAACAGTCAGCCGGGGTTTGCCGACACCCTGAGCCAGGATCCGCGACTGGCGACGGCCATCTATCGCGCGTTCCGCGTACTCCATGAGGGTGACTTGCGCATCGTTCGTCAGAGCGCCATCGACACTTTGCTGGGTGCGCTCACTGGCCACCTCGATTGGCGCAAGCGGCACGCCTTTGATCCGCGCCTGCCATTAGTGGCCCAGGTCGCGCGTGATTACCTGCATGCCCATGTCTACGAAGACATCGGACTGGAGGATCTGGCCCACGCCTGCGGGGTCGATCGCTTTCGCCTGACGCGGGCCTTCAAAGCTGCCTTCGGGCTGGCTCCGCATGCGTATTTGATCCAGCTGCGCTTGGCCAAGGCGCGGCAACTGCTGGCGCGGGGCGACTCGCCGGCGCAGGTGGCCAGCGCGCTCGGGTTCGCTGATCAAAGCCACATGGGCCGCTGGTTCCGTCGTGCCTACCAGCTCACACCTGCGGATTACCGCAAGCGCTGCTCAAACCTTCCAGACTGAACCCTGCTGACTCGCGACCATGGTTTCCTGTCTGATCAGGAGTTTAAGTCATGGAGTCTTTGCTGCCTTTCTTGCTGTTTTCGTTCGTGGCCTCGATTACCCCGGGGCCGACCAATATTCTGGTGTTGAGCCACAGTTCGCGGCGAGGGCTAAGCGCAACCTTGCCCATCATTTTTGGCGCATGCGGGGCAGCGGCGCTGATAGTGCTTGCAGTCGGGCTCGGCGTGGGCGAAACGCTGCTGCGCTTTCCGCTTGTGCAACACACGATGACCTGGGTCGGGGTGCTCTGGTTGAGCTGGCTGGCGTGGCAGATTTCTCAAAGCGCGCCGCCGTCCCTCGACTTTGCCGCTCCGCGCGAAGAGGGGCTTAGCGTGTTCGGCGCGGCTACTCTGCAACTGGTCAACCCCAAGGTCTGGATGATGGCCGTGGCAGTGGTGAGCGTATTTGCCGACGGCAGCGACAAGACCCAGCGGCTGCTGGTGTTGTCGCTGGCGTTTCTGCTGGTCTCCCTCCCGTGCATGACCCTCTGGGCGCTGCTCGGCGTGGGCAGTGCACGCATTTTTGGTACGCAGCGGGGGTTTAAACGGATGAACCATGTGCTGGCTCTTTTGCTGTTGGTGTCGGCCTGGTTGAGTGTGTGGGTGTAGGTGAATTCAGGTTGGCATAGCTGCCGCCGGAAGGTATTGAGATGGCGGTGATTTTCATGGAAGCGACGCCGGTTTGGCAGGTTTCAGCAGCGAGCTATTCAGTCATGATCTGCTTGCAGCGCTGCTGATATTCGGCGTAGGGAAGTCCCTGTTCCCGGAGCTGGTGTCGCGATTCAAGTGTAGTGAAAGCGCGGGTCCGGCAAGCTCAGGCACGGATGCAGTTAAAGGGGGCGCTCAAGCAGTGCGCAGAGTTTCGTGAAAGATGCTTAAGCATCCCATCGCTCCGTGATCAACGTCACCTTGGTTTTCCACCCAGAAACGTCTCGGTTAGAATGGCGATTCTTCAAGGACACTTTTCAAGGAGTGAATCGGTGCAAAACAACCAAACCGTCAGTTGCCCACATTGCATGAACAACGTCCCATGGGGGGCCTCTCAGTTGCAGCAGGCTGGTATGCGGCGAAGCTCTGTCACGATCACGTTTCGACCCATTCAGCTGTGCTGTGGGCTGTATTCGGGCTCGTTTTCGCACTGATAGGTGCTCTGTCCATAAAGATCTGTAAGCGTCTTTACACGGGCAAGACCTGGTTTCGACGGATTTACCGGGCCAAGTGACTATTCAGGATGGAACTTGTTTGCACGAATGACTCGTTAACGCGAGAGCGGCGAAGATTTAGTAGGTATGGCAACCAGTGAATATTTGCCCAGATGCTCAATGAGATTCCTCGCCTTCGGAGTCTCGCCGCATTGGGTGGTTGGCTTCTACGATACCGCGCTGTCGCGCAGCAAACTGGGATAACTATTCTGAGAGCGGCCGTAGCGGTGATCCGCCGTGATCGCGAAGGCTGATTAGTAGACGCATAAATTCCTGGCGTTTGTGCCTGCCTCGCGAGCAATGCGAATCGCCGCCCCGGCCACTCCCAAAATGGCGAGGTGCTAATGTTCATATGGAAGCAGGGAATCGAAGCTTATGCAGCCAAAGCCAAGACCAAAACCGGCAACTGCGAGCCAAACCACCCAGAAACGCGAAAGCCGCGCAATGCTCGGCTTTCAAAGGTGGTGGGCCCACACGGACTCGAACCGTGGACCAAAGGATTATGAGTTGCCTAGAAACGCTGTGGGCCTTACAAAACTGTTCATAGGTTAACGTAGGCTCACAAAGCTGAAAGCATTATAAACAGCGGGTTTGACGTAGTTTTGAGAAAGTAGTGAGAGCTTATGACTGTACCGGGTGTGTACCGAAATATTGAACCAGAATCACGCTCGTAAGGTTTCCATTCACATGTATTCAGTCACTTCAATTCTGCCATATGTCCTCCAAACCTCTTTCAATCCCATCCTGCGCAAAATTGCCTATGATTTTGAATGTGTGTTTTGGCTGGTCCTGGGCGTGTCCACTGGCTAACATGACGTGAGCAATTTTACGAAACGGAGATGTTCAATGAGGTCTGACCAAAGTCGTGTCGCTGAGAGAATTGCATTTGCCGCCGGGATCGCGCTGCTCGGATATGCCATAGCTAAAGGATTTTCAGATCAGATAGGCGTAGATATTTCCGCTGGAGGCAGACTGCTGTTCAGCATCCTCCTGTGTCTCAGTTTGGTAGGTTACGCGATATGGAATGAGCTCACGGACGGTTTCTTAGGGTGCAGGGCGCTTTTGCCTCTAGCGCTATCGACCTTGTGGAGCGGATTCTGGCCTGCCATGCAGTACTGGGGCGTCAAAGGCTTGTACTTCCCCGGGTTGTCCATCGAGCGTCTAGACGTGGAGTGGTGGGCTAGCACATACATGCAATGGGGAGGTTCCGCAGTGCTGCTTTTGGGGGGGTACGGGATCGCCTACTGGACCTGGAGAAGGTATTAATTCATATCAGAAAACACACTGCCGTCGACAGCTTGGAGCTACAGGCTGAGAATAAAGCTATGTCTATGCTGTGACTTATAGATTTGATTCGGAGTTGAAATGTGGTTGTTTGAACGCTTGTTTTATACGCCGCCGCCTCTTCCCACTCGCTCAGAGGATTTTTCAGACTACAGAGCGTGGTTTTTACACGCGGTAAAATTCACAAATGCCCAGGGCTTTAAGGTCGCAAAGCCAAATTGGCTCTCTTCCCCAATTAGCGAAAGCGATGACTTTCTGGATCGGGCTTTACTGACCGCAGGTGTTAGCGACGCCTCAAAATCAGCTTTTCAGTGCCTTAAATGGAGCCATTTTCTCGCACCCCACATTGAGGCCTCTCTCGGTAGAAAAGTCTACGTCACCATCGGACAGCTTTGGAGAGGAGACACGGTTGCATTCAATCCATCTTGGGAAGATTTGAAACGTTGGTGTAAGAGAGGAATTTCACTTGCAGATATTTCTTCTCAAGGCAGGCAGGGGATTAATTTGCACGTTTGGCTGACAGTTGAAAGCGGTCAAATAATTGATGTCAGTTTACCTAGCTCACTGGCTAGGATTTTTCCCGACAAGGAGTATGGGAAGTACCTTGGAGGGATGATATGGGGTATTCCTCCGCAGATGTATGGTGACTATTTTTACCTGCCTATGGCCGTTGGGTCTAGTTTCGCAGAGGCAATTGGTAGCTGCTCTGAGTTGAAATTAATCGCTCGTAATTCTAATGAGCTGAACGAGTATCAGTATGCGTTTGTGAGAAACTGAGTGGAGACCCGCGATCCTAAGGAGGCGCTGATTTATTCGATTTTTCGTCCCTGCAACGCTCTGGAGGCCTTGATTTATCTGGGGGCAACAGCTGGGTTTTAGAATAAATCAGCGTCTCCCTAAGTTATCTGCTCTCCAAGCTAGATAAGGCTCGCAGCACGCTTCGTAGTCTTTCTCAGATCAGCGTTCAACCAGAACCAGCGAGATCGGGCTATCAGAAACGGCTAGCGTTGAGCTGCTCTGATCTATGGAGTCGTTTAGATGAATCGAGATCTCGCCGTGATGAAGAACTCCCAACCCCAAGTATTTTCGCGCGCGAAAATACTTGGCTGCTGGTGATATCCAGCGCGACAAGTCACCCTGGATCTCACCAGCTCATTTGGAAGCATCTTGTTGGGCTTCCAAACGAGCTGTGTGCACTATTTGTTCACCGCGAAGTAAACGAACGGTGTCCACGCTCGGCTGACGCTTACCCTAACGGTTGCGGGTCGCTATGAGCAGTGATCCATGATCTGATTTTAGGGAAGCCTTGGAGCGCCTTTACCACCTGCTCATTCGGCCTAATCCTTCTAAGAAACGCTGGAGGTAGCTCTCACTGCCATAGGCAAAGCCGGCAGCAAGCAAGGGCGCGTTGAACTCCGGCGTAGAGTATTCCTGAGCAAAGCGCGAGATTGTCTCCGAGTGCCACGACAGACGACCCATCGCGATGTTTCGAAATTGACTCTGCTGGATTCGATTATTGAGCTCTTCTTCATTGACGCCGTTCGTTTGAGCGAAGAACAGCAGGTTCAGAAACTCGAAACGCTCGTACAGCAGCTCGGGATCCTGCACTCCGGCGAACGAGGGTGCCCATTTGCAGGTAATGAGGCTGGCCAGGCGATTGGATAGCGGTGTACGGGCGTTGCTCTGATCCTCTAAGGTTTTCCAGTGCGCCAGCAGCCCGTTGCCGGCCTCTAAATAGAACGGTGACAACTCATAACCAATCAATCCTGGTTGCTCACGGCGGTTAATGACGGTTGAATTGAGCAGGGTATATAGAACGTCAAGGCGATTTGCACGGGTCAGGCCCAGTGAATAGCCAAGAACGACCAACGCAGCTGGGTAGTTCTTCAGGGCGAGCCAATGGGTATAGCCAGCCTGCTCCCTATGAGCTTCTGCATATAGTCCTTTAACGGCATCCAGTACGAGACTCAGCTCATCACCTGTGCCCCATCGACCTAGCACTGAAGCAAGGCGTGCGATTGGTTCTGCAATAGCCTCGTACTCTGGAACCCAATCACTGAACGCCTGGGTTCTCACATCACCCTGTCCTGCAAATAGAGGTACAAAATCAGCAATACTCTGTCGAGTTTGAGCCGTGACTAGGTCGTCGAGCTGGATTCTGTGTTCAGGCCGGTCCATGAAGCGTTTTGCCATGGCGATCATCAGCTCGACGCTCGCCGGATTGGGCTGGCGGGATTTTTGAATGGTCTCAAGCTTCAGGTTAAGGGCATCGAAGAACGTATCCGCATCAGTCCCACTAACCACCGAAGCGCGGCGTCGTGCGACCAACTCTTGGCCGCGCTCAGACACACCTCCTCGGGCGAGCCAGTAGGTTGGGTAGCGTCGGGAAGGGGCGCGTAGAAACGCGGCCCTCAAGGCGTGATCCCATTCTCCTGACCAGCCGGCGACGATCAACCCGAACTCATCGATTATGCGGTCGAGCAGAGTGTTGAATTCAGTGGGGTAGTCGCCCAGTTCAACATCCGTATTTAGAATCCGGGCGTCCTTGTAATCGCCATGGATTTTGAGGATGAAGCACTGGGAATGGGCGAGCGGTTCTGCTCCTGCCAGGGTGTCGACCGAACTCACGATAGTGGGCTCGATGCCGGCATCACGCAGTGCGTTTTCCATCAGCCTGTCGAAGTTGGTGGTCACAATGACCCGCACGTGTCCAGCACGCACCATTTCTGCGATAGCTCGATGAGCCCTGGTGGGTACTTTTAAACCGTCCTCCAGCTCTTGGGCTGTAGGCTCAAGGAAGCTCTGCACAATGGCTCTGCGTTCGCTCTGCGTGCCCGCTAAGGTCTCCAGCAGAGTGGAATAGTTAGGCTGCTCTCCTGTCTGACCTAGATACCAAGCATACCAATCCTCTTGCTCGCCGACACCTGAGGCAATACCGGCACGTTTGACTAGCTCCATGGTGATCTCCCAGCCGGTTGGAATACCGGCGGCGCGGGATACTCCTGAGCCTAGGAGTAACGCGTACACTCCCTTGTTCTCATATACAGAGAATGCAAGCTGGGTAGTGGGGTCATTGGCGATCATGGGCATAGAGTCTTCCTTGTAATCGGGGTAGCAACGTATGTCACGAAGTTGCCAGCCCTGTTCTGGGTGGGGGCATTCTAGCCAAAGGCCATCACTTGTGTAGTGATCGTACCTATCGAATTCGAATAAGCTTCCGGGCATCCCTTCTTGCGCAACTAAGCGGGTTGCCACCGATGCGGCAACAACTCCCCGATTCCATTTGCCCGCTGCGTCGACCAGCGGCTGCAATTGCACACCGCAAACGCCGACCCAACTGGCGAGCGTTGAGCGAGGTATCGCAAGACCGGCCCGACCGAAGATTTGCTCCTGGCGGTACAGCGGTAAATGATCGGCGTATTTCGCGATCATCACCTGGGCCATCAGCCCGGCAGTCGGGATGTCTTTGTCGATGACCTGTGCCGGTATGCGTGTTTGCCGTTCGCTTACATCGCGAAGATTAGGTTTTGAATCCTCTGTGATTTTCGCGCGCGCGAAAATGAGGAGATCTTTCGAAAGTAGATACAGCAAATCGCTCTGTGACGGCTATCAATTTCTAGCCCCCGTTAGCGGGTTGTAACCTTGGGCCGCACATCTGGCTCTTGTCATGATGCTGGCCGTACATTCTCTTTGTTTCGCCTCGGCTGCAGCTTCCGATTGGCGTTTTGCCGCAGCTAGTCGGCGCTCTGAATCTTGCTCTGCTCGGCGTGTAGCCTCGGCAGCTACGCTGGCTTGGCGATCAGTGTCCCGTTGGCGTTGGATAGATAGACGCTGTACTTTCTGTTGCTCACGTTCCGCCTGCAGCTCTGCTTGTCGGGCGTCTCTCTCTGCCTGACGTGCCTGATTCTGAGCTTCCAACTTTGCCTGTTGTTTCTGCTTTTCTGCGTTTCGCTCTGCTTTACGGATTGCGCTGCTGAGCTCGTCAATGGGAGCTTTAGGCTTGGGCTGCTGCCGCTCGTACAGCTGTTCTCCACCGTCATAATCGGAAGCTTGCTCTGCTGCTGGCCCGGGCACGCCTGCCTTGTCGCCGTTCAGTTGCACATCCAGGCGATGAACCATGCTCTCTGTCTGGGCCTGGAGCTGGAATCCTTCCTGCAGTACAGGCAGCGCATCAAGCAATCCGTCTGAAAGCCTTTGGTACTCAAATCGTGAGGGGCGTTTAACCTCAAGAGCATCGAGATATCTTTTCCCTTCAGCGCTCAGCGGTATCTGCAGTTTCGTTAACCCTTTAAATGGCGAAGCTGCGATCACTTGTTGAGCCTGATCGTATTGTTCTTGCTGCACTACCGCTTTCTGAAGTATCTGCTCCTTACTCAAGGGCTTGACCAAGGACAGCTGGGCTTGAAGTTCAGTCGTTTGTGCGGTCGCCACTTGTCGCAGCCATTCAGGTTGGTCTGCCATCAAGCCCTGGAGGCGTGAGAGTGCTGCCTGTGTGTGTTGCGCCGATTGGTCGATCAACTGGTTCACGGCTTCAATGCGTTGAATCGCTTCGTCCGCTTTCATCGCAGGGTACCGGTAACCATAAACGAATGCGGCCAATAGCAGAGCCAAGGCTAGCAAGGTCGCCGGGGAAGTTGACCCTGGCCAATACCAATGGCCCTCCGCTTCACGCATCAACGGCATATAGATTTCGGTAGTTTTCATGCTGCATCCCCCGTTTGTTTCGGATACAGGCGGATCACATCACGGCGTTGGATTCGTCCGCGGTTGATGACTGCGATAGCGGTACCTGGTATGGCCAAGAGGGTGTCGATCTCATCGGGCGAGATGAGTGGGGATAGCTCTAGCTGGAGTGCTGGTCGCGGTGGTGCCTGATTTGGATCATCAGGCACCACCATTCCATCCAGCCAGTTCATAGCTTTGGGAGTCCACTGACGATGCCAGAGTCCTATCGCATAAGATAGCCGTGGCGCGCCGAAGCGATTCTGGCGATGCAGCGTGGTCGACTGCATTGCTTGACCAGTACCAGAGTTAGCGTACAGACCAAAATCGCTGGCGGCGTCAGGTAGCCCCTGAAAGCTCTGTGTCGAAGCCTTCCATACATTACCGACCCGCTTGGAAACGTAGCTGTTTGAGTCATCTGTACGGGGGGCTAAGGCTATGATGCTGGCAAGGTTGCCGAGCATCTGTACCGCGCCGTCGCGCTCCAAGCGCTTATACAAACCGTCGACGTTTTGTGTCGCAAACATCAGATACAGCCCTAGGCTGCGTGCGACCGGAACAGTTTCCAGATCCGCTTTGGTCAACAGGTTCTGAACCTCGTCAGCGGCGAGCAGAACAGGCCTATGGCCTTCCAAGCCCTGCCAGGTGTCGCCGCGTTTTTTCACCGCATCGTAGACTCTGCGCATGCATATAGCTGAGATGGCCACCCCGCCAATGCCATATTCCGATTCTGGTAGCAGAAGCCCAATTTTCTGACCGGTCATCACATTTTCAACTCTGAACTCAGTGTCAGTTGTGTTGACCCACGGACCAAGCTTCTCTTGAAGCAGGATGTTGCCCAGCCAGGTTCGAAGCATGTTGCTGATACAGCCGGCAGTCTTCTCCGGAAAATCGGGGTACTCCAGCAGCCAGTAATGAGCTGCGGCAAGCAGGCGGCCATTACCGTCAATTTCGTTAGAAATAGGATCGAGCCAGTCCGCGCGCTCTTGGTGGCTGGCTAAGCAGAACTGTTGGATCTGCGTCAGCGTGTATGGCAGGTTGTGATGGGCTTCTACCAAGATCGCCGCCATGCGCAGCATGAGGCGTGCAGAGTCACGCCAGAATGTATCCCCTTTTCCGTCGTCGCATACGTCGGGGAGCACATCAGCCAATGCATCTGGCGTCATACCAGAAATTGGATTGAACGGGCCGTGATCCGGGCTGATGAGTGTGTATCCTTCTGTTCCGTCAAATTCGAGGGGCAGTGCTCCTTTGCCATCGAGTACTAGAAGCCCCCCTAGATCGCCATCAATCCATTGTTTGGTAAGGGGGCGAATGACGCCGGAGGTTTTACCTGTGCCGCTAGCTCCTAATACGCCGACGTGGGTAGCCAAGTCCGTTACTGACAGGCCGAACGGGATGCCGGCCTCAGTAGGCGATAGTGGGTCACGTCGTTGCGCTAGGAGACCAGTACTGGTTCCAAGGTGGATAAACGGAGAGCCATCCTTTTTGGCGTTTCGGATCTGCTCAGTACGTGCCTCCTCAAGATGCTGGAAGTACGCCCGTCCGACCTTGTCGACTAATAGCTCCGTACCACTTTCACGCACTGCTTGATCGAGCAGCATTGCGCGAACCTTAAGTGGAGATTTGGCCGTGAAGGTGAGATAGATCGCGAAAGCCCACATCCCGATAACGTAGACCCAGTTAATCACTTGTGCGTCCAGCCGAACAAAAGCATCCAGGTGCTCTCGATAGGACGCTGAGAGCCCAAAAATTATTAGCAGTGGGATGATCACGACCTTCAGTGCGAAGAAGAGTACGGACGAATCTTTTTCCTGCTGCCCAGATCTGGATTGCTCGTGATCGCGAGGAATCCAGAACGCCATTTTTTGCCAGACCAAAAGGGAGAAATAATCCAAGACCGCAAGCATGGGCGATGAGGTCGCGAGGACTGGAGATAGCATGACTAAGCCCATCAGCACGAGCACAGCCTTAGTGATCATCCACTCTGCGCGAACGGCTGAAAACTCGAGGTCAGTAGCTAGTACTTGCCCCGCTACAGATTGGCCGTCGGAATCAGTTACCAATAGTCGGGCACGGTCTTTCAGATCGAGCGGAGTTTCTGGCTCTAAATCACGAATGACGCAGCGACTGATTACGCTTTTCACTGAGTCGATTTCATCCTGACGCACTGGCATTTTTGGCAGGAATAACTGGGCAATCAGTGGACCGAATATTGTTGCGGAACAACACAGAAAAAAGCTGAGCCAGACGGTGCCTGTCAGCACCAAGGGAATAAGCTTGTCGCTTGTTGTAGTGCCAGCTGCATTCACCAGCATGTAAGTAATTAGCAGCCCAGCCATCATCAGCATTGGGACGACTAGCCAGGTTCGCTTTGCCCAGATACGTTGAGCGAGAAACACACCTATTTGTGACAGCGAGAGCCGCTGGGCCATTCTTTCGATTTGGTCATCTGATAAGCCGTCATGCTCATTATCAGTACCTGCAATCCAATATACTTGCGGGTCTAGGACATCCTCATATTTTCGACCAATGACTGCTCGCATCATTTTTTGCTCTCGATGTAAAAGCCAGTGCCTTACCTTCGATACAGGATCATCAAAAAATTTACTTTTCGCTAAGGAGACGCTGAACAATTAACCCGTTCGCACCGTCCCCATTTCCAAGCCGGTTTTTTTCAACCTGCCGGCCTTATTTTACGTTTCTCGAGCAGATTTCTGCCCTCATTTTGCTGAAAGGCGGGCCAGTCCCGCCTTTCAGACGGATTTATCCTGCCGTCTGTTGTAAATACCGCTTGGCCAGCATCAGATTGGCCAACCCAAACAAACTGAACAACTGCGCTGTATTCTTTTCCAGCCCACGGTAGCGAACCTTGCGATGATTGAAGCGCACCTTGATTACCTGGAAGGGGTGCTCGACCTTGGCACGCAGTTGCGCCTTGGCATATTCAATTTTGCGCTTGACCCGATACAGCACGCTGCCTTCGCCGTGCTGCTTGTAACTGCTTGGCCGTTCTGCAATCGACCAGATAACGTCCCGTTCAGCATGCTCCGGTCGCTTGGCCGCACCGGTGTATCCAGCGTCACCCGAAACATAGGTTTCGTCACCGTGAAGCAACTGGCCAACCTGGGTGACATCCGCCACGTTAGCGGCCGTCCCTACTACGCTGTGCACCAGCCCCGACGTGGCGTCTACACCAATGTGGGCCTTCATCCCAAAGTGCCATTGATTGCCTTTCCTGGCCTGATGCATCTCAGGATCACGCTTGCCTTCTCGGTTCTTGACCGAGGGCGGCGCGGCGATCAGAGTAGCGTCGACGATAGTGCCTTCCTTGAGCAGCAGCCCCCGGCTGGCCAGATGCTGGTTAATCGTTTCAAACAGCAGCCGGGTTAGCTGATGGACTTCCAGCAAGCGGCGAAAACGCAGCAAGGTGGTGGCATCCGGTGCAGACTCGCGACCCAGGTCGATACCCATAAAACCGCGGATGGCCTGGCTGTCGTAGACGGCATCTTCGCAACCTTCATCGGAGAAACCGAAACACTGCTGCACGACGTACATGCGCAACATGCGCGACACCCCTATCGCAGGGCGTCCGCGCTTGCCTGCGGTGTTGCTATAAAACGGCGCCACTTGCGCCTCCAGCAGGGCCCAGGGCACCAACTGTTCAAGGTCAGCCAGGAAGCGATCTCGGCGAGTCTGCTTTTTCTTGCCGGTATATTCGAGTTCGGAGAAGGTCTTCTGCACGCGCGTAACGCTCACGGAGAGGGAGGCTGTTGAAGGAACTTAGTGTGCCAAGGGTGGGGACAGTTGGCTATTTTTGCAGCGCCTCCCTAAGGAGACGCTGATTTATTCTAAAACCCAGCTGTTGCCCCCAGATAAATCAAGGCCTCCAGAGCGTTGCAGGGACGAAAAATCGAATAAATCAGCGCCTCCCTAGGTTTATTGACGTGTGGACGGGGCGCTACTCAGCTTTTTCTGGGTCGTTCCCGACTTGCCATAAGTGCATCTCCTGTTCTTTTCCAGTCGACTCGCACTGCATCGGTTACGGCCGTTTCTTCAATTGCCACAAGGGCGCCCAAGAGCTCACCACGATCCAAAAGAGGACTTCCTGTCTTTGTATCAACCAAGCCTGCCAGTATGAGCAGTCCGGCTGCTTGATAAAGCTCGCGGTCCCTGGCTTTACGTGCAGATTCTTTTTCTGCATTAACAATACGAGCTACATCGCTTCTGGCCTTCTGTGCCTTGGCTTCTGCCCACTCGGCCTTGATGAGAAAACTGAGTTTTCGCTCCTCGTCATTTGTTCGAGAGGTTTTTTCTAAAAGCATCAGGAGTAATCGCTGTTGATCACTTGGTGATTTCAGATTTTTTATGTGAAGAATCCTATCGCTAAGCCATTTATCTTTCATTTCGCTTAATTACGCTAAGTTTGCTTTTAGGGTTCTAATTATAACTATTATATGTTTGATGTGCGCGCGAACTGCTTTATCCTTCCAGTATTGGAAGGCGCGCTTAGTTGTTTCTTCGTTCCTCAGAAACAGCGCGCCCTGCCGGGGGCAGAAGCGAAAATCAAAAGCAGAATTTTCGCGGGCGCGAAAAAAAAAGCGTAGTGCCAAGGCATATTTTCGCGGGCGCGAAAATTTAGACGCATGAGGTAATCCGCAGATGGCTATTGGCCGTTTAAGCATGAAGGTGGGAAAGGTCGGGAAGGCTGGGCCACATGCGGCCTATATCGCCCGTGAAGGTAAGTACGCCGCGCGGCTAGATCGAAACGAAAAACTGGAGGCGACCGAGTCCGGGAACATGCCGGCTTGGGCTCAGCATTGTCCCCAAGAGTTTTGGAATGCCGCCGACGCGAATGAGCGAAAAAATGGCACTACTTATCGCGAGATGGAAATAGCGTTGCCTCGTGAGCTTTCACCACAGCAGCGCATTGACCTAGTACATGACTTTGTACGCCAGGAAATAGGAACGCGCCACGCGTATCAGTGGGCAATTCACTCGCCGAAAGCAGCCGACGGCAACGAGCAGCCTCATCTGCATTTGATGTTCAGTGAGAGGCAGTGTGATGGCTATACACGTGATCCTGAGCAGTACTTCAAACGTTACAACTCCAAAAATCCAGCTAATGGTGGCGCTCGTAAAGGCTATGGCCCAAGTGCTGGACTCACACTGAGTGCGACGGAACGCAAGACGGAGTTACGTCAGTTGCGCTATCGCTGGGAGACAAGCTGCAATACGCATCTGCAACGAGCGGGGTCTGCAAAGAGGATCGATATGCGCAGCCATGCCGAAAGAAATACTGGGTTAACCCCAGAACGGAAATATTTGCCGAGCGAGTGGAGAGATCCATTGCTACGCGCAAAGGTGATCGACTTCCGACAGGCCCGAGCAGCGCTTTCCCGATCTCGTGATGATTTACGGCGCGAAGTTCCGAGCGTTGGGGCTGAGATTATTAGCCTTGAGAAAGAGCGTGAGCGACGAACCCACGTGCAAAAAAACTCGGGCGGTAGCCCGCAACAGACCATCATTGCGGCCGGTCCGGTCGAGAGGCAAAGCGACATGTCAAATACTTCCAATCGTACTTCTACTGATAAAAAAAGAGCTGAGCGAATGAGTAGAGAAGAGGCTGGACGAATCGCTACCGGGCTCTCCCAAAAAAATGAGCGCCGCGAGAATCTTGAAACCATGCGACAGATCGACAAAATCCCGCAGTCGGAAAAGTCAGCTCAAGAGTTGCGAGCTCAAAAAGAACGATCAGACCAAGAGAAGAACATCCGCGATCAGGTCCGTAGGATGGAGCAAGCGCGAAGCGATGAAGGAGATCGCTTGATTAACCAACTGAAGCGGGAGAGGGAGGAGGGAAGTGCCTGCGTACCTAGCGCGATGGAGCAGATGAACGCCCAGTCGGCGCGCAGTGGAAAGGCACTAGATCGCGGCAATGTACATGGTCATAACGTTTCCAGCATTGAGCAAATGCGAGCCAGGGCAATGGAGCGAGGTCACTTCAAGGATCAGGCGCTAAAGCCCGAACACGACCGTCCCAGTGTGTCTAAAACGCTTGACCAGATTAGGTCCGACGCCGAGACACGTCGTCTTGCGAAAGAGCAGAATTCCAATGAGGCGGACATCGAACGCTGACGGGATTTGGCTATCACATCTCTAGCTGTTGCCGCACCTTGGGCGGTAGCCACTCCAATTCAGGAAGATTGATTTCCTCGAGGGCCTGCAGCATGGCTTCCAACTTGCGCCGATGCCTCTGGAGTGCATCTTCGAGGGATTCTTTTGGTAGCGTGCTAAATTCACAAAGCTCTGAATCATCGAAAATTCCTCGCCAAATGGCAAGGCTGAGCGGGGTTTTGTCCAGGGTTATGAAATAGTCGCGCCAGTAGCTGGACTGCTCGATAGATACGTTCGTCATGTGTTTTTGCCATCCCGGATTTTTTTGCGCATCTCTTCCAAATCGCTCAGGGCGTTAGTTTGAAAGCGACCGATCAGAAGCTTGCTTAACTGCACCTGTGGAACGCACGCCAGTCGTGCAGCGTCACCAAGTGACAGCCCTTTTTCCTCGATGAGTCGGATTATTGAGGAGACCGTTTGTGCTTTGACCAGCATTTCCTCCGCTTCTGGGTCGCTAAGATCAGTGTATACGTAGCCGCGACCTGCTTCGACCTCAATCATTGTGGCCTCCAAGCTGTATTAGGATGATTAAAAAGGATTAAGGGGGCGTGCATTATCTGCGCAGCCCTCAAGGGACACGGCTTGTAGCCAGTTAGGCCTGTGGGTAACTTATCCAGTGCTACGGTATTTGCTAGCCGGCGCTACGGTATTTTCTAGCCAATGCTACGGTACATCTATCCAACGCTACGGTACTATTGTTTGCTCTCATAGCCGCTGGCTTTCCTCGCAATATGCCTGGCTTGGCTACTGGTTGGGGTTTTTGTGACATACACGTTGCCACTGCTGATTTCGTAGCTAAACGTCTGTCCATGCAGATTGCTCGCGTCCTTAAGCGCGTCCAATGCTCTTCGAAGATTCTGTTCACGGCTGGACGCAGAGCTATTGATGCTGCTTGCCATCATCATCAGTGTGCCAATTGATACAGGGTAGGGCTCAGCATGGGTGGAGAAATACCCATGTAGCCACTGTGCTAGCGGTTTAGAGTTCAAAGTCCTGCGGACGGACCAATCGATGTGGGTGAAGTCATTTGGCCCGAATAGGTTAGAGAGCTCAAGGTTCAGCGTGATAACCAGCTTCTGCTCCTGATCGTTTCTATGGATCGAGTCAATCAGACCTCCCGTATAGGAATGACACTTTGCACTTATCTCGAGCGTGCCTGCTGCCAGCCGGAACAAACGCTTGTAGAGAGTTTTCCTATTACTCCCGGCATCCGTCTTCCCTTGTAGTTTCAGAAGCTCGTATGCGCTGGTTTTAAACGATGTCCCCATCTGCTTTTGGCGAGCGATATGCAACAACGTGATCCAGACATCTAAATCGCCCTGGTCCAACCGTGGTCCCGAATATCTCATTTGCGTAGGCCTCTGAGTGTAAATTTCAGCGCGCTGTAGGAAGGCGTTGCTAGCGGAGCGACTGGACCCGAAAAGCGCAGACCGGAGAGTGACATTGGGTACGCCTCTCACTTCGTCTGGCCAGCTTGTCAGCACCTTTTCAGACCGGACCGGTTCTAGTGATACCACCGTCGGAGTAGGTGGGAGCCTGGAAGCCCGTTCCACTAGTCGCGATAGTTTGGTCACTGCGGACACAGGCTAGTCTTACGCTTCGTCGATAAAGCGAGCTATGCCAGCTACGCGGAAATAGACGCGCCGACCAATTTTGATCCTGCAGGGTTTCAAGTTTCGGGCGATTTCGTTGTCCCCCGATAATGTGATGCGCAAACCCTCAGGGCTGCGATGAAGGATCTCTGCGACTTGCGATAGTGAGAGTAGGGGAGAGCCCCCGTTGCTGGTCAGAATTAGCTCTTCGGTTGTCATGTTTCTTTGCCTACAGTGAGTAACGTAGGTAGAACATTACGAGTAATTACGTCTAGAATGAGGCGAATGTTTTTAACTTCTAGGTTGACATGGCGCGCCTTGGTTATCTGACGAATTTGCTCAACATCTACGATCACGATCCTCGTTGTTCAGTCCAGTTTGCTGCTGGCTACAGAGCGGTGTTAGGCCGGCTTAACGCATCCTCAAGCCTAACCTCCAGGCGCTATCCCATCTGGCCTTTGGTGAGGGCGAATTTGGATGCGCCGTTTGATCAATGCCTAGCTGGCTACGAGGGCGAGTGGGCCAAGAGTTTGCTGACTGGTGCTCGGCTGTCGGAAATGGCCCATACCTCACCTCCATTTTATGCAGCTCCTTACGTTGCGAGCGCTGAGGCAGGTGGAGGCGCTCAGATGGCTGATATTCTGGCTCGCGATGTTATATCCGATAGACCAAAAAATATGCCGGAGATCGACTGGCAGCTCCAGAACTTGGATCGCTGGGACTCAAATATTGAGTTCGCCATTCGTAGTTTGCTTAGCCCGAACGGGGCGCCGTTCGAGGGTGCGGAATCGCTTTGCGGGGCTTTGGAATCTATACGTGACTTGTTTCGATTGATGCGCCACTTCAGACCCCTGCGTACAAAGGCATTGAGAGACTTTGATGCCGCTATAGATGACCGGACCCGTCCACAGGATGGCGGTTACTGTGAGCTTTGTTGGCGTGTAAGCATTCGGTCCAACAGACTGCAGGAGCTTGTAGCTCAGCAGCGTTACGAGGTGGGCGAAATTGTCCGTTCAGGTCAGTGTCAGCTCTCTGCTGAAGAACAGGACGCCAGACTAGCAGACGCTTGGATGCTGGAAAGCAGCCTCAAGCTTTCTCCATCCAGTACTTTGATATCGAAAGCAGAGGCTGCAAAGCTACGCGTCGTATTCGAGCGGTTTCGTATCGAGAAAATCGTGGCGGGGAACCTAAGCTACCGGTACTGCGCCGTACACAAGCCCGGATCGGCTAAATACCATGCCGACTTACGCTACAAGGTTGCGTTTCATAATCATCTATCTGCACTCGGCAGGTCGGGAAGATCTGAGTTTGCGTTCAATTTTCTGCCTCCCAGCTCCCCTGATATCCAGGAAATAAGAAAGCTCGCCTATGACCAGGTGCACTCAGGCTTGCACGTTGTGACGACAGGTAAGCCCTCATCACTTGGGCTACGCGAAAAAGTTTGGCTCATGCACGAAGAGGGCATCAGCCAATCAGAGATGGCGAGGCGATTGGGAATATCGCGTCAGGCGATATCAAAAGCCAAGAAAAGCCTAGAGTTATTGATGAATACACACCATGCAGGCAGCTACATCAACCCGCTAACCGGCGAGGCGCAGGTTCCAGAACCAATTAGAAAGGCGATAAGGGATGCCGCCATGAAAGGGCTATCGATCACGGTAATCGCTAAGGAAGTGGGTCTTAGCAAAGGTACAGTTGACGGACTGGTACGTCTGATGGGGATCTCTGAGCATGCGAAATCAAAGTGCTAGCCGCTTTTGTCCCGGCGGATTTTCAGCCGGGGCAAAAGCGGCTGATGCTTTGCTTAGTGACGATGGTGTCGGGCCACGTGCGTAATTGCATTGACCACTCATTTGCACGGCCACCGACCAGTAAATTGCATTCGTGTTGAGCGAAAATTTGCATCCGATCTGATCAACGCACAGCGTATTGACGACTGGCGAAGATCGACCAAAAACAGCGTCTCACCAGTAGCTAGGGAGACGCTGATTTATTCTAAAACCCAGCTGTTGCCCCCAGATAAATCAAGGCCTCCAGAGCGTTGCAGGGACGAAAAATCGAATAAATCAGCGCCTCCCTAGTAGCTAAAATCGCGGTTGCTGGGGCCATCGTGTCCCAGTACTTACAGAGATTTTTATGTGTTACTGTCTTATCGGCACTCTGAATTAAATTCATTTAGTATTATGGAAAAGATTGATATAAATCGGATTTTTACTTCTGCCAGCATCCGTCCAATCAACATTGAGCAGGGATAAGGTAATCTGAACCAGCACAAATAGAAACACCATTATCGAGTAGCGCCGCATCCAAATTAAGTTTTTTACTTGCAGCTTCCCATTATTCAAGTCCCGACGCCTTTCTACATCCTTCCGAAAAGAAGACACGTGGGACCGAATTGCACGTATTCTATCGCGATTAAACTTGCGATATCTTTCTTCACACCAGTGCAACCCCTCTTCAACAGCAGTCAATCTTTCCTCAATTACGTTCAGTTCAACTCCTGCATCAAGCAATTTTTTTAGATCGCGCTCTTCTTTTTTATTGTGGCTTAAAAAGACAGGGCTTACTTTGCTCGTGCATCGCTGGAAGCGTGAGTATATTTCCGCCAGGATTGCTGTATAGGTGTAATTATCAGTAATCCCAATTGACTTAAAATCATAGCGGCGATAGCTTTCAGTATCTAAGCTCACTTGGCTCTTCAAAAAAAATGCATCTACTCCAAATTGGCTTGGAATGTAGTTTTCTATGTACTCCTCTGATGTGTCTTCGCTCAATGGGCTGATTAAAAAACGGCCTCTGTGACGTTCAATTACTACAATAGAAGTGCTGGCCTCGTCGCTTTCCGATAGTGAAAGCTCATCAAAATAAGAGCCTGTACCCTCTCTGAAAAAATCGGCAACCAACGAAAACTCATCAACTTTCCTTTTTACACCCCAAGCTTCTAGCATCGCTTCGACCGCTTGCTTAGCCTCACCTACTACTTCATTTGCCTTTCTGTATAAGAATTTTTCAATTACAGACCTTCTGTCGTGATGTTCAGTTATTGCAAATCTTGGGGAGAACGGGTTGAACGATTGAAATACTTTGTATCGACTAATGTGGCGAACGTCGACGTCAGAAACTAGCGACTTGACAGAGTCATCAAGCTTCACATAAAGAGAGATATAGCAAGCCCCGTTTTTCAACCTCAGAAGACTTATGTAGCAGCTTTTAGGAAGTTGAGGTGCAATACTTATGCTCCCCACTGAGAATATCGTTGGGCGATCGAAAGACACGAAGCCTAAGTTGTTGTAACTGGCACCAATCAAATTCTTGCTCTTTATACCCTCTTCGTGTGTCGAACTGTAATTTCCTCCTGCGCGTGGTTGGCCACTCATCCACTTGTGGACTTTTCCTAAGGAGACGCTGATTTATTCTAAAACCCAGCTGTTGCCCCCAGATAAATCAAGGCCTCCAGAGCGTTGCAGGGACGAAAAATCGAATAAATCAGCGCCTCCCTAAATCCTCGCTTCCAATTTCCGCAACAAAGCTTATACCTTTCCAAGAAACACGGCCTTCAAAAATGCTGGCAGTTTTAATCCGATTCTCTTCGTTATAAATCTCACGCATCACCTCGCTATCTTGCTTGCCATAATTCTGTCCGAGAAATCGCAAAAGTCTCGGCACAAGCCAAGGGAACTTGGAAGAAAATACCAAAACCCAATGCGTCAGCTTTATTTTCATTGCAAGCATGACCAGCTCCCCGTTCAATATTAGCTCATCCCAAGCATCGCACTTTATTCTATCCTTTCGGCCGACTCCGACCTAAAGCACTGCGTACGATTTTTTGATTCCTCAATGCCTTTCATTTATAGAACTGCACTACAACTCCATCTATCAAATCGTCAAAAGTTATTATCTCTAAGCCCTGATGATCTGACATGATTTCCCGCCATACATCAGACTCAAAATCGCTTCTGCGTCCTACGACGAGCCATCTGCGAGGCTTGTGAACTTTAAATCCATACTTTTCTTCAAACCATCTTCGATTGTTCGGATCATCAAAGTAGGTAGCGTACACCCTGGTCTGAGAAATATATGAATTTAGCCACGAAGAAAATGTTTCTCTGTTTTGACCGCCGACAATGAAGCCTTTGTCAATTTCGGGAAGTTTGAATTCGACAATGTCTGCGTAACCGTTGGGCTGCAGAACAAAAAAATCTGGTCTTATAGCATTCCTTTTTTCGCTCTGCCATTCGCAAATCAATTCAGAAAACACATCCTTTGCTCCAAATTTCATTGTTAGTATAAATTTATTTTCTTCTTTAGATAAGTGAGAAGTTATATGAGGCTCCGTGCTTTTGGAACTCCCCCATACTTCGATGAATCTATTTATTTTCGGTAGCTGAATATATTTGTAGTCATCCGGCATAGGGTAAGAGTAGTGAGCATCATACTCTACAAGTTTTCTAATTTCCTCTAGATTGAAGCCGATGCGATCAAATTTTTCATCGCTACTATCAAAATGGATAGGGAAGAAATCTAGCCACTTTATATGTCTGGTCCTCAATCCAGAGTCGTCAGCGTCGAAAAACATTCCGTTTACGATTCTGGTAAATTGCCCTTTCATAGGTTCTGGGCTTGGTACGTTAAAACCCATAATGCTATTTTGAGCTGCAAAGTTCCATTTCAACTCTGTGAGTTTTTCCCAACCTTTATTTGTCGGGAAGACTAGGTCCTCACTGAATGGTGGCAAGGGCATTGAAGATACACGACTTGCGGTCGAGTCATATTCAAAACCAATGATTTTTTCGAAAAGATTGCACTTTTTCACCGAGTAATCATGATATCTCAGGTTCAGTAACCCGTCAGAATTCAGCTTCTCAGCAATCTCAGATCCTATGTACTCTACAGCGATGTGAGTTTGGCCAATGTATACAACAATTTCCTCAGGTTTTAATAGGAAACCAGGGGCTGTTTTGATGAGATTCGGATTTTGTTGTACGTATTGCCAAAGCGGGCCCAGATAATTATTCATCACCTCTTGCATAAAGGCCATTGTTATTTTTTTCGCTGGAGAAGCTGTTTTCTCTTCTTCGTTCATTTGTATAAAGCCTGAATTATGACTAGCACAAAATAACGACCATAAAGCGGTAAATTATAAACGCTACTTATGTTATATAAAATTCTGCCCATTCCCAACTCCTTGTCTGGACTCAATGCTTGTGCAAGAACGCCAAGCAGATTATAGGCAATTCGACTTGGATGGCGAGCACATTACGAAGTCATGAGGATCTCTACCATCTGCTTTTTACCGTTAGTTGCCCTCCCCGAAGGCGGTTTTGGGTCGTTCTCTGTCGGTCATGGCAATACAGATGACTGCTCGCGTCGAATGCGAACGGGTTGCCAAGCCGATGCAATTACTCAATTTAGGAGTTTCTTGTCTCCAGCTTATCCAATTTGCCTACCAGATCCTCTGCTCGTAGATGCGTGTAGCGCTTGAGCATCTGCATCGACTTATGCCCGCTGATGGCAGAAACCTCCTGGTCAGAAAGGCCACCCTCTACCAACCGGCTGACTGCTTCATGACGAAGGTCATGAAAGCGTAGGTCAGGCATTCCTAGCTTGGTCTTCAGCTTGCCCCATGTCTTGGTAAAGGCATACGCGCTGCGCTTATCGTCTTTGCCAGGCTCCCCAAAAAACACTAGATCGCAATCGATTGGGCGAATAGGGTTGCTCATCGCCAATTGGAACGTGTCGGTGGCTAGCCGGGTCAGCGGCACAGTGCGGGCGCTATCGTTCTTAGTGTCAGAGAGGCGCACCACGCGCTTTTTCAGATCGACTTGATGTCGGCGCAACGATGTTATCTCCGACGAGCGCATGCCGGTCTCCAAGGCGATTCGAACAATCCAGCCAAGCATCGGATTGCTGTGCGCATTCACTGCGGCCAGTAACCGGCGTTCCTCTTCGGCAGAAAGGCGTCGATCTCTACCTTGGCCGGGGCTTGGCTTGCGGATGTTCAGCACTGGGTTGAAACTTAACCCCAAACCCCACTCCTGGATTGCCACGGTGTACAGGTGGCTCAGAAGGGCAAGTTCCAAGCGCACAGTGTTGTTGCTTGTTGGCTTGCCGCGATGCGTGATCGAGGCTAGGCGCGAATCTCGGTAATTGGCGATGATTTCTGCAGAAAGCGCTGCCATTGAGTACTTCCCCAAATGGCTGATCAGCTGTTTGGCCTTGGTTGCCTCCGCGCGCTGAGTCGTCGGTTTCTTCGTTGGGCTGATCTCTGCCAGGTAGCGTTTTAATGCCATGGCCAGAGTCATGCGTTCGGACCCACTTCTCTGGATGTACACGCCTCTGACCATTTCATCTTCTGTGCGACGGGCCCAGTCTTCGGCATCACGCTTGGTGCGAAAGGTCTTCGCGTTGGCGGGCCAGCCGGTTTTCCGCACCAGGGCTTTCCAAGTGCCAGCGTCTGTTTTGACGATGGTGGCCATTTTATTTCTGCTCCAAAAACGTACCGTTGTCTTGGCACTGTACTGATTTTGTACCTGTGGACCATAGGACTGGTCCAGCTGTTTTTCTCGCAGACTGCAAAAAGCCGCGAAATGCGCGGCTTTGGATGTGGTGGGCCCACACGGACTCGAACCGTGGACCAAAGGATTATGAGTCCTCTGCTCTAACCAACTGAGCTATGGGCCCTCAGTAGGTCGCGGATTATAACGGTGGTTTCACGGCTGTGCTATCCGAAACGTCCGAAAGATTCATAAGAAGAAACCTCGCGCTGAATTCTTCGGCGGGGAGGGGGAGGCTGGTGAGGTAGCCTTGCATCTGTTCGCAGCCTTCGCTGGCGAGGAATTGTTGCTGCTCGCGGGTTTCGACGCCTTCAGCGATCACGGTCAGTTGCAGGCTTCGGCCCAGTGCGATGATGGCGCGGACAATGGCGGCGTCGTGGGTGTCGTCGGGCAGGCCCCGGACAAAGGATTGGTCGATCTTGAGAATGTCCAGTGGCAGGCGTTTGAGGTAGCTCAGCGATGAGTAGCCGGTGCCGAAGTCGTCGATGGCCAGTTGCACGCCGAGGGTCTTAAGTTTGTGCAGCACGGCCAGTGCTTCCTGCGTCTGGCTCATGATGAAGTTTTCAGTGATTTCCAGTTGCAGGCAGCCGGGCACCAGGCCGTTGTCGGCGAGCAGTGTTTCGATGTGTTCGACCAGATTTGGCTGGCGCAGCTGGGCGCCTGCGAGGTTGACCGACAGGGGGCCGAAGGGCTGACGGGTTTTGCGCCATTTGCCCATTTGCCGGCAAGCCTGCTCCAGCACCCAGTCGCCGATTTGCAGGATCATGCCGTTCTCTTCGGCCAGCGGGATGAAGTTTTCCGGGGGCACGTCGCCGAAGGTCGGGTGGCTCCAGCGAATCAGTGCTTCGGCACCGACCAGCGCTTGGGTCAACAGGCAGATCTTGGGCTGATAGGCCAGGCTGAACTGGTTGCGGTCCAGTGCGCGCCTCAGTTCCTGCTCCAGCGCAATGCGTTCGCTGGCCTGGACGGTCAGGTCGCGGGTGTAGCTTTCGACCCGGTTGCGGCCCTTGGCTTTGGACCGATACATGGCGGCGTCGGCGTTTTTGACCAGCGTCGCGACGTCGGTGCCGTCGTCAGGGAACAGGCAACTGCCGATGCTCGGGCTGATGAACAGTTCGTGCTCACCGGCTTCGAAGGGAGCGTTGAAGCAGGCCAGCAGTTTGTTGGCGATGGTCAGGGCGTCGCTGGGTTGCAGCAGGCCGGGCAGCAAAGCGATGAACTCGTCACCGCCGACCCGCGCGACGGTGTCGATGTCCCGCAGGCTCTCCTTGAGGCGATGAGCGATGCCTTTCAGCAGCAGATCGCCGACCGGATGACCGAGGCTGTCATTGATGTGCTTGAAGCGGTCCAGATCAAGGAACAGCACTGCGCCAAGGCCGCCGGACTCTTCGCAGTGCAATAGCGCTGACTGGAGGCGATTCTCGAACAGGGTTCGATTGGGCAGGCCGGTGAGTGGGTCGTGATGCGCCTGGTAGTCGAGTCGTGCCTGCGCTTGCTTAAGGCTGGAGATATCGGCGAATACGGCAACGAAATGCGTCAGCAGGCCGTCTTTGCTGCGCACGGCGCTGATGGTCAGCCAGCTCGGGTAAAGCTCGCCATCCTTGCGTCGGTTACTGATCTCGCCCTGCCAGTGACCTTCGGCGGTCAGTTGGTGCCACATCGACGCGTAGAATGCGCTGTCATGCTGACCTGAGGCGAGCAGGCGAGGCGTCAGGCCGATAGCGTCGCTCTCGCCGTAGCCGGTGATTTCAGTGAACGCGCGGTTGACCGCCGTGATGCGCTGGTCGGTGTCGGTGATCAGCACCCCTTCGGCGGTGCTTTCGAAGACGGTTGCTGCCAGATGCAGTTTTTCCTGCATTTGCTGGTGCTGGGTAATGTCCCGCGTGATTGTCAGCACGCAGTCCTCACCTGCGATCACCAGCGGCTGCGATGACACTTCGCATATCCGGATATTACCGCTGGCGTCGCGAAGCCGGGTTCTGAAATCCCGCACCTGGCCGTGGCTTTTAAGCCGTTCAATCATTGTGTGGCGATCATTCAGGTCAGCCCACACGCCGAGGTCGAACGTTGAGTGCTCAAGGCAGTGCTGCTCGCTGTAGCCGGTAATGCGACAGAACCCTTCATTGACCTCCAGCAGCATTCCGTCTTTTTGGCGGGTGATCGACAGCCCGTCAGGCGTGGCATGGAAGGCGTTGGCGAACTTTTCTTCGGAGAGCTGCAATTGCTGCTGGGCTTGTTTGAGCTGGGTAATGTCGCGAACGATCACCAGTAGTGCGGGCGTTGCGCCCATGTCGAAAGGCTGGGCGGACATGAGGCCGGAAAAAGTCTGACCGTTTTTGCGTCGAAAAGGTATTTCCAGATTATGGATATCACCGTTTTGCAGTTGCACCAGAATGTTTGGCCCCATGCCGGGCACTGCCCAGAGATCCAGTTCAGTGGGGGTTTTGCCGATGGCTTCATCCACCGCGATACCTGTCTGCTCCACGAATGCCTCGTTGGCATTCAGGATATGCCCGTCGACAAGACTGGCGATGATCATCGCGTCCGGGCACTGAGCAAAAACCGAGGCAAACTTGCCTTCGGACAGGCGCAGTGCATCCCGGTCACTGATATTGATCGTTACTCCTCGCATAGGTGGCTCAGGTACGTGTCTGACCATCGCTGATGTAACAGGACCTTGGCAGCAAGCCACTGGCCAAGGGTTAATCCTAAAGTATCGTGTCTGTTGTGATACATAGTTGTAGGTCAATTACTCCGGGCCTGCAATCCGACCGACGTCTGGCAGTCCGAAATCGATCAGATTTGCGTCTGGTTTGTAATGACTGTGGACCGAAAAATGCAAAACCCCCGGCATGCCGGGGGTTTTGTTGACTCGCAGATGCGATTACTCGTCGAGGAACGAGCGCAGGTGCTCGCTTCGGGTCGGGTGACGCAGTTTACGCAGTGCTTTGGCTTCGATCTGACGAATCCGCTCACGCGTTACGTCGAACTGTTTACCCACCTCTTCAAGCGTGTGGTCGGTGTTCATGTCGATGCCGAAACGCATACGCAGAACCTTGGCTTCACGGGCGGTGAGGCCCGACAGCACTTCGCGTGTCGCTTCTTTCAGGCTTTCAACAGTGGCAACATCGATTGGCGACTGCATGGTCGAGTCTTCGATGAAGTCACCCAAGTGCGAATCTTCGTCATCGCCGATCGGGGTTTCCATGGAGATCGGCTCTTTGGCGATCTTCAGTACCTTGCGGATTTTATCCTCAGGCATTTCCATGCGTTCGCCCAGCTCTTCCGGGGTCGGTTCGCGACCCATTTCCTGCAACATCTGCCGGGAAATACGGTTGAGCTTGTTGATCGTCTCGATCATGTGCACCGGAATACGGATGGTGCGTGCCTGGTCGGCGATCGAGCGAGTGATCGCCTGACGGATCCACCAGGTGGCGTATGTCGAGAACTTGTAACCGCGACGGTATTCGAACTTGTCCACAGCCTTCATTAAGCCGATGTTGCCTTCCTGGATCAGATCGAGGAATTGCAGGCCACGGTTGGTGTACTTCTTGGCAATGGAGATCACCAGACGCAAGTTCGCTTCAACCATCTCTTTCTTCGCGCGGCGGGCCTTGGCCTCACCGATCGACATGCGACGGTTGATGTCCTTGATCTCGGCTATTTTCAGGCCGGTATCTTCTTCCAGTGCCGACAGCTTCTGCTGGCAACGCTGGATATCAGGCTGCAGGCGGGCAATGGCTTCAGCGTATTTGCTTTTGCCTTTGGCCAGGGCGTCAGTCCAGCTTTCGTCAACTTCGTGGCCCGGGAACTGGCGCAGAAAGTCGGCGCGCGGCATACGTGCATCACGTACACACAGCTGCATAATGGCGCGTTCCTGAGCGCGAAGACGCTCAAGAGCACCGCGAACACGCTCGACCAGACCTTCAAACTGCTTTGGAACCAGTTTGATCGGCATGAACAGTTCGGCGAGGGCCACCATTTCGGCAATGGCGTGCTTGTCGTCGCGACCGAATTTCTTCAACGCCTTGCGGGTGATTTCCATTTGATCGGAAACGGCACCAAAGCGCTGCTGGGCAATGACCGGATCGGGGCCGCTTTCGACCTCTTCCTCGTCATCGGTGGCCTCTGCCGTTTCTTCTTCTTCGTCATCGCCTTCAGCCTTGGCGGCTTTAGGGTCGACAGGCGGAGGCACTTCGGCAGGCGGCGCAATGCCGTCATCCGGGTCGATGTAACCGCTCAGAACGTCGGAGAGACGACCGCCTTCGCTCGTGACGCGTGTGTATTCGGAGAGGATATGGTCAACCGTGCCAGGGAAGTGCGCGATTGCGCCCATCACTTCACGGATGCCTTCTTCGATACGTTTGGCGATTTCGATCTCGCCTTCACGGGTCAGGAGTTCAACGGTGCCCATTTCCCGCATATACATGCGAACGGGATCGGTGGTACGCCCGATGTCGGTCTCGACCGCTGCCAACGCTGCAGCCGCTTCTTCTGCGGCTGCCTCGTCGGTATCGGCGTCGGCCAGCATCAAGGCGTCCGCATCCGGAGCACTCTCGTGTACCGGGATCCCCATGTCGTTGATCATGCGGATGATGTCTTCCACCTGCTCAGGATCTGAAATATCCTCGGGCAGGTGGTCGTTGACCTCTGCGTAAGTCAGATACTTCTGCTCACGACCCAGGGTGATCAACTCTTTGATACGAGACTGCTGTTGCGCTTTTCCGGACATAACACCCTATCCACTGAAGGTCTTGGCGGGCAAAAAACAAGCCGAGGATTATACCCGAGCTATGACCTCACGCGCCAGTTGAGGTCGGGGTTTGTACGGGAACATTGCGATTTAGCAGTTCCCGAAGCTGAATTTTCTCTTCTGGGCTCAGCTCGGTTTGACGAGCTTTGCTGATCAGATGTTCCAGACTGCGCTCGCGTTGGCGAGCGGATAGACTAGTTATAGTGTCGAAAAACTGTTGTTCAAGGTTGTCGGCTTCAATCAGCCATTCCTTTTCGGCCAGGGCGCGCAGCAAGCGACCCTGCTCCGTCCCGTGCCAACGTGCTATCAACTGTAACGACCGCAGGCTGGGATTCTTTTGCCTGGCTTCGATCAACGCCACCAGCAATTGTGCGTTTGACTGGTCTTCTGCGGCGAAGTGGCTGGCATTTTCGACCTTTTCGGCCAGTTCCGGGTGGTGCAGCAAGGTTCTCAGGGCGGCCTGCATCGGCGGTTCGACGGCGGTCGGTACACGCGGCGTCCGGGGTTCGAAGTCCTGACGCTTGCCTTTTTTGCCCCAGGACTTGTTGTCCCATTTCTTTTGATTCGGACCGCCGGTTTTCTTCGGTGTCCATTCCTGCTGGGCTTCGTAACCGCCTTGTGGCTGATAATCGGCGAAGTCAGGCGCAGCGTCGTAATCGACATACGGGTTGTAGCTGGGCGGTGCCTCCGCCGGGGCGCTCTGCACCAGTTGACTGACCGCCTCGCCGGTAAGGCCGGTGATTTCACTCAGGCGCTGACGCATCAGCGTGCGCAGGTTCGCGCCGGGGACTTTATCGATCAGCGGAGCCGCGAGGGTGGCCATGTGCGCTTTGCCTTCCAGCGAGCGCGGGTCAGACTCTTTGGTCAGTTGCTCGAAGAAGTAATCGGCGAGCGGCTGCGCGTGCTGATTAATGCGCGCCTTGAACGCGTCAGTGCCTTCGGAGCGCACCAGCGTGTCCGGGTCTTCGCCTTCCGGGAGGAACAAAAAGCGAGCCCGCCGGCCGTCCTGCAGGTTGGACAGCGTGGCCTCGAGCGCCCGCCAGGCCGCGTTGCGTCCGGCCTGATCGCCGTCGAAGCAGAACAGCACGTTGGGCACGACCCGGAACAGCCGTTTCAAATGTTCTTCACTGGTGGCCGTGCCCAGTGTCGCCACCGCGTTGCGCAGGCCTTGCTGGGCGAGGGCGATGACGTCCATGTAGCCTTCAACCACGATGATCTCGTCAAGGTTGCGATTGAATTTGCGCGCCTCGAAAAGCCCGTACAGCTCCTGGCCCTTGTGAAACACCGGGGTTTCCGGAGAGTTCAGGTACTTGGGCTTGTCGTCGCCGAGCACGCGACCGCCAAAGGCGATGATGCGCCCGCGTGAATCGCGGATCGGAAACATCACCCGGTCGCGAAAACGATCATAGCGTTTGCCGGTTTCTGCGTTTTCGATCAGCAAGCCGGCGTCGATCATGACTTTCTGCTGCAAGGCGTCACTGCTCAGGTGCTTGTACAGGTTGTCCCAGCCCGGCGGTGCGAAGCCGAGGCCAAAGTCCCGGGCAATTTCGCCCGACAAACCGCGCCCTTTGAGGTAATCCACTGCCGCCTTGCGCGCCGGATGGCTTTTCAGGGCCTGACGATAGAATTCGTCGGCGGCGTTCAGCAATGGATAGAGCGGGGAGTCGGTCGGCTGGCGTGGCTTCTGGCCTTTCACGCCCTGTTCGCGGGGCACTTCCATGCCGGCGGCTTTGGCCAGGTCTTCGACGGCCTGAGGGAAATCCAGGTTGTCGTGGTCCATGATGAAGCCAAGCGCGTTACCGCCTGCGCCGCAGCCAAAGCAGTAATAGAACTGTTTGTCCGGGCTGACGCTGAAAGAGGGGGTTTTCTCTTTGTGGAACGGACAGCACGCGCTGTAGTTCTTCCCGGCTTTCTTGAGCTGCACGCGCGAGCTGACAACATCGACAATGTCGGTGCGGTTCAGAAGGTCGTCGATAAAGCTCTGGGGAATCAGCCCGGCCATGGCGTTCTCGTCATTCAAGCGTGTCACAAAAATATCGGATGACTCTACGAGTCTTCCGTCAGCCTGTCAGCCGTCTTTTATGCGACGACAGCAATACGCGGGCACGTCTTTGCATCCGCAGGTCGGCGCTGAAATCAGGAGAGGGTGAGTGCGTGATGGTCGAGTTGATCATCGGGCCGTGGCCTTTGATGTTCATCTGATATCAAACGAGACGCTGCCTTGGCTGAGCTTCTTGCGAAGTCATCAAGGCATACTCGTCTTGTTCACGGGTCGTCTTGTTGCCCGGGTGGGCATGACCAGTGTTGCCTGCAAGCAGGCCGGACGTGCTTGACTAAACATCCGGGTCGCATGTGCGGTCTGGAAATCTGTCAATTTAGCTAGCGCGAAGCTCTCGCTGCTATACAGCTTTAACAGTGCTGCAACTGCCGACAGCCCAGCTGGTTGGCTGGGCAAGGCAGAAACTTGCGACGAAGGTCTGTAAGTTAATACAGACGAACGGCGCGGCGCTGTTCGCGCTGGACTTTCTTGGCGTGGCGTTTGACAGCAGCTGCTGCCTTGCGCTTACGCTCCGAAGTCGGCTTCTCGTAAAATTCGCGGCTACGAACTTCAGCCAGAACACCGGCTTTTTCGCAGGAGCGCTTGAAACGACGCAGAGCTACGTCGAAGGGTTCGTTCTCTTTAACTTTGACGGCTGGCATCCAGAGCTACCTTCATTCATTACCGGGGTCAACGCTTCGTGCAAACACTGCACAAAAGTACGTCGGTTTTTAAGGGTTGCGGATGTTAACCCCTCATTGAGAGGAATGCAAAGCCTCTGATCGAAAACCGCTGGTCGGCACCTCGGGCGGCGACTATTATGCGCGCCTTAAAATCTGCCCCCTACAAGGCGCAAACCCATGCTAGTACTGGGATTAGAAACCTCCTGCGACGAAACCGGCGTCGCGTTATACGACAGCGAACGCGGTTTGCTGGCGGATGCATTATTCAGTCAGATCGACCTGCACCGCGCCTATGGCGGCGTCGTGCCGGAGCTGGCGTCACGCGATCACGTCAAGCGCATGCTGCCGCTGATCCGCCAGACGCTGGCCGAAGCGGACTGCGTGGCGACCGATATCGATGCCATTGCCTACACCGCCGGGCCAGGTCTGGTCGGTGCGCTGCTGGTCGGCGCTTCGTGCGCTCAGGCGCTGGCCTTTGCCTGGGATATTCCGGCGCTGGGCGTTCATCACATGGAAGGCCATCTGTTGGCCCCGATGCTGGAAGAAAACCCGCCGCAGTTTCCGTTCGTCGCCTTGCTGGTGTCCGGTGGCCACACGCAACTGGTGCGCGTTGACGGTATCGGTCAATACGAACTGCTGGGCGAGACGCTGGATGATGCGGCGGGCGAGGCCTTCGACAAGACCGCGAAGATGATGGGCATGCAGTATCCCGGCGGTCCGGAAATCTCGAAGGCGGCCCTGCAGGGTGTGCCGGGGCGGTTTGTCTTTCCTCGGCCGATGACTGATCGGCCCGGGTTGACATTCAGCTTCAGCGGCTTGAAAACCTCGGCGCTCAACACTTGGCAGCAGTGCCAGAGTGCTGGAGACGACAGTGAGCAAACCCGCTGCGACATCGCGCTGGCCTTCCAGCAGGCGGTGGTGGAGACTTTGACCATCAAGTGCAAGCGCGCGCTCAAGCAGACCGGGCTCAACAGCCTGGTCATCGCGGGCGGTGTCAGCGCCAACAGGGCGCTGCGGGTGTCGCTGGAAAGTATGCTGGGCGACCTGCGCGGGCACGTTTACTACGCGCGTCCGGAGTTCTGTACCGACAACGGCGCGATGATCGCCTTTGCTGGCTGTCAGCGTTTGCTGGCCGGGCAGAAGCAGGATTTGAGCATCAGTGTGCAGGCGCGCTGGCCGATGGAGCAGCTGTCGGGGCTCTAGCTATCAGGCGGTGAAGGCAGCGGGGCGGTTGCGCGGGTGTCGGGGAGCATCGTCAGAAATGCCGTTCGCGCCCGGCGAGCAGGTCGCGTAGATTGCCGCGATGGCGCCAGACGATGAGCAGGGTCAGCATGCTCATCGGCAACAAGGCATGCGGTTCTTGCCAGGCCAGTAAGGGCAGGGTCAGGGGTGTGGCGATCAGCGCGGCGAGCGAGCTGGTGCGGGTCAGGTAGAGCGTCAGCAGCCAGGCCGCTATCGCCAGGGCAGCTGCAGGTGGGTAAAGGCCCAGTAGTACGCCGGCGGCGGTCGCGACACCTTTGCCACCCCGGAAGCGAAAGTACAGCGGAAACAGATGGCCTAGCACTGCGCAGACGCCGATCCAGCCCTGCTGTGAGGGGTCGAGGCCCCAGGCGCCGGCGAGCACTACCGGAATCAGGCCTTTGCAGAGGTCGCCGAGCAAGGTCAGGATGGCCAGCTTTTTCCCGGCCAGACGCAACATGTTGGTGGCGCCGGCATTGCCGGAACCACTGGCGCGCGGGTCCGGGCTGCCGCTGAGGCGGCTGAGCAGGATGGCGAAGGACAGCGAGCCGAGCAGGTAGGCGAAGGTCGCCAGTAACCAAAACATGCTAACCATTCCGGGCGAGGATGCCCTGATTCTAACGGCGCATCGCGCCCTTGTCGTGCAGTGGAGAGTAGGCTTGGACAGAGTTTTCATCGAGGGCCTGGAGGTCGATACGGTCATCGGCGCTTATGACTGGGAGCGTGGCATTCGCCAGTGCCTGCGTCTGGACCTCAGTTTTGCCTGGGACAACCGACCTGCCGCAGCGGGCGACGACCTGAGCAAGGCGCTCGACTACGCCAGTGTTTCGGCGCGCATTCAGGCATTCGCCGAGCAGGCGCAGTTTCAACTGGTCGAGACGTTTGCCGAGCGTCTGGCTGAAGTCTTGATGAGCGAATTCCATATCCCCTGGCTGCGTCTGAAATTGACCAAGCCGGGCGCCGTGGCCGCCGCCAGCCGTGTAGGCGTGGAGATCGAGCGCGGATGTCGCTGACGCGGATTTTCCTCGGTCTGGGGAGCAATATCGAACGCGAACGGCATCTGCATGCAGGGCTGGACGCGCTGGATGGCTTTCTGACCGACATGAGCTGCTCGCCGGTTTTCGAGAGCCACGCGGTGGGCATCAAAAGCGGTCCATTTTTCAATCTGGTGGTGTCGGCGCTGACCGATTTACCATTGGCAGAACTGGATCGCCGTCTGAAATTCATCGAGGCGGACAATGGCCGCTATGCGCCGGAGCGGGTCGGTTTGCCGCTGGACATCGACGTGCTGCTGTATGGCGAGCAGGTCGGCAACTTTGACGGACTGATTTTACCGCGCGCTGAAATTCTGAAAAATGCTTTCGTATTGCGCCCATTGGCACTGATCGCCCCCGAACGTCTGCATCCGGGGGTAGGCGTGTCGTTCAGCACATTGTGGGCTGATGCGCAGATTGACCAGCAGCTTTGGCCGGTGGCATTCGAGTGGCGGGGAGTGGGGTTGACGCCTGAGGGTTTGCTGGGTCGGTGAGGTGGGTCGTGGTGCTTCAGTGCAGACGGTTTCGTGCCAATCTTGTGGGAGCGAGCATGCTAGTCAGCCATGCAACCTGCTCCGTTATACGCAAGTCCGCTTTTGATTCTGGCCGGAGGCCGTGGGAGCGACCGGGGCGGCGACCCGCATTGTTCGCGAAGACGGTGTTTCAGGCGCCACATCTTCGGCGGATGTTCCGGCCCTTTCGCGAACAATGCGGGTCGCCACCCCGGTCGCTCCCACGCCCTTCGGGCAGAAGCCCGTAAGCCCTCTATTCCAGGCGTTCCAGGGCTTGTGTTTAAGGATGAGCGTGGTAGCGATAGCGGGTGTGCAAATCAGGCAGCATGCCCCGCCTTGTAAACTTTCAATGCCTTGAGCCGCTCTTCTTTCAGCGCATCGCCCAGCTCCTTGCCTTTCAGGCCTTTCTCCAGCAGCGGTTGCACTGACACCGCTCGGGACGCTTGTGTCGCGCCGCGCAGGTACTCGGCCTGTGGATAATTACGCTGCTCGAAGCCATGTCGGCCTCGGGCGTCCATTTCGCAAGCGGCAATGAACTCTTCGAATCGCTGCGGGCGGCGGTAGACGTCGAAGCTTTGCAACAGCTCCAGCAGGGTCGAAGGCTTCAGTTCCAGCGCCCGGTGCCCGTGGGTGTGATATTGACCGACCAGCAACGCCAGTTCCTGACATTCCCTTGGCACACGAAAGCGCTCATTGACGGCTTTGATCAGCCGCAAACCAGTGTGTTCATGGGCGATATGGCGGGGCCATTCGGACTCGGGCGTCAGCCCTTTACCCAGATCGTGCAGCAGGCAGGCCCAGCGTACACTCAGCGGATGCTGGTGGATGGCTGACTGCTCAAGCACGCTGAGCACGTGCACGCCGGTGTCGATTTCCGGGTGATGCGCAGCCGGTTGCGGTACGCCGAACAGGGCTTCGACCTCCGGCATCAGCTCGTTCAGCGCGCCGCAGTCATGCAGCACCTGGATGAACACCTGAGGCTGTTTTTCCATCAAGGCGCGGGAGATTTCCTTCCAGCTTCGTTCTGCGGTCAACGCCTTGAGCTCACCGGACTCACTGAGCTGGCGCATCAAGTCCATGGTCTCTGGCGCAATGCTGAAACCGTGTTCGGCGTAGCGCGCGGCAAAACGGGCCACGCGCAACACTCTGAGTGGATCTTCAGCGAACGCGGGCGAAACGTGACGCAAAATGCGCGCTTCAAGATCGCGCTGGCCGTGGTAAGGATCGGTCAGATTGCCGTCCTTGTCTTCGGCCATCGCATTGATCGTCAGGTCGCGGCGGATCAGGTCCTGTTCCAGCGTGACTTCGGGGCTGGCATGAAAGACAAAGCCGCCGTAACCGACGCCGCTTTTACGCTCGGTGCGCGCCAGCGCGTATTCCTCGTTGGTCAGCGGATGCAGAAACACCGGAAAGTCCGTCCCGACCGGGCGATAGCCCTTGATCAGCATCTCTTCCGTGCTTGCACCCACCACCACCCAGTCGACATCCGTGACGGGCAATCCCAGCAGTCGGTCGCGTACAGCGCCGCCAACTTTATATATCTGCATAAAAAACCTCCGTAAGCGCGACAGGATAAACCTTGCGTCGCACTCACGGAGGCTAAAACTGAGTGAATCACTGCTCAGCTAACAGTGTGTCCACTCACTACAGGTGTACAACCGCCAGATCACGCCGGGAAAACTCGCTGTCGGCATGCTCGCCCTTCGGGGGGACGTGATGGACTTTGACCACCTCATCGCCCTGAAGCGTTTCCAGATGGATGTCAAAACCCCATAGCCGATGCAAATGCTTGAGCACTTCATCAGTGGAGTCGCCCAGCGGTTTACGGTTGTGCTGCTGGTGGCGCAGGGTCAGCGAGCGGTCGCCGCGACGATCGATGCTGTAGATCTGAATGTTGGGCTCACGATTGCCGAGGTTGTACTGGGCCGCGAGGATTTCGCGGATGGTCCGGTAACCGTTTTCATCGTGGATGGCCGGCACCAGCAGGTCTTCCTTCTGGTCGTCGTCCATGATGCTGAACAGCTTGAGGTCACGGATAACCTTGGGCGACAGGTATTGCAGGATGAAGCTCTCGTCCTTGAAGCTACTCATCGCAAACTTGATCGCGGTCAGCCAGTCGGTGCCGGCAATTTCCGGAAACCACTGCCGGTCTTCATCGGTCGGGTGCTCGCACATCCGGCGGATGTCCTGATACATCGCAAAGCCGAGGGTGTAGGGGTTTATGCCGCTGTAATACGGGCTGTCAAAGCCCGGCTGGTAAATCACACTGGTGTGCGACTGCAGAAATTCCATCATGAAGCCGTCAGTCACCAGGCCTTCGTCATACAGGTCATTCATCAGCGTGTAATGCCAGAACGTTGCCCAGCCCTCGTTCATCACCTGGGTCTGACGTTGTGGGTAGAAGTACTGCGCAATCTTGCGCACGATGCGCACCACTTCGCGCTGCCAGGGCTCCAGCAGCGGCGCGTGCTTCTCGATGAAGTAGAGAATGTTTTCCTGGGGTTCGGCAGGGAAGCGCGCGTTGTCTTCCTTGCTGCTCTTGTCGGCGTTTTTCGGAATGGTCCGCCACAGGTCGTTGATCTGCCGTTGCAGGTGCTCCTCACAGTCCTTCTGGCGACGTCGCTCCTCTTCGGCAGAAATCGGGTACGGACGCTTGTAGCGGTCCACGCCGTAATTCATCAACGCATGGCAGGAGTCGAGCAAGTCCTCCACGGCGTCGATGCCATGGCGCTCCTCGCACTGCATGATGTACTGCTTGGCGAACACCAGGTAATCGATGATCGAACTGGCGTCAGTCCAGGTGCGGAACAGGTAATTGCCCTTGAAAAAGCTGTTGTGTCCATAGCAGGCGTGGGCAACCACCAGCGCCTGCATGCAGATGGTGTTTTCTTCCATCAGATAGGCGATGCACGGATCGGAGTTGATCACGATTTCGTAGGCCAGACCCATCTGGCCTCGCGAGTAGGATTTTTCCGTGCTGAGGAAATGTTTGCCGTAGGACCAGTGGTGGTAACCCAGCGGCATGCCCACCGACGCATAGGCATCCATCATCTGTTCGGCGGTGATCACTTCAATCTGGTTGGGATACGTGTCCAGGGCATAGCGCTCGGCAATCCTGCCGATTTCCCGGTCGTAGGCCCGTATCAGTTCGAACGTCCACTCTGACCCGGTGGAAAGGGGTTGGCGTTTCTGCTCTCTGGCGGTCATGACACTAACCTTCGCTGGAAGAGTTCGCGGAATACCGGATAGATATCACCGGCAGAGACCAGCTGCTGCTGGGCAAACGTGTCGGCATATTCTTCACCGATGCGCTCGTATTCGTACCATAGGGCCTGATGTTCACGAGGAGTGATCTCCACGTAGGTGTAGTACTGCACAAACGGCATGATCTGTTTGGTGAGGATTTCCCGGCAGATCGGCGAATCGTCGTTCCAGTTGTCGCCGTCCGAAGCCTGGGCGGCATAGATATTCCAGTCGCTGCTCGGGTAGCGTGCAGCCATGATTTCCTGCATCAGTTTCAAGGCACTGGAAACGATGGTGCCGCCGGTTTCCCGGGAATAGAAAAATTCCTCTTCGTCCACTTCGCGAGCACTGGTGTGGTGGCGAATGAACACAACGTCGATCTTGTCGTAGTTACGCTTGAGAAACAGATACAGCAGGATGAAGAAGCGCTTGGCGATGTCTTTGGTGGCCTGGGTCATGGAGCCGGAAACGTCCATCAGGCAGAACATGACCGCTTTGGAGCTGGGGTTGGGCTGTTTGACCAGCAGGTTGTATTTGAGGTCGAAAGTGTCGAGGTACGGTACGCGCCGGATGCGAGCCTTGAGGCGTTCTATTTCGACTTCCAGCTCTTGGATGTCCCCGAAATTATCCGGCTCTTCGCGCTTCATGCGCTCCAGTTCGCTGGTCGCTTCCCGGAGCTTGGCGCGGCTGCTGCCCGACAGTGCGATCCGCCGCGCGTGAGCCGAGCGCAGCGTGCGAATAATGTTGATGCGTGACGGGTTGCCTTCATTGCTGATCCCGGCGCGCACGGTCTTGAAGGTGTCCGTGCCGGTCAGGTTACGTTTGACCAGATTGGGCAGTTCCAGGTCCTCGAACATGAATTCGAGAAACTCTTCCTGTGTGATCTGGAACGAGAATTCGTCCATACCTTCGCCGGAGTTGCCTGCTTTACCAGGCCCTTTGCCACCGGCGCCACCTTGCGGGCGGGCGATGTGCTCGCCCGTCGTGAATTCCTTGTTGCCGGGATGAACCACGGTCTGTTTGCCACCGCGCCCGTGATGCAGAACCGGTTCGTCGATGTCGCGCCCGGGAATACTGATCTGTTCGCCATGTTCCATGTCGGTAATGGAGCGTCGGCTGACGGCTTCCTCCACTGCCTTCTTGATATGGTCACGATAACGCCGCAGAAACCGCTGCCGGTTTACCGTGCTCTTGTTCTTGCCGTTGAGACGTCGGTCGATCACATAACTCATAGGCCCCTCCGGGGAGCTTCAAGTTGAAAGCTTCAAGCTGCAAGCGAATGCGCTGTCAGCCTGTTACCACAGGCCTGACTGCTGTTCGCTTGCAGCCGATAGCTTGAAGCTTGCACCTGCGTTACTGAGACTTGCGAACGCGCAGATACCATTCGGACAGCAACCGTACCTGCTTGTCCGTGTAGCCCCTCTCGACCATTCGTGTGACGAAGTCGTTGTGTTTCTGCTGGTCCTCTTTGCTGGCTTTGGCGTTGAAACTGATGACCGGCAGCAGGTCCTCGGTGTTGGAGAACATTTTCTTCTCGATCACCACCCGCAGTTTTTCGTAACTGAGCCAGGTCGGGTTCTTGCCATTGTTATTGGCACGAGCGCGCAGCACGAAATTGACAATTTCGTTGCGGAAATCTTTCGGGTTGCTGATGCCGGCCGGTTTCTCGATCTTCTCCAGTTCCTCGTTCAAGGCCACACGGTTGAGAATTTCGCCGGTTTCCGGATCGCGGTATTCCTGATCCTGAATCCAGAAGTCCGCATACAGCACGTAGCGGTCAAAGATGTTCTGACCGTACTCGCTGTAGGATTCCAGGTACGCGGTCTGGATTTCCTTGCCGATGAACTCGATGTAACGCGGAGCCAGGTATTCCTTGATGAAACGCAGGTAGCGTTCGCGAGTTTCGGCCGGGAATTGTTCCTGTTCGATCTGTTGCTCCAGCACGTAAAGCAAGTGCACCGGGTTGGCGGCGATTTCATGCGGGTCGAAGTTGAAAACCTTGGACAGGATCTTGAACGCAAAACGTGTCGACAGGCCGTTCATGCCTTCGTCGACGCCTGCGCTGTCGCGGTACTCCTGAATCGACTTGGCTTTCGGATCGGTGTCCTTCAGGTTTTCGCCGTCGTACACGCGCATCTTGGAGTAGATGTTGGAGTTGTCCGGTTCCTTGAGGCGCGACAGCGTGGTGAACTGCGCGAGCATTTTCAGGGTGTCCGGAGCGCAATGCGCCTTGGCCAGCGAGCTGTTGAACAGCAGCTTGTCGTAAATCTTGATTTCGTCACTGACCCGCAGGCAGTAGGGCACCTTCACGATGTAGATACGGTCGATGAAAGCTTCGTTGTTCTTGTTGTTGCGGAAGCTGTGCCATTCCGATTCGTTGGAGTGGGCCAGCAGAATACCGGTGAACGGAATCGCCCCGAGCCCTTCGGTACTGTTGTAGTTGCCTTCCTGGGTCGCGGTCAGCAACGGGTGCAGGACCTTGATCGGGGCCTTGAACATTTCGACGAATTCCATCAGTCCCTGGTTGGCCCGGCACAACGCGCCCGAATAGCTGTAGGCATCGGCGTCGTTCTGTGGGGATTCTTCCAGCTTGCGGATATCGACCTTGCCGACCAGCGCGGAAATATCCTGGTTGTTTTCGTCGCCCGGCTCGGTTTTCGCTACGGCGATCTGATTGAGAATCGAGGGATACAGCTTCACCACCTTGAACTGGCTGATGTCGCCCCCGAACTCTGCCAGACGTTTGGTCGCCCAAGGCGACATGATGGTGCTCAGGTAGCGGCGTGGAATACCGAAGTCTTCCTCGAGAATCGCGCCGTCTTCACTGGCATTGAACAGGCCCAGAGGCGATTCGAAAACCGGCGAGCCCTTGATGGCATAGAACGGGACTTTTTCGATCAGTTGCTTGAGTTTTTCAGCCAGGGACGATTTACCGCCGCCCACCGGGCCGAGCAGATAGAGGATTTGTTTCTTCTCTTCCAGGCCTTGGGCGGCATGGCGGAAATACGAGACGATCTGGTCGATGCATTCTTCCATCCCGTGGAAGTCGGCAAAGGCCGGATAGCGGCGTATGACCTTGTTGGAGAATATTCGCGATAACCGGGAGTTGGCGGACGTGTCCACCAGTTCAGGTTCGCCGATGGCCAGCAGCAGACGTTCTGCGGCTGAGGCGTAGGCGCTGCGATCCTGTTTGCAGAGCTCCAGATACTCCTGTAACGAGAGCTCTTCCTGTCGTGTGCTTTCAAAGCGGTCTTTGAAGTGGCTGAATATACTCATGACGTCACCTCGCTCGATACGTAGAGCCGGCGGCGGATCGTCAGTCGATGCTGGCAGCAACTGAGTATCCAGATGCTGTTTACCTCCCAGAACACCATAAAAGTAACTACCGATGACCCACGCGCCGGTGTACCGGCTCTCCCCTGAATACGGATGGCCTGAGGCTAAGGATAGTTCGGATTCGGAAAGATAAAGAAGGGATGCGCGAGAAGAGGGGCAGACCGTTCGTCAGATGGTGCGCGAGCCCGCGTAGAACGCGGGATCAGCTGTCATAAAAATATTTTGTATCAGCCTTGCGCGGTTTTGTCGGGGTAAGTGGCGCGCCACAGTTCGAAACCGCCGTCCACGCTGTACACATCGGAGAAACCCTGACCCACCAGGTAGGCCGCAGCGCTCTGGCTGGAGTTGCCGTGGTAACAGACCACGACCAGTGGCTTGTCGAGGTCGGCTTCACGGATGAAGTCGGCGATCGAATGGTTGTCCAGATGCAGGGATTCAGGAATGTGATTGCTCTGAAAGGACTGCGCGTCTCGTACATCGACCAGCACGGCGCCCTGTTCGCGCAGCGCCTGAGCCTGTTCAGGCGGGATACGTTTGAATTCGGTCATTGCTTGGGCTCCTGGGCCTGAGGTTGCTGGGTGTCGGCGATATCGGGCTGCCTGCCGATGACGATGGGCGCGGGCGCGGCATTGCCTGTAGCATCGCAATTGCATTGATGGCGTTCAAGCGTATCGACGTTGAGCAGGGTCATGGCGCCGCCCCAGACACATCCGCTGTCGAGGGCAAAGACACCGGGTTCGTCGCAGCGACCTTCCAGCGCCGCCCAGTGGCCAAAGATGATCTTCACGTCGCGGGTCTTGCGGCTCTTGTGACTGAACCAGGGGGCGTAGCCAGGAATGGCGGTGCCGACGCCTTCCTTGCTTTTCAGGTCGAGTTTGCCGTCGCTGGTGCAGAAGCGCATGCGCGTGAAATAGTTGGTGATGACCCGCAGGCGTGTCACGCCGGTCAGGCTGCTGTCCCATTTGGCAGGTTCATTGCCGTACATGCCATCGAGGAACGCGCCATACACGTGGTCGTCCAGCAGTGCCTGTTCAACTTCAGCCGCGCACTTCAGCGCTTTTTTCAGTGACCATTGCGGGGCGATGCCGGCGTGCACCATGGCAACATTGCGGTCTTCATCGTAGTGCATGAGCTTCTGGTGGCGCAGCCAGTCAAGCAACGCGTCGCGATCCGGCGCTTCGATGATTTCGCGCAGCGTGTCACCTTTTTTCAGGCGTTCCATGTTGCGGGCGGCCGCGAGCAGGTGCAGGTCATGGTTACCCAGTACGCAGACCAGCGATTCGCGGATGTTGTACAGATAACGCAGGGTTTCCAGCGACTGTGGGCCGCGGTTGACCAGATCGCCCACCAGCCACAGCCGATCCTGTGCAGGGTCGAAGTTGACGTGGTCGAGCAGGCACTTCAGGGGATCAAGACAACCTTGCAGGTCGCCGACCGCGTAAACCGCCATCAGTGCAGCGAGCCCGGAACGGCCAGGCGGAAGGGGGCGATCACGGCATCGAAGCGTTTACCGTCTTCGGCCAGCATCTGATACGTGCCCTGCATGGTCCCCACCCTTGTCGTCATGACGGTGCCGCTGCTGTAGGTATGGCTCTGCCCGACCTTGATCAACGGCTGCTGACCCACGACACCTTCACCCCGGACTTCCTCGACATGGCCGTCTCCGTCGGTGATGACCCAGTGCCGCGAGAGCAGCTTGGCAGGCAACTGGCCGTGGTTGTGCACGGTGATGGTGTAGGCGAACGCAAAGCGGTTCTGCTCGGGCTGCGATTGTTCTGCGAGAAAGCGCGTGACGACGCTGACGTCGACCTGATAACGAGAATCGGACATGCAGTAGGCCTTGAAATCCATTGCGAAAAAACGCGCGTGTGCGGCAGATAGAACAGTCTAGGACAAGTAGGCGGAAAGGTGCGACTGAATGACCGTTACCTTTCCGGGCGCTTACTCCGTGACGACCTTTTCGCTGAGCGTGTCGGCCAGACGAACGAACGCGGCCAGATCCAGTTGCTCCGGACGCAGACTGCCGTCCACGCCTGACGCGGTGATTTCGTCGCTGCTGAGCAGCAGTTTCAGTGTGTTGCGCAAGGTCTTGCGGCGCTGGTTGAACGCTTCGCGCACGACCCGCTCCAGAACACGGTGATCCTTGGCCGGGTGTGGCAGCGTTTCATGCGGGACCAGACGAACGATGGCCGAGTCCACTTTTGGCGGCGGGTTGAACGCGCCCGGTCCGACATTGAACAGATGTTCCACGCGGCAATGGTACTGAACCATGATCGACAGACGGCCCCAGTCACCACCGCCCGGCCCGGCAGCCATGCGCTCGACCACCTCTTTTTGCAACATGAAGTGCATGTCACGAATCAGGCTGGCGTTTTGCAGCAGGTGAAAGATCAGCGGCGTGGAAATGTTGTACGGCAGGTTGCCGACCACGCGCAGGCTGTGCGGCTCGGCGCCCAGGCTGTTGAAGTCGAACTTCAGCGCATCGCCTTGATGCAGGCTGAAATTCGGCTTGCCGGCGAACTGGCTGTTGAGGATCGGGATCAGATCCTTGTCCAGCTCGACCACATCCAGCTGGGCGCCGCTGTTGAGCAAGCCTTCTGTCAGCGCGCCCTGGCCCGGGCCGATTTCCAGCAGGCGCTCTTCGGATTTGGCCCGAATGGCGCGCAGGATCTTGTCGATAACGCCTGCGTCATGCAGGAAGTTCTGCCCAAAGCGCTTGCGCGCCCGGTGTTGGTATTGCTCGGTCATGAATAGGTCTCGGCCATCTGGTAAGCGGTTTGCAGCGCCACGTGCAGGCTGCCGGTGTCGATGTTCGCGGTGCCAGCCAGATCCAGCGCCGTGCCGTGATCGACAGAGGTGCGGATAATCGGCAAGCCGAGCGTCACATTGACTGCTGCGCCGAAACCTTTGTATTTCAGCACGGGCAGGCCCTGATCGTGGTACATCGCCAGCACCGCATCGCAGTGCTCCAGATATTTGGGGGTAAACAGAGTGTCGGCAGGCAGCGGGCCGCGCAAATCCAGGCCCTCGCTGCGCAGACGCTCCAGAGTCGGTTCGATGATGTCGATTTCCTCGCGACCCAGATGCCCGCTTTCGCCAGCATGAGGGTTGAGGCCGCAGACCAGAATGCGCGGGTGGGCGATGCCGAACTTGTTGACCAGATCAGCATGCAGGATGCGTGTCACGCGCTCCAGTCGATCCGGCGTAATAGCGTCAGCGACGTCGCGCAGGGGCAGATGAGTGGTCACCAGCGCCACGCGCAGGTCGCCGGTCGCCAGCATCATCACCACCTGTTCGGTGTGGGTCAGTTCGGCAAGGAATTCGGTGTGTCCGGAAAAAGCGATGCCACCGTCGTTGATCACGCCCTTGTGCACCGGGGCGGTGATCATGCCGCTGAACAGCCCGTCGAGACAGCCTTGCCCGGCGCGGGTCAGGGTTTGCAAGACGAACGCGGCATTGGCCTTGTTCAGTACGCCGGTCACGACCGGGGCAGCCAGTGGAGTGTCCCAGACGTAAAGACTGCCAGCAGGGGCCGGCAGGTCGGGAAGGGCGTCGGCAGTGACATCAAGCAGGTTGACGGCCACACCCAGTTGCGCGGCCCGCTCAAGAAGCAGGCTACGACTGGTGATTGCAATCAGGGGGTAGGGCTGAGGCTGCGTGGCGAGCAGCAAGCAGAGGTCAGGACCTATGCCGGCCGGCTCGCCGGGTGTCAGTGCGAAACGCTTGGGTTTCACTGTTCAGCCTGGGTCGCGCCAGGGAGTTTGATCTCGACGTAGGCTTCGTCACGGATCTGACGCAACCAGGTTTGCAGCTCTTCGTCGTACTTGCGGTTGCGCAGTACGCTCAGCGCCTGCTGCTCACGCGCCTGACCGGTTGCATCTGTGGCACGACGACCCAGCACTTCCAGCACGTGCCAGCCATAAGCCGTCTTGAACGGTTTGGACAGTACACCCTGCGGCGTATTGCTCATGACTTCACGGAATTCCGGAACCAGCGAGTTAGGATCAACCCAGTTCAGATCGCCGCCGTTAAGCGCCGAGCCCGGATCTTCCGAGAAGCTCTTGGCCAGCGTCGCGAAGTCTTCGCCATTCTCGATACGGTCGTAGATTTTTTGCGCCAGAAGCTTGGTCGCCACCTCGCTGCGGATTTCGCTTGGCTTGATCAGGATATGGCGCACATGCACTTCATCGCGCATCTGTGCCTGGCCCTGACCGCCACGTTTTTCCAGCAGCTTGAGGATAATGAAGCCACCCGGCGTACGTGCCGGAGGCGTCACATCACCAATCGGCATTGAGCTGAGCATGTCACCGAACGGCGGTGGCAGCTGAGCGGCTTTGCGCCAGCCCATGTCGCCACCTTCCAGTGCGTTTTCGCTGGAAGAGTTGGTGGTGGCAAGCTTGCCGAAGTCCGCACCTTTCTTCAGTTGATCATAAATGCTCTTGGCTTTAATGGCCGCGGCCTGGATAGCTTCCGAGGAAGCGCTATCCGGTGTCGCGATCAGAATGTTGGCCAGGTGAAACTCTTCAGACAGCTGAGCCTTGCCCTGATCGGATGCCAGGAAGTTTTTCACTTCCTGTTCGGACACCTGGATACGCTCTGCAACACGGCGCTGACGCACGCGGCTGATGATCATTTCCCGGCGAACCTGCTCGCGCGCATCGTCATAAGACAGGCCGTCATGCGCCAACGCGGCGCGGAACTGGTCCACGCTCATGTTGTTACGCTGGGCAATGGTGCCGATCGCCTGGTTCAGTTCTTCATCGCTGACCCGAATCCCGGCCCGCTCACCCATCTGCAATTGCAGGTTTTCCAGAATCAGACGATCCAGAACCTGCTTTTGCAGCGCTTCGGCTGGCGGTACGCCAGAGCCGCGCTTGGCGATGGTTTGCTGAACTTCGCGCACACGCTGGTCCATCTGGCTTTTCATGATCACGTCGTTATCGACGATGGCCACAACGCTGTCCAGAGGTTGAACCGCCGCATGCACAGCACCGCTCAGCAGTAACGCGCCCAGCATCAGCGGGCGCAGACAATCAGAAAGCTTGGTCTTCACGTTCACGATAACCTTGGATGCCTTTGTCGAGGAAGCTGTCTACCTTGGCGCCAGTCACACCGCCGAGCCCCTTCAACACGATTTGTAGGAATATGCCGCGGTCGCCTCTCTCGTTCTGAGGCGCTGCCTGGCTGAACTCGTCGTAGTCGATCCAGTAGCGGTTGACCAGACGCATTTTCCAGCAGCAGTTGTCGTATTCGAACCCGCCGAAAGCTTCGAGGGTGCGTTGACGGTTGTAGTCATACTGCCAGCGGCTGATCACGCTCCACTGCGGCACGATCGGCCAGATCACCGAGAAGTCGTGCTGCTGGATCTTGTAGTAGTCCTTCACGTAGTTCGGCGAGCCCGGAGTCCCGTAGTCACCACCACCAACGATCCACGTACCGGTGCTTTCGTCGTAACGAATCTGGTCGTTGCGATAGCGATAGCCGAGGTTGACAATCTTGTTGGGGTTGGCTTCAGGCTGATAGTGGAACATCGCGCTGCCCGAACGGGTGCTCTTGCTGTCCGGATCCCAGTTGAAATCGGAGCTGAAGCGCCAGTCGCGGTTGAAGCGGTATTCGTATTCCAGCGCGTAAGGCGAAACCGTGGACTGAGCATCTTTGCGAGTAGCGAATGCGATACCCGGCAACTGCACCTTGCGGTCTTCGAAATAGAATGCCTGACCGATTGCAAAGCGTTGACGCTCGAAACCGTTGTCTTCGATCCAGCGGTTGTTGATGCCCAGCGACAGTTTGTTCTCGTCGCCGATGCGGTCGTTACCGGTGAAACGGTTGTCCCGGAACAGCGAGGCGTAGTTGAACGTGCTTTCGCTGGTGTCGAAGACCGGAATGTCGTCCTGGTCTTTCTCCGGTACATAGAGGTAGAACAGGCGTGGTTCCAGAGTCTGGCGATAATCCTTGCCGAACCAGTTGGTGTTGCGGTCGAAGTACAGGCCGCTGTCGACACTGAAGATTGGCACGGCGCGGTTCTGGTTGCTGTCGAACGTGCCGCCCGCTGCGGCCACCTGGCTTTTACCCGTGCCGTCGAGATCCAGTTCGTATTGGGTGTAGACATACTTGAGCTTCGGCGTCAGGAAACCGTAGCTCCAGTTCATCGGCAGGCTGACTGACGGCGCCAGATTCAGACGGTCGCCGTTGGCTCGGGCCAGACCTGAGATGTTGTTGTCCAGGCGGGTTTCGGGGTTGCCGTTTTCGTCGATGAATGAGCCACTGCGCAGATCACGTTCAAAACGAACAGCTTCGGTCTGATAATCGAACTTCAGGCCACCCGGGTTATAGGGCAGCGTGCCGTTGACAGTCAGCTGAGGCAGGCGGTTGTAAGGCGTCACGTTGGCAACGGTCGCCAGCTTGTAGGCCTGAGCATTGAGCACTGCCGAGTAGGTGTCACCCCGGTAGGACAGCGAGCCCTGCTGGTTGATGTAGTCGGTTCTCTTTACGCCGATCTGGTCGGTTTCGAGATCCTGGAAGTAGTACGGATCGCTGATGTCGGTGTAGTCGACTTTGGTCAGCCAGCGCGTATCAAGCCCGCCCACATGCTGCCAGTTGATCATCCAGCGCGTCTTGTCGTAGTCCGACTGCAGCCTGCGCTCGTCGTTCTCGTCGTTCAGATATGCGCCACCGAACTGACCTTCGCTGCTCTTGGTCAGGTAGCGGAACTCGCCTTCCATCAACAGACCGCGGTCTGCCATGTAACGCGGGTACAACGTGGCGTCGTAGTTTGGCGCCAGGTTGAAATAGTAAGGCGTGACCAGCGTGAAGCCGTTATCGCCGCCCGCCGCAATGGTCGGCGGCAGGAAGCCGGACTGACGGCGGTCGTCGATCGGGAAGTAGATATACGGCGTGTAGAGTACCGGTATGTCCTTGACTCGCAGGGTAACGTTGGTCGCTGTACCAAAGCCGGTGGCCGGGTTCAGCGTGATGTTGTTGCCCTTGAGCGTCCAGGCATTGCTGTTCGGTTCGCACGTGGTGTACGTGCCGTCCTTGAGGCGGATGATCGCGTTCTCGGCACGCTTGGCGTACAGGGCGTTACCGCGAATATTCGACTTGTGCAGGACGTATTCGGCGTTGTCGACCCGGGCTTCGCCGGTATCGAGCTGCAACTCGGCCTTGTCACCGACGATCAGCGCACCGTTGTCGCGCAGACGGACATTGCCGTTCAGCTCGCCACGGTTCTCGGCCTGATGCAGTGCGGCCTCCTGGGCCTCGACCTGCATGCTGCCCTGACGCATCACGACATCACCGGCGAGCGTCGCAACCTGCGCTTCCTGTTCGTATCGGGAAGCCTTGGCTCCCACGAACATCGGCGCTTCGCTCATCTTGGTCTTGTCGTCCATGCCCGGGCGAAGAGGCTCGACGTAGGCGCCCGAGCAATACGGGCCGGTTTCGGCCAGTTGCGCTGGGGTAAGCTTGTCGCGAGGAACCCAATCGAGGTGGCTGTAGTCAGCACTACGCGACTTCAGGCCTTTGCCCTTGGCTTCGGTGACCAGTTGCGTACCCGCAGGCTGCCCACTCGAAGAGGTGCTCTCCGATGAAACCGTGCCGTTGGAACTGACCGACGTCGTGTCATGCACGGGACGCGGAGGCAGGTCTACAGCAGCGGTATTGGATTTCGGCGCACAGTTCCAGGCACCCGAAGCAGAGACTGAGCAGTCATACTGTTCCGCGGCGACCACGAACTGAGTGGCCAGAGGTTGCATCGCCAGCAGACTGCCGGTTACGAGCAACGGAAATTTTTTACGAAACGCGGGGGATTTCAATGCCATCTTATTAGTCCGGGCTTCCTGCGCGCCATCTGCCCGCGGGGGGGCCGCACGCCTCTCGATGGGCTGAAAAAGATTCCGGATAATAAAGCATGACCCGCTTGACGGCTAGCGCCGTCGGAGACCCTTGTAATGTCAGATCAAGATATACGCCTTCAATCCTTGAAAGTTTGGCTCGATGAGCAGCTGCCTGCGTTGTTTGCCGCGCAGAATTGGGGCGCCGTGCCCCCGGCCACGTTGACTGCGGCCAGTAGTGATGCAAGTTTTCGTCGTTATTTTCGCTGGGAGGGTGCCGGTCGAACTTTTATTGTCATGGACGCCCCTCCACCGCAGGAAAACTGTAAACCGTTCGTGGATATCGCTCATTTATTGGAAACGTCGGGCATTAATGTTCCGAAAATTTACGCCGAAGACCTGACGCAAGGCTTTTTGCTGCTCAACGATCTGGGCCGTAAGACCTATCTGGACGTGATCGATGCCGAAAACGCCGATGCATTGTTCGACGACGCGATCCAGGCACTACTGGCCTACCAGCAATTGCCGATGGACGCGCCGCTGCCCAGCTATGACACGGCGTTGCTGCGTCGTGAGCTGGAGCTGTTTCCCGAGTGGTACGTGAAGCGCCATCTGGGCATCGACATGGATGAGGCGCAACAGGCCGACTGGCAGCAGGTCAGCGAGTTGCTGATTAACAGCGCCCTCGCGCAGCCCAAGGTGCTGGTGCATCGCGACTACATGCCGCGCAATCTGATGATCAGCGAACCCAATCCGGGCGTGCTGGATTTCCAGGATGCGGTGTACGGCCCGGTCACCTACGACGTAACCTGTCTGTTCAAGGATGCTTTTCTGAGCTGGCCGCAAGAGCGGGTCAGCGGCTGGCTCAAGACTTACTGGGATCGGGCGCGGGCCGTCGGCATTCCGGTTCAGGACGACTTTGCAGCGTTCGAGCGGGCCAGTGAGTTGATGGGCGTGCAACGGCATCTGAAAGTGATCGGGATTTTCGCGCGTATCTGCCACCGCGATGGCAAGCCACGTTACCTGGATGACGTGCCGCGTTTCTTCGCTTATATAGAGGCGGTTTTGTCACGCCGTCCCGAGCTGGCTCAGCTGGGGCAACTGCTCACCAGCCTGCAGCATCCCGCAGAGGCCTCTGCCTGAGTGTGCAGATGAGCGCTCGGGAAAACCATTGACTGTGTTGAAGAGGATTGCATGAAAGCGATGATTCTCGCCGCCGGAAAAGGCGAACGAATGCGCCCGTTGACCCTGCACACGCCCAAACCGCTGGTGCGTGTTGGCGACGTGCCGTTGATCGAGTACCACCTGAACGCATTGCGTGCCGCCGGGTTTCACCAGTTGGTGATCAACCACGCCTGGCTGGGGCAGCAGATCGAAGATTATCTGGGCGACGGTCAGCGTTTCGATCTGAGCATCCGTTACTCCCCCGAAGGTCAGCCGCTGGAGACCGGCGGCGGCATTCAGCGGGCCTTGCCGTTGCTGGGGCTCGAGCCTTTTCTGGTGGTCAATGGCGACGTCTGGACGGACTACGACTTCAACGCCTTGCGCGTGCCGCTGTCCGGGCTGGCGCATCTGGTGCTGGTCGATAACCCGGCGCATCACCCGACCGGCGATTTTTCACTCGTCGACGGTCAGGTTCGTGATGACGATTCCGTGGGCCCGCGCCTGACCTACAGTGGCATCGCGATCCTGCACCCGCGGCTTTTTGCAGGCTGCGAGCCGGGGGCGTTCAAGCTTGCGCCGTTGCTGCGTGAGGCGATGCAGCAAGGGCTGGTAACGGGCGAGCATTATCAGGGGCGCTGGGTCGATGTCGGCACCCACGAGCGTCTGGCCGAAGTCGAGCAGTTGCTCGCGGAGACGCGCTGAATGCTCTGGCCCGGCACAGTGATCGGCGCAGGCATCGGCTACGCCATCGCCAGCATTCCGGGAACGATGCTCGGTGCATTGCTGGGACAGGCGCTGGACCGGCGATTGAAACTGCAAAACTGGGCGCAGCTGCGCGAGCGCCTCGGCGGACGCGCAGCCATTGCTCAGGACAGCCTGCTGTTTGTGCTGCTGGGGCGACTGGCCAAGAGTGAAGGGCGGGTGCTGGCCAGCCACATTCATCAGGCACGAACCGAGATGCGCCGCTTGGGCCTCAACGAGGCCGAGCAGCTACGCGCCATCAATGCGTTCAAGCGCGGCAGGGATGGCGCTGACGGGTTGCGCAGTTACCTGCGCGGTTTGCAGCGTCAGCCGGATATTGCCGAAGACCTGCTGTGCGCTTGCTGGCGAATGGCCTGGGCTGATGGCAAGGCTTCGCGGGTCGAGCGCGAGCTGATTGGCGTCTGGGGCATGTGGCTTGGCTGGTCGGCGCAGCAAATCGAGGCGCTGGCTGCCGAGCACGATCCGATGAAGCGTTCGCCGATCAACGTCGGTGACGATTACCAAGGCGCGATGATTCTGCTGGGCGTCAAGCCGGACACCGACCCTTTGAGTGTCAAGCGCGCTTATCGGCGGCTGCTCAGTCGCCATCACCCGGACAAAGTCGCCGGTTCGGGTGCCAACGCACAGCAGGTGCGCATGGCCACCGAGAAAACCAGCGAGCTGCACAACGCCTACCGGGTGATCAAGGCCCGGCGCGGGTTTACATGATCCTGCACCGGTCTTGATGTTGGTGGCTACTTGTCTTCTTTGGGGTCTATCCAGCCGCGAATCCGCCGAAACATCTGTTCTTGTTCCGTGTCTTCGTTGCCCACGATATTAATCAGGGCGATCTGGGTAAAGCCAGGGCCTTTGGTGCGTTTGCTGGCCTGCAGTCGTGCTTTTGCAGCCAGGTCTGGCGGGTTCTTGTAGATGAAATCGGCGGTCTTGATTTTCAGCGTCGGCACCATGTCCAGCAACGACGGGACGGCATTGACCGGTTCGCGTGCCGCGACCATGACCAACCTCTGCACCGTGGGCGACGGGCGCTCGCTGAGGAACCGGGTGGCCCAGTAGGCGCCACTGCTGTGTCCGAGCAATATGATGCTGCGCGCTTTGTTCTGCTGGGCGAAGCTGATCGCGCTTTCGATCCGGGCAAAAATACGCTCGGCGCGGGCCTTGTTGCGCTCCTCGTCGGCGGCCGCTTTTGCCGTTGCAGCGCTGGCCAGTGCTTCAGCATCCGTCGCCGGGTCCGGCGTCTTGGCTGCGGCGTCTTTCGGCGCGTCTTTTGCGGCACTGGCAGGTTTATCGGCGGCTTTATCCTTATCGGCACTGGTTTCCGTTGCTGCGTCGGGCTCGCGTGCGGTGAGTGTGTCGTCCTCGGCGTCTGGCAGGGTAATGCTCAGGCTCGACCAGCCCACGTCCGGGAACTTGCGGCGTAACGGGCCGACCGCGTCTGGCCAGTCGGGAGACTCGGCGTCGCCCGGCAAAATGATCACAGCGCCTTGTGGCTCTTCACTGTTGGCAGGCTTCCAGAGCGCCAGAAAACTTTCGTCTCCGGCTTGCAGTTGCTGCTGGTCCCGAGTCGGCAACTGGCGCTCCAGAGCAACCGAGTCCTCTTGCGAACGGCTGAGCAGCGGTGCGCGTTCCACAGGCGCTTCGGCGGCAGCGTCCTTGTCAGGGGCCGGGTCGGCGGCCATCGCAGGCAGCGCGCAAGGGAGCATCAATGACAAAAACAATGCAGGAAACATTGCGCGAAAGGTGTAGGACATCGGATATTCCAAGCCAGAAACTATCCCGGCAGCCTAATGGGTTGATCGGCTTTTGTCAGGCCTGAGCGTGGGCGGCACATGGCCGTCCTGCGCACACATGAGAACGACACGTTGATCATTCGTCTTCTGCGCACCGTTTTTATCGGCTGCCTGGCTTTGCTCTTGATGGTTCAGGTGGCGAATACGCAGGCTGACGAGTCTGGAACGCCTGCCACTGCGCAACTGACTACCGCGCAGCTTGACTGGCTCAAGGCGCATGGCCCATTGCGGGTTGGCCTGGTATTGCGCGCGCCGTATGCCCAGTTCGATCAACGCCTGCAACAATTGTCCGGCGCCAACGTCGACCTGATGAACGCTTTGGCGCGGACGCTGCCTGTCGAGCTGTTGTGGCGTAACTTCGCTGATCAGGCGGCGCTGGAAAAGGCGCTGCTCAACGGCGAAATCGATGTTGCGCCGGGCTTGATGCAGACCCCGGCCGGATTGCGTGTGTGGCTGTTTTCCGATCCGTACCTGCGGGTGTCGCAACTGTTGATCGGCGAACGTGATGGCAGCGCTGCGGTGGATCTGGAAAAGCTCGACAGCCTTTCCAGAGTGGCGGTGCGTATGCCAAGTCCGACCGCCGATTACCTGCGCAGCAATTTTGCGCACCTGAACCTGCAAGGTGTGCCGCTGGAGCGTCAGGCGCTGCAATTGTTGCTCAGCCAGCAGGCGCGCTATGCCGTGGTGGATGAAGCGCAACTGAGTCGCCTGCTGCGCGAACCGGAGTTTTCCGGACTGGCCGTGGTCGGTGATATCGGTTTGCCGCAATTGCTACGGGTTGCGTCACGCCGTGATGAGCCGGAACTGGCCGCGATTGTCAGCGAGGCTTTGAAGGCCATTCCGGCCCGCGAGCTGGAGCAGTTGCACGCCCGCTGGATGCCGTTGAATTCCTCCCATTTCAGCGAGTCCACCGGCCTGTGGAAGAATCTGTGCATTCTGTTGCTGGTGATGCTGCTGGCCTGTTTTGCGATTGTGGTCTGGCAACGTCGTCAGCAACAGGCACTGGAGCAGGAGTTATTGACCGCACGCGAGGACCTTGCCCGACGGGTAGAAAGTGAAGAAGCGCTGCGGCTGGCGCAGTTTTCCATCGATCAGAGCACCGTCGGCATTCTGTGGGTCAATTGGGACAGTCGCGTGCGTTACGCCAACCGGGCCGCGGAGGCAATGCTCGGCTATGCGCCGGGGCACGTCGTCGAGCGCCCGCTGATCGATTTTGAACCAGGCCTGCACATGGACCGCTGGCTCAACCTGTGGAAAAACGCCCGTTCCAGCGAAGACAGCCCGCAGGTGTTCGAGACCAACTGCCTGCGCGCAGACGGCAGCTTTCTGCCTGCCGATGTGTCCTTGAGCTTCCTGCGTTTTCACGAGGCGGAATACCTGGTGGTGTTCCTCAGTGATATCAGCGAACGACGACGCGCCCATGATCAACTGCGTGAATTGTCGGCGCACCTGGAAAGCGTGCGTGAAGAAGAAAAGGCGCGTATTGCCCGGGAAGTCCATGACGAACTGGGTCAGATGCTGACCGTCTTGAAGCTGGAAACGTCGATGTGCGAGCTGGCCTATGCCGAGCTGGACCCAGGCTTGAGCGAGCGGCTGGGCAGCATGAAACGCCTCATCGCCCAGCTGTTCCAGTTGGTACGCGATGTGGCCACTGCCTTGCGGCCGCCGATTCTCGATGCCGGGATTGCGTCGGCCATCGAATGGCAGGCGCGCCGTTTCGAGGCGCGCACGCAGATCCCCTGCCTGGTGCAAGTGCCAGACAACCTGCCGACGCTCAGCGATGCCAAGGCCACCGGTATGTTCCGGATTCTGCAGGAGGCACTGACCAACGTCATGCGCCATGCTCAGGCCCATACCGTGGAAATCAGCCTGACGCTGGAAGACGGCATTTTGTGCATGACCATCGCTGATGACGGGCAGGGCTTTGCCGTCGAGTCGGGCAGGGCGGTTTCGTTTGGCCTGGTGGGTATGCGCGAGCGAGTGCTGATGCTCGGCGGCAGACTGGAGCTGGACAGCGAGGTCGGTGAGGGCACAACCTTGCGCGCCTACATCCCGATGGACCCGACCGTACAGGAGCGACACCCGTGATTCGTGTTTTGGTAGCCGAAGACCACGCCATCGTGCGTGAGGGGATCAAGCAATTGATTGGTCTGGCCAGGGATCTGCAAGTCGTCGGTGAAGCCAGCAATGGTGAGCAGTTGCTTGAGACGTTGCGCCACGTGGCCTGTGAAGTGGTATTGCTGGATATCTCCATGCCCGGCGTGAATGGCCTCGAAGCGATTCCGCGGATTCGCGCACTGACCAACCCGCCTGCGATTCTGGTGTTGTCGATGCATGACGAAGCGCAGATGGCGGCGCGTGCCCTTAAAGTCGGCGCTGCGGGGTATGCGACCAAAGACAGCGATCCGGCATTGCTGCTGACCGCGATTCGTCGGGTGGCAGCGGGCGGGCGCTACATCGATCCGGATTTGGCCGACCGCATGGTGTTCGAGGTCGGCCTGACGGATAACCGGCCTTTGCATTCGCTGCTCTCGGAGCGTGAGTTCTCGGTATTTGAACGGCTCGCCCAAGGCGCCAACGTCAACGACATCGCCCAGCAACTGGCGCTGAGCAGCAAGACTATCAGTACCCACAAAGCCCGGCTGATGCAGAAAATGAAACTCAACTCGCTGGCCGACCTGGTCAAATATGCGATGGAACACAAGCTGCTGTGAGCCTGAAAACGACACTCTGCTCACCACCACGCCCTGCGGGCAGAAGCCTGAAACTCCGCTTCTGCTCACCACTATCGTGCGACGCTCCGCGTCGGTATGCCGTTCTGGACGCTCCGCGTCCTCTTTTGTGACGCAGGCGACGCGCACTGCATTCCCATGCTGGGCGTGCCGAACGATCAGACTCGCCGACATGCTCAATCGCGCCATCTCTGTAGGGCAATCCCTACCCCCAACCTTCCAGCCGGCCTAGGCAATTCTCTCCTGACCCCCGATTTGCAGGGTATTCCGGCTGCTCTAGTCTTGAGTCCACGCAGACAAAACAAAGGTGTGGGCAATGAGCGACGTCGATACAAGCGCTGGAGCGAGTGATGTTCTGGTCAGCTTTCGTGGTGTGCAAAAGAGCTACGACGGCGAAGCACTGATCGTCAAAGACCTCAACCTGGACATTCGCAAAGGCGAGTTCCTGACCCTGCTTGGTCCTTCTGGCTCCGGAAAGACCACCAGCCTGATGATGCTGGCCGGTTTCGAAACGCCGACCGCGGGCGAAATCCTGCTCGGTGGCCGCGCCATCAACAACGTGCCGCCGCACAAGCGCGACATCGGCATGGTGTTTCAGAACTACGCCTTGTTTCCGCACATGACCGTCGCCGAGAACCTCGCCTTTCCGCTGACGGTACGCGGCATGAGCAAGACCGACGTCGGCGAAAAGGTCAAAAAAGCGTTGGGCATGGTCCAGCTCGACAGTTTCGCGCATCGCTACCCGGCGCAGTTGTCCGGCGGTCAGCAGCAGCGTGTGGCCCTGGCCCGCGCGCTGGTGTTCGAGCCGCAATTGGTGTTGATGGATGAGCCGCTTGGCGCACTCGACAAGCAATTGCGCGAACACATGCAGATGGAGATCAAACACCTGCACCAGCGCCTCGGCGTAACGGTGGTCTATGTGACCCACGACCAGGGTGAAGCGCTGACCATGTCCGACCGGGTCGCGGTGTTTCATCAGGGCGAAATCCAGCAGATCGCGCCGCCGCGCAGCCTGTACGAAGAGCCGAAAAACACCTTCGTGGCCAACTTCATCGGTGAGAACAACCGGCTCAACGGGCGTCTGCTCAGTCAAGACGGCGACCGCTGTGTGGTCGAGCTGGAGCGTGGCGAGAAGGTGCACGCACTGGCGATCAATGTCGGCCAGCCCGGCGCCCCGGTCACCCTGTCGATCCGCCCCGAGCGCATCAACCTCAATGGCCGCAGCGAAAGTTGTACCAATCGTTTCTCCGGCCGTGTGGCCGAATTCATCTACCTGGGTGACCACGTGCGGGTGCGTCTGGAAGTCGCCGGCAAGACCGATTTCTTCGTCAAGCAGCCAATCGCCGAACTGGATCCGACGCTGAACGTGGGCGACGTGGTGCCGATCGGCTGGCAAGTCGAGCACGTTCGCGCGCTCGACCCCTTGCAGCAAGTGCATTGATCTACCGATAAAAGCAATAACAGAGGCGAACTGATCGCCCATCCCAATCGCTTACCAACACTGCTCGTGGAGAAAAGAACACATGTTGAAATCTTTGAAGTTCACCGCTATCACGTTGGGCCTGATGTGCGCCGCGCAAGCCATGGCAGCCACCGACCTGACCGTCATTTCGTTCGGCGGCGCCAACAAGGCAGCTCAGGAAAAAGCGTTCTACGCGCCGTGGGAAAAAGCCGGCAACGGCAAGATCATCGCCGGTGAGTACAACGGTGAAATGGCCAAGGTCAAAACCATGGTCGACACCAAAAGCGTCTCCTGGGATCTGGTAGAAGTCGAATCGCCGGAACTGGCTCGAGGCTGCGACGAAGACATGTTCGAAGAACTGGACCCGAAACTGCTCGGCAATGCCGCAGACTACGTTCCGGGCGCGATCACCACGTGCGGCGCAGGCTTCTTCGTCTGGTCCACCGTGCTGGCCTACAACGCCGACAAGGTCGCCACGGCACCGAACGGCTGGGCCGATTTCTGGGACACCAAAAAATTCCCGGGCAAGCGTGGCCTGCGCAAAGGCGCGAAGTACACCCTCGAATTCGCCCTGATGGCCGACGGCGTTGCGCCGAAAGACGTCTACAAAGTGCTGGCCAGCAAAGACGGACAAGACCGCGCGTTCAAGAAGCTCGATGAACTCAAGCCGAACATCCAGTGGTGGGAAGCTGGCGCACAGCCGCCGCAGTACCTCGCGTCCGGGGACGTAGTGATGAGCTCGGCCTACAACGGCCGAATCGCTGCCGTGCAGAAAGAAAGCAACCTGAAAGTGGTCTGGACCGGCGGCGTGTATGACTTTGATGCCTGGGCCATCCCGAAGGGTTCGAAAAACGCCGAAGCCGCGAAGAAGTTCATCGCCTTCATGCTGAGCCCCGAGCAGCAGAAAACCTACTCGCAGAACATCGCCTACGGCCCGGCCAACACCCAGGCGGTCAAGCTGCTGGACAAGGAAACGCTGCAGAACATGCCCACCACGCCTGAAAACATCAAGGATCAGGTGCAGATGAACGTTGCGTTCTGGACCGACAACGGCGAATCGCTGGAACAGCGTTTCACTGCCTGGGCTGCCAAGTAATCAGCCTGCGTTGAGTCAGATCCGGGCGTTCCCTGATACCGGGAGCGCCCCCTTGTTGAAAGATTCCGGAGTTCGCTATGGCCATCGCCGTGCCCTTGACTGAAGGCGCCAGCCCCAACTTGAAGCAACGCCTCGCTCGCGCCGAGCGGGTCAACCGCTGGAAGGCTCAGGCACTGATCGCGCCGTTGGTGATTTTCCTGTTGTTGGTGTTTCTGGTACCTATCGCCGCGCTGCTCTACAAAAGCGTCGGCAACCCCGAAGTCGTGACTGCGCTGCCAACCACCGTGGTCGAAGTGCAGAAATGGGACGGTAAAGGGCTGCCGCCCGAGTCGGTCTACAAGGCGATGAGCCTGGACCTGGCCGAAACACGCAAGAATTCCACGCTGGGCGATCTGTCCAAGCGTCTTAACATCGAGCTGGCCGGCTATCGCAGCCTGCTGAGCAAAACCGCCCGCGCGCTGCCGTTCAAGACTGAGCCGGCCTCTTATAAAGAAGCGCTCGAGGCACTGGACGAACGTTGGGGCGATCCTGCCTACTGGCAGGCGGTACGTCGTAATACCAGCAGTGTGACGCCGTATTACCTGCTGGCCGCCGTTGACCATCGCATCGATGATCTCGGTGAAGTGGCCCCGGCCACGCCGGATCAGGCTATCTATCTGGATATCTTCGCCCGCACCTTCTGGATGGGCCTGGTGATCACCGCGATCTGCCTGGTGCTGGCGTATCCGCTGGCCTACCTGCTGGCCAACTTGCCGGCACGGCAGAGCAACCTGCTGATGATTCTGGTGCTGCTGCCGTTCTGGACGTCAATTCTGGTCCGCGTCGCGGCCTGGATCGTGCTGTTGCAGTCGAGCGGGCTGATCAACAGCGCGCTGCTGGCGATGGGCATCATCGACAAACCGCTGGAACTGGTCTTCAACCGGGTCGGGGTGTACATCTCGATGGTGCACATCATGCTGCCGTTCATGATTCTGCCGATCTACAGCGTGATGAAGAATATCTCCCCCACCTACATGCGCGCCGCCATTTCCCTGGGCTGCCACCCGTTCGCCAGCTTCTGGCGTGTTTACTTCCCGCAGACCTACGCAGGCATCGGGGCGGGTTGTCTGCTGGTGTTCATTCTGTCGATCGGCTACTACATCACCCCGGCCTTGCTGGGCAGCCCGAACGACCAGATGGTCAGCTATTTCGTCGCGTTCTATACCAACACCAGCATCAACTGGGGCATGGCAGCGGCGCTCGGCGGGCTGCTGCTGTTGGCGACCATCGTGCTGTACCTGATTTATAGCTGGCTGGTCGGCGCCAGCCGCCTGCGACTGAGCTGAGGAGCGTTACCATGTTGAATCCCTACACATCGCCGATCGAGCGCATCTGGTATTACGCGCTGCGCATTCTTTGCGCGCTGATCCTGCTCTTTCTGGTGCTGCCGGTGCTGGTTATCGTGCCGTTGTCGTTCAACTCAGGCAGCTTTCTGGTTTACCCGCTGCAAGGCTTCTCGTTGCAGTGGTATCAGGACTTCTTCAATTCCGCCGAATGGATGCGCGCTTTGAAAAACAGCATGATCGTCGCCCCGGCCGCTACCCTGCTGGCAATGGGCTTCGGTACGCTGGCGGCGATTGGCCTGACCCGTGGCAACTTTCCCGGCAAGGCGCTGGTCATGGCGCTGGTGATTTCGCCGATGGTGGTTCCGGTGGTGATCGTCGGTGTCGCCAGCTACCTGTTCTTCGCGCCACTGGGGTTGGGCAATAGCTACACCTCGCTGATTCTGGTCCACGCAGTGCTGGGCGTGCCGTTCGTGATCATCACCGTGTCGGCAACTTTGCAGGGCTTCAATCACAACCTGGTACGCGCCGCTGCAAGCCTGGGCGCATCGCCGCTGACCGCGTTCCGCCGCGTGACCTTGCCGTTGATTGCTCCGGGGGTGATTTCCGGTGCGCTGTTCGCCTTCGCGACGTCGTTCGACGAAGTGGTCGTGACGCTGTTCCTCGCCGGCCCGGAACAGACGACCTTGCCTCGGCAGATGTTCAGCGGCATCCGCGAAAACCTCAGCCCGACCATCGCCGCCGCCGCTACGTTGCTGATCGGCTTCTCGGTGCTGTTGCTGCTGGTGCTGGAATGGCTGCGGGGGCGGAGCGAGAAACTGAGAACGGCTCAGTGAACTGAGAGCTGCAAGTTTCAAGCGGCAAGCTACAAGCAGAAGCAGATCAAACGCTTGAGGCTTGAGGCTTGCCGCTTAACGCTCCAGGCGAAGCTTGGCGTACAATGCGCACCACCGTGATTCTGCTCAAACAGGTGCGTCATGCAGCCCTTCGTTATTGCCCCATCGATTCTTTCCGCTGACTTCGCCCGTCTGGGTGAGGAAGTCGACAACGTGCTGTCCAGCGGCGCTGATTTTGTCCACTTCGATGTCATGGACAACCATTACGTCCCCAACCTGACCATTGGTCCGATGGTGTGCAGTGCGCTGCGCAAGTACGGCGTGACTGCGCCCATCGATGTGCACCTGATGGTCAGCCCGGTGGATCGCATCATCGGCGATTTCATCGAGGCCGGTGCCACGTACATCACCTTTCACCCGGAAGCGACCCAGCACATTGACCGTTCGCTGCAACTGATCCGTGAAGGCGGTTGCAAGGCCGGTCTGGTGTTCAACCCGGCCACGCCGCTGAACCTGCTGGAATACGTGATGGACAAGGTCGACATGATCCTGCTCATGAGCGTCAACCCGGGTTTCGGCGGGCAGAAGTTCATTCCCGGCACGCTTAACAAGCTGCGCGAGGCGCGGGCGCTGATCGATGCGTCGGGCCGTGATATTCGTCTGGAGATCGACGGCGGCGTCAACGTCAATAACATCCGCGAAATCGCTGCGGCGGGTGCCGATACCTTCGTGGCCGGTTCGGCGATCTTCAACGCACCGGACTACCGCGAAGTGATCGAGAAAATGCGCACCGAGCTGGCGTCAGCCCGCGCATGAGCGGCTTGGAAACGCTGTTTGCAGGCAAGCTGCCAAAGCTGATCATGTTCGATCTGGACGGTACGCTGGTGGACTCGGTTCCCGATCTGGCCGTGGCGGTGGACAAGACCCTGGCCGAGCTCGGCCGCCCGCCCGCCGGTCTGGATGCGGTGCGTGCCTGGATCGGCAACGGTGCGCCGGTGCTGGTGCGTCGTGCGCTGGCCAATGATATTGATCACAGTGGCGTCGACGACGCGCTGGCCACGCAGGCGCTGGAAGTCTTCATGCGCGCTTATGCTGAAAAGCACGAGTTCACGGCGGTCTACCCCGGCGTGCGCGAAACCCTGAAGTGGTTGCAGAAGATGGGCGTCGAGATGGCCCTTATCACCAACAAGCCGGAGCGTTTCGTCGCGCCGTTGCTGGATGAGATGAAGCTGGGCCGTTTCTTCCGCTGGATCATTGGTGGCGACACCCTGCCGCAGAAAAAACCTGACCCGGCTGCGCTGTTTTTCGTGATGAAAATGGCCGGTATTCCTGCCTCGCAATCGCTGTTTGTCGGCGACTCGCGCAGTGACGTGCAGGCCGCCAAGGCTGCCGGTGTTGCCTGCGTTGCGTTGAGCTACGGCTACAACCACGGCAGGCCGATCGCCGAGGAAAATCCGGCGCTGGTGATCGATGATCTGCGCAGGCTGATTCCCGGTTGCCTGGATCGGGACGCTGAGATACTGTTGCCCGACATCAAACGTCCCTCCTCAAGAGAATCCATCGTGGTGGTCACTCGCAAACTCTGGATGAAAGTCATCAAGGCCCTGGCCCGCTGGCGTTGGCGCGCCTGACTTGATTCTGGCCGGCCTGCCGGCACGTTTGCCTGACTGATTGTTGCTCCTCAAAACCACGAGGTTACTCATGAACCGTGAAGAATTCCTGCGTTTGGCCGCCGACGGCTACAACCGCATCCCGCTTGCCCGCGAAACCCTGGCTGACTTCGACACGCCGCTGTCGATCTACCTCAAGCTGGCTGATCAGCCGAACTCCTATATGCTGGAGTCAGTGCAGGGCGGCGAGAAATGGGGGCGTTATTCGATCATCGGCCTGCCATGCCGCACCGTGATGCGCGTACATGGCCATCACGTCAGCGTGACCCATGATGGCGTCGAGATCGAAAGCCTGGACGTCGAAGACCCGCTGGATTTTGTCGAGACCTTCAAGGCGCGCTACAACGTGCCGACCATTGCCGGTCTGCCGCGTTTCAATGGCGGGCTGGTCGGTTATTTCGGTTATGACTGCGTGCGCTACGTCGAGAAGCGTCTGGCTAACTGCCCGAACCCTGACCCGCTCGGCGTGCCGGATATCCTGTTGATGGTGTCCGATGCGGTGGTGGTGTTCGACAACCTGGCGGGCAAGATGCACGCCATTGTGTTGGTCGACCCGGCGCAGCAGGACGCTTACGAAAGTGGCGTTGCACTGCTCGATGAGTTGATGCACAAGCTGCGCCAGCCAATCACACCGCGTCGTGGTCTGGATCTGGACCGGCCTCCGGCGGCTGATCCGGTGTTTCGCTCCAGTTTCACGCAAAGCGACTACGAAGCCGCAGTCGACACGATCAAGCAGTACATCCTTGCGGGCGATGTGATGCAGGTTGTGCCGTCGCAGCGTATGTCCATCGATTTCGCTGCTGCGCCTATCGACCTTTACCGGGCGCTGCGCTGCTTCAACCCGACGCCGTACATGTATTTCTTCAATTTCGGTGATTTCCACGTGGTTGGCAGTTCGCCGGAAGTGCTGGTGCGCGTTGAAGACAACCTGATCACCGTGCGGCCCATCGCCGGCACGCGCCCACGCGGCGCCACTGAAGAGGCGGATATCGCGCTGGAAGAGGACCTGCTGTCCGATGACAAGGAAATCGCCGAGCACTTGATGCTGATTGATCTGGGCCGTAACGACACGGGGCGGGTTTCCGAGATCGGCACGGTCAAGCTGACCGAGAAGATGGTCATCGAGCGTTATTCCAACGTGATGCACATTGTCTCCAACGTCACTGGCCAACTGAAAAACGGGCTGACGGCGATGGATGCACTGCGGGCGATTCTGCCGGCGGGCACCTTGTCCGGCGCACCGAAAATTCGCGCCATGGAAATCATCGACGAGCTGGAGCCGGTCAAGCGTGGCGTCTACGGCGGAGCGGTGGGCTACATGGCCTGGAACGGCAACATGGACACCGCGATTGCAATTCGTACGGCGGTGATCAAGAACGGCGAGCTGCACGTGCAGGCAGGCGGCGGCATCGTCGCCGACTCAGTGCCAGCGCTGGAGTGGGAAGAAACCCTCAACAAACGCCGCGCCATGTTCCGCGCCGTAGCCTCGGCCTCGCAGACGGCCGAGGACTGAGCGGGCTGGATGCTCTGCGTTTCAACGCGGACGCATAACTTTATACATAAATCCTGTGGGAGCGAGCTTGCTCGCGAAGAGGCCGGCACAGACCCCGAAAGGGGGTGTTTGGGCTATTGCTTTCGTGAGCAAGCTCACTCCCACAAGTCACAAATCTGCGCCTCTTCTATCTAGAAACTCAGACTCAACGCCACATTCACCCCTTGCTGGGTCACGTCATCGTTCTCGCGCCAGTTGTAGTTGCCACGCAGCGTCAAGTCCTGAGTGAGTTTCTGGCTAACGCCCAGCGTCGCCCGGTTCAGGTCGCGTTGCGGGGTGTAGCCTTCGAGTGTGAAGTCGACGGACTGTACGCTGTTGAGGGCCATGCTCACGTTCTGTTGATCGGTCTCGAATTCCCGTTCGCGCGCGACTTCGCCCCACACCTGAGTGGTCGGCGTCGCCTGGAATTTGCCCTGCAAACCAACGCCTGCACGCCGGGATTTACGGGTCTGATCGCTGAAGGTCAGCGCAGTCGAACGGTCGCCTTTTTCCGAGTAGCCGTCGACATCGATATGGGCATAGTCGGCGCTGACGAAAGGCGACAGGTGCCAGCGACTGGCAGCCCCTGCGATATCAAAACCGACGCGCCCGCTGACAGCCCATATTTCACCGTCGGTGTCGCCTTTTTCCTGGCCCTCGCTGACGCCCAGCGCGAATTTGCGCTCGGCATTTTCGTAGTCCAGTTTGCCGCCCGACACTGCCAGGTCGCCCCACCAGTGATTGGCCTGATACTGCAGAAACGCCGTGGCGATGTAACTGTTGAGCTTGTAGTCCGAGTCCCGTGGCCCGGCTTCCAGCGTCTGTCGATAGGCACCCGCCACGACACCCGTGCGCCAGTTTTCGGCAAAGCGGTAGCTGCCACCGATGGTCAGGTTGTAGCCTTGTCCGTCAGCATTAGCAGAACTGTCCTGCGCGTCAAAGTCCATTTTCTGACCGCCAGCCGAGAGGATGCTCTGCCATTGGCCGATGCCTTGCCAGTTACCCCAGTCGCTGAGCCACTGCGCGCGGATTTCGTCCTGATGCATGCGCAGTGTGCCGTTGGCCATTTCTGGTAGCAGGGTGATTTCCCACGGTGCCGACAGCAGTGAATAGGCGTAGTCGGCGAGTAGCCGTTGTCCGGCTTCGGTCGGGTGTACGCGGTCATTGAAGAACAGCCGACTCGGGTTCGGCGTGGCGCTGGACCGGCCGTTGGTGGTGCTTTCACGGCAGTTGTCGCCGCTGAAACAAGTGCTGACCAGGTTTTCATTGGGGTCGAAGCCGAAGCGTGCCGGTTCGGCCAGCGTCTCGGAGATCAGCAATGGCACGTTGAGCGGGATGATCTGCGCATTGATCTGCGCCAGACGGCTGACCAGCTGTTGATTGAAGGCAGCGCTGAGTGCCGACGTGGCGGAAGCCAGCGGCGTACCGCTCAAGGCCGGCGTCCGGCCGATGTCCGGCAGCAGCCAGACCATGATGTAGCGTGCTCCGGCCTGTTGCAGGGCCTGTGCGCTGTCGGCCAGTTGATTGGCGGCTTGCCCGGCGCTGCTGGCGCTCAACACGCGACCTTGCAGAAAGTCGTTACCGCCGCCGGTCAGGTAGTAAAGGGCATTAGGGTCGGCGCGAAAGCTGTTGGTGGGCAAATAGCCGGTCCGGCTGCGCAACAGCGTGCCGCTGTTCGGGTCGACGACAGTGGATTGCGAATTGATCGAATCAAGAATCTGGTCTGTTCGATAGCCACCGACAGCCCAGTTATTACCATCCGCTGCACCCAGGGCCGCATTGACCGGCGAGGTGGAAGCCGCCAGGTCGCCAGCCGGAACCCGCAGCATTCTGCCGATCAGCGTCGATGAGTTCAGATTGAATGCTTCGCCGCTGCCATCCTGATAGGTCGGGCCGACCCGATTGGTGAAGCGCAACGTGGAGCCTCTAGGGCCAGCGGTGTCCGGGAACTGCCCGGCATCGGCCAGGCTGTCGCCGAACACCACCATGGTCGAATAGGGGGCCGCAGCGGCGCTGCCACACGCCAGCGAAAGCAGACAGGCCACGAAGGGCCAGCGCCTTGATGTTTTGGTCATGAAAGTATCCCGGTTGTTGTTATTTTGTACCGGAAACGTAGCAAGATTTTTCATGACTGCAAAGGTCGCTGAAACCCTTTGCCGAGCGGCGGTACTTTTTTGAACTCATGCGGCTTTTTCGGTCACGATGCCGCTCAGATAATTGGCCAGATCGTGCAAGTAGACAAACGGATGGCCCTGCCGCGTGCCGCCTGTGCGGTTGACTTTGAGGTCAATGCGGCCCGCGTTGATCTTGCGTAACAGGTTGCGATCACTCGACAGGTGCGAGAAATAACGCTCTCTGACGGCGCTCAGCGATGGGCACGGCGTGGCGAATTCTTTGCGAAGTTGGTCCAGTATTTCGTTCATTCCATGACTCCCTGTGGTTTGCATGTAAGGACTCCCGAAGTGGGGTGCATGCAAACGATACGATATGTAGCGGGCTCATACAATACAGTTTGTATTTTTAAATACAAATTGTATGAATTATCCTACAAGGAATCGATGTACCAGCACACGTGCGCGGTGCCGTTTTCAGGGTGGCGGGTCACGGTGATGCCCTCTGCCTCGCTGATCTCCTCCAGAATCCGCTCCCAATGTTCAAGCACCTCGCCCGGCTCTCTGACCAGTAAGACCTGGTGCTCGATTTGAGCTTTGTCACTGGTGATTGCGTCCTGAATACGTTGCGCCAAGGCCAGGTAAGCGTCGTGATGAGCCATGTCGAGGGGCTTGTTTAGCATGCGTGAACTCCTTTCTACTGTATGTGCATACAGTAATTGAGGGGTATTTCCTACGCAAGCTACAAATGTTTCCTACACACGCGTGTGATGGCTTCTGAACAGCGCCCACAAAAAAGCCCCGGTTTCGGGGCTTGGCTGAATCAGCAGCGCGTTACAGACGCATCGTCATTTGCCGGATGACCCCGATCAGTTTGCAGTCTTCAGTGACCGGCAAGGTCGGGTAAGCCGGGTTCAGCGGCTTGAGGAAGAAGCGTCCGGCGTCTTCGACGAGCTTCTTGAATGTGGCTTCGTTGCTTTCGGGAAGTTTGGCAATGACCAGTTTTCCAGCCGTTGGCTCCAGCCCGGTATCGACCAGAATCAACATGCCTTCAGGGATGCTCTGGCCGGCAGGCGCAGTCATCGAGTCGCCACGCACGACCAGCCAGAAGGCGCGGCCCTTGGCTTTATAGTCGCTGATTTCAAAGGTGTCGGAATAACCGGCCGGGTAGGGCTCGACGGCTTCGCTCCAGCCTCCGGCTTCAACCCAACTGATGACCGGATAACGATAGAAACGCGAAGGCTGCACCGCAGGCGACACGTTATCCATAGCGGACTCCTGCCACGGAATGGAGGTCGCGAGGATCGGCAGGCCCAGCTCGGTCAAAAACCGATTGATCACCTCGATTTTTGGCTCGCGCTTGCCGTTCAGCCAATGCCCCACCGCGCCCGGTGTTACACCCATGCGCTCAGCCATCTCTTCCTGGCTGATTTCCTGGGTTTCCATGACCTGTCTTGCGACTTCATACCATTTTCTGTTCATGCGTCGAATCATACAGGCTGTAGGTTGATCGGCAATATACATATTGTAAATGCGGGTTGTCTCTTAAAGATACAAATTGTATTTTCTGCCGCGCAGGCTTTGGGGCGAACTCGCTCGCAAAGCGTCTCCGCAGGTCAGGACAGGAAACAGACAATGATCGAGAAAGTAGAAGTGGTCATGCAGCATTGGGGCGAGCAGCGCATGCGCGTAGGGCTGGGCGGCGGGCTGAGCAGCCCGATGGCCGGGATCATGGAGTGGGGCGCTTATATTCCGCGCCGCACACCCGGCTCGCGGGCGCTGATCGGCAATGGCAGCGGCATGGACTATATAAGCAGCGAAGTGGAAGCGGCCATTGCACAAATGGCCCGCAGCCCTGCGAAAGGCCGTGGGCCTGAATTGGCTCAGTTGGCGACGTTGCGTTATGTCGAGTCGCTGCCGGTGCGCGAGCAGATGCGTCTGGTAGGCATCAATGAAGGCGCAGACCGCACCTATCGCAACTGGATCACCAGGCTTCACCAGCAAGTGCTGGCGATTCTTGCCGAGCGCAGCGCTTCGCGAAGCAACAAGGACGACGTTTGCAAGGCTGGGTAAGTGTGGATGAACACGGTATCCGATACCGTTTATCCGGGGCGATTGCACAGCTGTGGTCGAACTCGTGTTGAACTCCGGTCAAACTCGACCCACCTCGAAACTGCCCCTTCCCAGGCTTTCCGGAGGGGGGTAAAAAGGTCCCACGATATGCGATTTGCGCCTCAGGGCTGCAGCCGAACAGAGGCTGTTCGACAGCGCCAACCGGTCAAACGCAACCCACTCCAAACCCCGCTTCGGCGGGGGACTTTCGGGCAAATAATTGCCAAACGCATTTTCTCTGGCCGCCTCTGTGCGGCCTTTTTTATTCCCGGAGTACCCATGGACCCAACCGACCTAGGCCCAGGCACAGTCACCTGGCTGGGCGGAACGGGCACCATTCTGCTTGGCGGCTTTTTGTGGCTGCGCAAGTTTCTTTCCAGGGATGCAACAGACCGGGCGATGGACAGCGCCGATATCGGCACGGTGCGTCGCCTCAATGATCTGCTCGACTCCGAGCGGCAGGCACGCAAGGAGGCGGAAGCGCGGTCCGATCAGTTCGCCAGGGAGCGCAATGAACTCGCGGCAGCGGTTGGCCGGATGGAGGGCAAGATTGAAGCCCTCACCAGCCATATCGTTCAGCTCACCGACAAGGTCACCACGCAGAGTGCGGAAATTGCCCGGCTCCGCTCCAAGCTCGGAGGTGCCAATGATGCACAGATGCGCAATTGATTTTATCGCTCGTCACTGGTGGCGGCAGCTGGAGATCTGGTTGATCGCCGTGCTGCTGCTTGCCGGGTGTCTGATGCTGGGCTTTCAGGCCGGGCAATGGTCGGCCAACGCCGAGCACACCCGGCAACTGGCCGAGATTCGCGCGGCCTATGACGCAGCCCTTGGCAAACGCGATCGCCGTCTGGACAGGCTGGCCGAAACCACGACTCAGGCGGCAGACAAGGTCGAGACCGCTGCGTCAATCGCCAGTCAGGCTGCACATGCGGCCAGTCGCGCTGCGGACAAGGCAGATGAGGCGCTGGGCAAGGCGAACCAGTAGACATTGCTCACGCCCGAACAACCTTCAACACACGCGGAAACCCTTATGAAGATCACCCCGATAGTTGCCCATTTGCAGGCGACCTGCCCGACCTTTGCCGGTCGCATCAGTGCTGGCATCGACTGGGCTGCGGTTGCCCTTGGCGACCAGCTTGCGCATCCCTCGGCCTATGTCATTGCCAGCGGCGATGTGGCCACGGCAAATGATCTGCAAAACGTCATCCGCCAGAACATCACTGACCAGATCGACATCGTGGTTGTACTGGAAAGTGACGACAAGCGCGGCCAGCAGGCCAGCGATCAGCTGCATGCCATTCGCGCCGAGCTCTGGCGCGCGCTGGTGGGCTGGAACGCTGACCGCGATTACGACGCGATGCAGTACACCGGCGGTGCGCTGGTGCAGATCAGCGGCGCACGTGTGACGTATCGCTTCGGCTTTGCCGCGCAGTTCCAGTTGGGCCGTAACACCTCGGATCAGCCCGCCGAGACCTGGCACGAAGCGTATCTGGACGGGTTGCCCGGCTTCACTGGCGCCACCCTTGAGATGGACTGCGTCGATCCCGCAGACCCGAACCTGAAATCCCCCGGCCCTGATGGCCGTATCGAAGCGAAGTTCACAGCAGAGGTAACACCATGACCCAACGCATCACCGTAGTACCGGCCGAGGGCCGCACTGTGCCGGATCCGGAGGCGGGCGATTTGCTGCCCGTCGAAGGTCGGCAGGTCACCTTCAATGCCTGGTGGCAGCGTCGTCACAACGACGGCGACGTCACCCTTCAGACCGAGCAAACCCCCACCACCTATCAGGCCTTCACAGCCTAACCAAGAGGAAGCCCACTAATGGCTATCAGTTTTAACAACATTCCATCCGACGTCCGCGTGCCGCTGTTTTATGCGGAGATGGACAACTCGGCTGCCAACAGCGCGTCGGCGAGCATGCGTCGCCTGATCGTTGCTCAGGTCAACGACGACGTGTCCGGCCCTGAGCTTGGCTCTCTGGTGCTGGTGCCCAGCGTGGCGCTGGCAAAGAACATCGGCGGACAGGGCTCGATGCTGGCCTCGATGTACGAGATCTGGCGCAAGACTGATCCGACCGGTGAAGTCTGGTGCCTGCCACTGCTCAACACCGAAGGCGTCAAGGCCGCTGCAACCGTCACCCTGACAGGCGCTGCGACCGAAGCGGGTCTGCTGAACCTGTATGTCGGCGGTGTGCGCGTTCAGGCAACCGTCGTCAATGGTGCGACCGCTGCGCAAGCTGCAAGCGCGCTGTCGGTGAAGATCAATGCCACGCCTGACCTGCCGATCACCGCAGCTGTCGAGGCCGGTGTGCTGACCCTTGCCTGCAAATGGAGCGGGGCCAGTGGCAACGACATTCAGCTGGAATTCAACCGTCTGGGCAAAACCAGCGGCGAAGTCATTCCTGCTGGCCTGACTGCCGCCGTGATGGCAATGACCGGTGGCGTGGGTACACCTGATCAGCTCAAGGCACTGGCTGCGCTGGGCGACGAACCGTTCGAGTTTCTGTGCATGCCGTGGACCGACACCAGCACCCTGGATGCCTGGAAAGCGGCGATGGACGACAGCACCGGTCGCTGGAGCTGGGCCCGTCAACTGTATGGTCATGTGTACAGCGCCAAGCGCGGCACGGTCGGCACGCTGGTGGCTGCAGGCCAACTGCGCAACGATCAGCACATCACCATTCAAGGTGTGGAAACCGGCGTTCCGCAACCGGTCTGGCTGCAAGCCGCTGCTCTGGCTGCGCGCACTGCAGTGTTCATTTCTGCCGACGCCAGCCGTCCGACCCAGAGCGGCACCATGCCCGGCCTGGACCCGGCGCCCGCCAGTCAGCGTTTCACCCTGACCGAGCGTGAATCGCTGCTGCGTTATGGCATCGCGACGGCGTACTACGAAGGCGGCTACGTGCGTATTCAGCGCTCGATCACCACCTATCAGAAGAACGCTTACGGCCAGGCTGACAACTCGTACCTGGACAGCGAAACCATGCACCAGTCGGCATTCATCATTCGTCGTCTGCAAGGCATCATCACCAGCAAGTACGGTCGCCACAAGCTGGCCAGCGATGGCACGCGTTTCGGTGCCGGTCAGCCGATCATCACGCCGAGCACCATTCGTGGCGAGCTGATTGCGCAGTACGCCCGTCTTGAAGAAGAAGGCCATGTGGAGAACGCCGAAGTGTTCGCCCAGCACCTGATCGTCGAGCGTGACGGCAACGATCCAAGCCGCGTGAACGTGATGTTCCCGCCTGATTACATCAACGGCCTGCGCGTGTTCGCGCTGCTCAACCAGTTCCGCTTGCAGTACGACGAAGCGGCATAAGCCTCACCCACCCTTTTCAAGCCCGCCTCTTGCGGGTTTTTTCATTCTGGAGATAAACAACATGGGTCAGAAAGTTGCGGGTACCTGCTACATCAAAGTGGACGGCACCCAATTGACCATCAGCGGCGGCGGCGAAGCCCCTTTGATGAATGTAAAACGCGAGACAGTCGTGCCCGGTTATTACAAGGAAACCGAGAAGACTGCCTGGTTGAAATTCACGGCGGTGCATACCGCGGATCTGCCGCTCAAGCTGCTCACCACGGGTGTGGACATGACCATCACCTGTGAATTCAAGAACGGCAAAACCTACGTCCTGTCCGGCGCCTACCTAGTCGACGAGCCCAGCAGCAAGGCCGACGACGGCACCATCGAACTGAAATTCGACGGCAATCAGGGGAGCTGGCAATGAGTGAAGTCATCGACTTGGCCAGCCCGATCGAAGCACACGGGGAAACCCTTTCGCAGGTGACGTTCCGACGTCCTACGGCGCAGGAAGCGCGAGCCATCAAGGCCCTGCCGTACAAGATCGACAAGAACGAAGACGTGTCGCTGGACCTGGACGTGGCGGCGAAATACATCGCCGTTTGCGCCGGGATTCCGCCCTCGTCGGTCAATCAGATGGACCTGTGCGACATCAACACGTTGAGCTGGAAGGTTGCGAGTTTTTTCATGGCAGCGGCATCAGCAACCTTGAAGGCCTGATCGCCGTCGTTTACGACCTCGCGTACTTCTGGAAGACCGATCCCGAACTGATGATGTCCAGGGAGCTGGACGTCATCACCGAGTCGATCTTGCAGGCGCAACGCATCAACCAGATCCTGCAGGGGGAGTGATGGCAGACACTATCAGAACGCTGATTACCGGCGTCGACCAGCTGTCTCCAACGCTGGCAACTATCCGCAACAACGTCAAAGGCCTCGAGACCAGTCTTGGGACCATAGAGGTTGGCAAGGCAGTCACGGACAACGCTTAGGCGGGGCCTTTGATTGCCGGGGTAAAGGCAGCGATCGGTTTCGAGACCAGCATGGCCGGCGTGAAACGGTCAGTTACCTTTGAGACACCGCAGCAGTTCCAGCAGATGGGCTCCGATATTCTGGACCTCAGTGAACGGCTGCCGGAAAGCGCCAACGGCATCGCGGCGATTGTCGCCGCCGGTGCCAAGGCCAATGTTCCGCGTGAAGAACTGACCGGGTTTGCCAGCGATGCCGTGAAAATGGGCATCGCTTTCGATCAGACGGCGGCCGAGTCGGGCGACATGATGGCCTCGTGGCGATCTTCGTTCCAGATGACCCAACCGCAAGTCGCGGCGCTGTCCGAGAAGATCAACGTGCTCGGCGGCAACAATCTGGAAAAGAAAATCGCCACCATGGTCACCGCAATGGGCCCGCTCGGGCCGGTTGCGGGGCTGGCATCCGGGCAACTGGCGGCGATGGGCGCCACCCTGGCCAGCGTCGACGTGCCGGCCGATGTAGCGGCCAGCGGCATGAAGCGATTCATGCAGTCGTTGACCGAAGGCGGCGCGGCGAAAGCCGGGGCGTTCGAGGCGCTGCAACTCGACGTCAATCAACTGACCCAGGGCATGCAGAGCGACCCGTCCGGGACCATTGAAAAGGTCCTGACGGCGGTCTCAAGTGTTGACCCCGACAAACAGTCGGATGTCATCACGCAACTGTTCGGCGCCGAATCGCTGGGTGCGATTACGCCATTGCTGGCCAACCTCGATGTGCTCAGGTCCAACCTGGCCAAGGTCGGCGAGGGCGTGCAGAACAGCGGCACTATCGAGAAGGAGTTCGCCGACAACTCGCAGACCACGGCCACGGCCATCAAAGAGATGACCAACCGTGTCGATCGTCTGGGCATCAATATCGGCAGCATGTTTCTGCCTGCGATGAACGAAGCAATGGCCGTGATAGGGCCGATGATTTCTCAGGTCGCTGCACTGGCCGCCGAACACCCTGGCGTGATCAAGGGTGTGGTGGCCGCTGCGATTGCGTTCGGCGTCTTGCAAGTTGCGGTGATGAGCGCGACGACCGCTATGAGCGTACTTAGCGCGGTGATGGGCCTGTCACCGCTGGGCCTGATTGTGCGCGGCCTGGCGCTGGCGGCTGGTTTTCTGATCGCCAACTGGTCGACCGTCGCGCCTTATTTTGAGGCCGTGTGGGAGGCGATTCGCGGGCCGGCCATGGCGCTGTGGGACGTACTCAAGGCGGTATTTGCCTGGACGCCGATCGGCATGATCGTGGCCAACTGGCAGCCGTTGTCCGAGTTTTTTGCGGCGCTGTGGGATGTGATCAAAGCGCTGGCGACGCCGTTTTTCGACTTCTTGCAGACGCTGTTCGCCTGGACGCCGCTGGGCATGGTCGTGGCCAATTGGCAACCAATCTCCGAGTACTTCGCCGGGTTGTGGGAAAGCATCAAGACCACTGCTCAGCCGTTTACCGACGTGCTGGCAACGATGTTCAGTTTTTCGCCGCTGGGTATGGTTATCGAGAAATGGCAGCCGATCAAAGCCTGGTTCGCGGATTTGTGGGCGGACATCAAACCGTTCATCGACCCGATCATGAGCTGGTTCGGCAGCGGCGAGGATAAGTCCGTGCTGCAACGTACGACGGAAAAGGTCAATCATTTCGCTGAAGAGCAACGGGTACGCAACGCAGGGCCAGGCGGCGGGACCGGGGCGTTTCTGGCTGCAAATGCGGTCGAGGCCAGTCGCTTGAATCAGTTGCAGCTCAATCAGGCAACCGGTGTACCGCCGACCAGCCAGTTGCTGGGCGCGCCGAACGTGCCAGCCCCCGGCAGCCTGTTGTTGCAACAGGGGGCTGCGGGGACCGGCTCGCGGCTTGAAGGCGAACTCAATATTCGCTTTGAAAACGCACCGCCGGGCATGCGTCCGGGACAAGTACAAAGCAACCAGCCGGGTTTGACGATTTCGCCAAACGTCGGTTATCGAACCCTCGGCGCAGGAGCCGGATCATGAGTACATGGCGTGACAGCCTGCTGCCAGCGTCTTTCCGTGGCGTCGGTTTTTTCATTGAGAAAGCCGTCGTCCCGGTAGGTCGCAAGGGGCAGTTGCATGAATATCCACAACGCGACGAGCCCTACTTCGAGTCGCTGGGCAAGCAGGCGCAGGTTCACACACTGACAGCTTTTATTGTCGGTCGCGACTGTTTCGAACAACGGGACAACTTGCTTCAGGCGTTGGAGAAAGACGGGGCGGGTGAGCTGGTGCATCCGTGGCTGGGGCGCATGCAGGTACAGGTCGGGCAGTGCAGTGTGACGCACACCCTGACTGAAGGCGGGATGGTCCGGCTGGACCTGGTGTTTTATCCGGCCAACCCGCTCAAGTTTCCTGTGTCGACGCTCAACACCCGGCGGCAACTGCTGGGCGCGTCCGAGAGCCTGCTGGACTCGGCGCTTCGGCGCTATCGCTCGGTGATGGCCGTCGTGGATGCCGTGCGTATCAACATTCAGGCGCTGCGCAGCGCGCTGTCCGGGGTGTTTGCCACTATTCAGCGGCAGTTTGCACCGTTCATGGCGATCTATTCGGATGTCACTGCGCTGGTGCATTCGCTGGTCAATGCGCCGCTGACGGTGAGCACGTTGTTTTCCACGTTCTTCGCCAGCTTCGATGGCGACACTCGTCGATCTGGAAGGGCTGATGGCAGCAGCAATATCGGCGGCAGTACCGGTGGTGGTAGCGCCTCTGGTTCAGGTGGCTCCGCGAGTGGCAGCAATGGCAGCGGTTCTTCCAGCGGCTCGGCGTCCGGATCGGGCAGCACGTCCACCCGTCAGGCATCCCGGACGGCCATTAACGGCGGGACGTCCTCTGTTGAAACGGTTCCTTACCGGTCGGTTATTTCCGAGGCCACCCAACAGGCGGAGGCAGTGTCCAGTATCAATCTGGTCAACCAGGGCAGCGGGCTGGACACCGGCGTGACGGCTCAGGCCACTGCCAATCTGGTTCAGGATGCACTGTTGGTCAAAGTGGCGAGGATCGTCGCGAGCATGCCGGTGGCGGCGAAGGTCACGCCGCTGACGGTGGTGCCGTCGCTGGATCAGCAGGTGACGCAAGCGCTGCAACGTGTGGATGTGCCGGTTGCCGATGATGTGATCGAGCTGCGGGACACATTGAGCTCGGCCATCTGGGAAGCGTCGTTGAAAGCCGACCCCGAACATTACTTGGCGCTGAACACTTTGCGCCAGGCCCTGATCCGGCACCTCAACGCGGTGGCGGCGTCTGGCGTGCGTCTGGTGGACATGAAAGTGTCCGAACCGCTGCCTGCGCTGGTGCTGGCTTATCGGCGGTTCGGTGACGCCAGCCGGGGGCAGGAAATCGTCCAGCGCAACCGCCTTGCACACCCGGGTTTCGTGCCGTCCGGCACGCGGAAAATCGCTCAGGAGTGACCCATGATCGACCCTAATGTTGTCACCCTGACGGTTGGCGATCACGACTATGCCGGTTGGAAGTCGGTGGAAATCTCTGCCGGGATCGAGCGTCAGGCACGCAGCTTTGACGTGAGCATTACCTGGCAGTGGCCGGGCACTGAAGTCGCGCATCCGATCATGCCTGGCGCCGCCTGCGAAGTGCGTATCGGCGGCGAATTGATTCTGACCGGCTGGGTGTTCGCTGCGCCGATCAGCTATGACGGCAAGCAGGTCACGCTGAAGATTTCCGGTCGCTCGAAAACCGCCGACCTTATCGACTGCGCGGCCATCAACAAACCGAGCCAGTGGAAAGAGGTCGGGGTGCTGAAGATCTTTCAGGCGCTGGCTGCCCCCTATGCGTTGTCGGTGATCAGCGAAATCCCGGAAACCTCGAAGATGGCCGATCACACCATTGAGCCTGCTGAAAGCGTGTTCAAGTCCATCGATCGGCTGCTGACCCTGTTCCGGATTTTTTCCACCGATGACGAGTTCGGCAACGTGGTGCTGGCAAGGCCGGGGAGTCTAGGGCAGAGCGCAGACGCGCTGGAACTCGGCAAGAACGTGTTGAGCGCCAGCATCACAAGAGATTTTTCCGGGCTTTTTTCCGAATACCGGGTCATTGGTCAGCAGACCGGTAATGACAAGACGTTCGGCAAGGAAGCGGCGGAGGTTTCAGCGGTCGTTACCGATGACAGGAACAAAGAGCGCCTTCGCGTGCTGATCATCCATGAGGATGCGCCGATCACACCCAGGCTCGCGCTGAGCCGCGCCAATTGGGAGCGCGGTCAGCGGGCGGGCAAGGCGCTGCTCACCACCTACAAAGTGCAGGGCTGGCGGCAGTCCAACGGTGCGCTCTGGCGGCACAACACGATGGTGCAGGTGGTAGATCCGGTTATCGGTCTGGGCAGGAACATGCTGATTTCAGCCGTGACCTACTCGCTGAGTGATCAGGGCACCATCACCACGCTGGTGGTCGGGCCGCCTGAGGGCTTCCAGGCCGAGCCCGGTGACCCCAACAAGCGCAGCAAGGTGCAGGTCAATCAGGACGCTTACTCCTGGCTGCTGCCTATCGATGAGGAAACAACCGCATGAGCTTACTCAATCGCATGCTGGTGCGCGGCACGGTGGTGCTCGCCAAGGCCAGCAGCAAAATGCAGGCGCTGCAAATGCGCCTGACCGCAGGGGAGGTCAAGGACGACATGGAACACTTTGAACCCTACGGTTTTACCAGCAACCCACTCGCAGGCGCCGAAGGCATTGCCGCCTTTATCGGCGGCGATCGTTCTCACGGCTTGCTGCTGGTGGTGGCCGACCGACGCTATCGCCTCAAGGGGCTGGAGTCGGGCGAAGTGGCGATCTACACCGACGAGGGCGACAAGGTGCACCTCAAGCGCGGCAAGGTCATCGACATTGAAACCGGCACCTTGAACATCAAGGCGGCCGTAGCGGTGAATTTCGATACGCCGCAGATCACCCAGACCGGAAAGATCGTTTCCAAGGGCGACCAGATCGCCGGTGGCATCAGCCAGATCAGCCATTTGCACGGCAACGTGCAGGGCGGTAACGGGCAGAGCGGGCCACCCGTTGGAGGTGCCGGATGATCATTGAAGGCTCTCTGCAGGCTTCCTTGCTGCGCTCGGTGGTCATCAGCCTGTTCACCTGGCGTCGCGCCGAAACGGACGATCCGATCGACGATGCCGAACGCTTTGGCTGGTGGGGCGACACCTATCCCACGCAGGCCAACGACCGCATCGGCTCCAGGTTGTGGCTGCTGCGTCGGGTCCGGCTCACGGCGCAGACCCAGCGTGACGCCGAGTTCTATGCGCACGAAGCGCTCGCCTGGCTGATCGACGATGGCCAGGTCAAGAACATCAACATCCTTACCGAACAGGTTCAGAGCAATCGTCTGAACCTGGGCGTCGAGCTGGTCGTCTCCGACGGTCAGGTCGTGCGCTTCAACCCTTCAGAACAGTGGCAGGTGATTTATGCCGTTTGAAACGCCTACGTTACCGGCGCTGATCAACCGAACCCAGGTCGACCTCGCCGACGAAGCATTGCGTCAGTCCGATGCCCGGGTACTGTCGCGCGCGCACAGCGGTGCGGCCTACGGGCTGTACGGCTATCAGGACTGGATCGCCGACCAGATTCTGCCGGACACCGCCGACGAGGACACCCTCGAACGGCAAGCCATTCTGCGTTTGCGCCAACCACGCAAGGTCGCACAGGCCGCCAGCGGTTCGGTGCGCTTTACCGCTGCGGCCGGGGCCGTGCTGGATGCGGACACCGTCCTGCAATTCAGTGATGGGCGCTTCTTCCAGGTGACCAAAGGCGTCACCACGGTCGCGGGCAACAACACGACCACGGTCGAAGCAGTGGATGCAGGCATTCTCGGTAACGCCGATGCTGGCCTGGTGATGACGGCGGTGCAGCCGATCGAAGGCATCGACAGTACGTTCATCGTGATCGGCGACGGTCTGGTGGGCGGCATCGCGCAGGAAAGTATCGAGTCGTTGCGCGCGCGCGTGGTGCGCTCTTATCGCGTCATTCCGCATGGCGGCAATCAGGACGATTACGTGACCTGGGCGCTGGAACTGCCGGGCGTGACGCGAGCCTGGTGCGTGCGTCGTTACCTGGGGCCGGGCACTGTCGCGGTGTTCTTCATGCGTGACGATGATGCCAATCCGATCCCCGACGCCGGGCAACTGGCTGAAATGTCTGCCTATCTAGAGCCGCTGCGCCCGGTCACTGCCGACGTGTATGTGCTGGCGCCGGTGCAGAAGCCGGTGGTCTACACCATCAGACTGACGCCCGATACCTCGGCCGTGCGCGCGGCGGTCGAGGCCCAGTTGCTGGATCTGCACAACCGCGAGGGCGGACTGGGCGAAACCCTGCTGCTGACGCACATCGCCGAAGCCATCAGTCGCGCCACCGGCGAAACCGATCATGTGCTGGTTTCGCCCGTCGCCAACGTCACGGCGGCGGCCAATCAGTTGCTCACGTTCGGAGGCATTTTATGGTCGTCATAAGAACTGCCGAACACTACGCCGAGCAATTGCAGGCGCTGCTGCCACACGGTCCCGCCTGGGACCCGGAGCGCGTGCCGGAAGTGCGGCAGGTCATGACCGGGCTGTCCCATGAGTTTGCGCGCATTGATGGCCGCGCGTTCGACCTGCTCAACGAGATGGACCCTGCCACCGTCAGTGAGCTGGTGCCGGATTGGGAGCGGGTCATGAACCTGCCTGACCCGTGTCTGGGGCTCAAACCCTTGTTCGCCGACCGGCGCCTGTCCGTGCGCCAGCGGCTGGTGGCAGTGGGAGGGCAGAACGCAGCGTTCTACATCGACATTGCCATCAGCCAGGGTTACCCCGACGCCACTGTGACCGAACACCGAGCGCCCCGTATGGGGCGTTCGCGTTTTGGTCAGGCGCACTTCGGCACCTGGAACGCGCAATTCATGTGGACCCTGAACACCGGCGGCCGCCAGCGGCTGGGTCGGCGCTTCGGGGCCAGCTACTGGGGCGAGAGGTTCGGGGTCAATCCCGGCGTCGCTATCGAGTGTTTGATTCGTCGAGCAGCACCGGCGCACAGCGTCGAATTTGTTAACTTCAACTGAGGAACACAATGTGGATTATCCCAAGAGTGTGCCAAGCGTAGGCTTGGTCAGCGGCAAATTTGTAGATGAAAACCCGGCCACCGGCACGCCCGGCTCGCTGATCCCTGCAAAGTGGGGGAACTCGGTGACGCAAGAGATTTTGAATGCTATGGCTGCGGGTGGCGAGCTGCCGGACGAAACCAGAACAGACCAGCTCGCGTCGGCCATTACTCAGTTTGGTTCGCAAGTCAGGCAGGCCTATCGGGGTGCTGGCTTCGGGTATACGGCATCCGAGACGCTTCTTCCGGGAGTGGCGGGGCATTGGCACAGGATCAATGTTGCAGGCATCACGCTCACACTGCCTTCCAAATCAAGCGTGACGATCGGTAAGTCCGTGACCTTTCATAATGCATCGCCCGGAGCGGCAACGATCAAGGCCAGCGGTGCCGAGGTTATTTCACTGTTCGGCTCTGGCAGTAATACGTTACAGCTAAATGCGGCCGAATGGGTGGAGCTTGTCTTTAACACTGACGCTATCTACATCACCAAGCGCGGCAAAATAACAGAGGTAGTGGGGGTCGACTCTCAAAGAGTGTTTTCCTTTAACGCCGATACAGCTTTTACAAAGGAGCAGATGGAGTTGCTGCTTCTGGATGCTGCTGGCGGCAATCGTGCGTTCACACTGCCCTCCTCAAATGCGGTGCTAGGCGTCAAGGACGTTATTGTTCGCAGGATAGACAACAGCGGTAACCGATTGACTGTCAATGCTGCTGCCGGCGAAAAGATCAGGTTTCACACCCATTTAAATGCTGCTGGCTACTCCTTCCTGGTTCTGATGGGGGCTGGAGACTGGTGGCGTCTGCGCAGCGACGGTGCCGGGAGTTGGTGGCCGGTAGGACGCTACGACAGTACCCCGCTCGGACGACCTGTCTTCGAAACAACAACGTTGTTCAGTCCTGGAGGATATGGAGCGTTGAACGGTGGGCTGCTTAACCGTGCCGAGTGGCCGTGGCTCTGGGACCATGCGCAGAAATCCGGGATGGTTTACACCGAAGCAGCTCGTTCCGGGAAAGAAGGCGGATGGACCAGTGGTGATGGTGCTTTGACCTTTCGCGGACCTGAGGGGCGAGGGGAGTTTTTGCGAGTGCTGGATGAGTCGCGTGGGGTTGATACGTCGCGTGTTGCTGGTTCCTGGCAGGATGGCACTTGGCTGAGGACAACAGCTCAAGAGTGGAGCGGGGCCGATGTAGAGACTGGCAGCTACCTGTTGGGTACCGGTCATGCCCAAGCAGATGGGCGGCTGAATTCTACAGGTCCGGGCGGTTCCTTGCCCCCTGGAGCGCTAGTCCCGGCTGGGGGTTCGGCATACCTTCCGGAGACGACAGACAATGGCGTCATGGCGACTGTTGTAAGAGACCAGCAACCGATGAACAACTGGATTCGTTTCCGTAGTCGCAACATTGCCTATCCCGGCCGTATCAAACTGATCTGAGGACGTTATGCCTACTTACTTGATAGATAAATCCGGAGCCCTTATAGGGCCCGTTGAGTTACCGGTTGTTCCTGGGCTGGGCGAGCAAACTCCCAGTAATGCGGTGAATGTTCCTAAGTTGCTGAACGCGCCGAACACAGGTTATGCATGGACGATGGTCGATAATGAGCCGCAGCAGGTTGTGGATCGTCGTGGCTTGATGTACCGAACAAGCGACGGCTCTGAAGAAGAGTGGACCAGCTTGGGTACGCCGCCTGAAGGTCTCACCACAAAAAAATGGCCTGGCAAATACCACGTATGGCGTGATGGTAACTGGGCTTTTGATGATGAGACGCAAAAGTTTGCGTTGGCGGGCGCCGCACTGCTTGTCCGCGATAAGCGTTTGCAGGAGGCCGCAACACGTATCGCCCCATTGCAGTATGCCGTGGATCTGGGGGAGGCCACTGAAGCAGAAAAGACAAGTTTGCTTGAATGGAAACGCTACAGCGTGAAGCTGAACCGGATCGAGCAAAGCCCTGACTATCCTCTCCAGATCGAGTGGCCGTCACTTCCCTCGGATGCAACTGCTCTGTAGACATCGTCGTGAAAGCGCGTCTTGCTGCCTTATTTCCGATATCCGCCTGTATTTCCGACATGGTCAATAACCGCCGTCAGCTAATGATTGTCGCGGTAATAAAGTCATGTCCACTATATTGAAGGCGTCATTAAATAAGCACTAGGGAGGCGCTGATTTATTCGATTTTTCGTCCCTGCAACGCTCTGGAGGCCTTGATTTATCTGGGGGCAACAGCTGGGTTTTAGAATAAATCAGCGTCTCCCTAGATGTTTAAAGGAGGTGGTGATTATGCAATAAAAGCTGATGAATGGCTCTACTGAAAGGCTAAGGAGGCGCTGATTTATTCGATTTTTCGTCCCTGCAACGCTCTGGAGGCCTTGATTTATCTGGGGGCAACAGCTGGGTTTTAGAATAAATCAGCGTCTCCCTAAGGTAATGCCGGTAACTTCAGAGTTGCACTTGAAGTGATCTGGCGAGTACGTGAAGCGCTATCCGGTTGTAAGAAATACTCTCTTAAGGAGGCGCTGATTTATTCGATTTTTCGTCCCTGCAACGCTCTGGAGGCCTTGATTTATCTGGGGGCAACAGCTGGGTTTTAGAATAAATCAGCGTCTCCTTAATACAGTGCATAAAAGGAATTCACATGAACATAGTCCCTACTTCTCGTAACCCCCAATGGGCCGATCAGGCCCACACCTCCATGACACTCTGGGTGATCGTTAGGGAGACGCTGATTTATTCTAAAACCCAGCTGTTGCCCCCAGATAAATCAAGGCCTCCAGAGCGTTGCAGGGACGAAAAATCGAATAAATCAGCGCCTCCTTAGCGAACCCGGCTATATGGATCGTCAGGACGCTATATCGGTCTCTGCCAATCATCCGGATCCGCAATACGTAACATTTTTCAACCGGGCCATCGCCGGTGAGTTTGGTGAGATTCTTGAGCCGAGCGAGCAGATGATTCTGATGAGTGTTAACGCGGAGCGCAGCGTCTACCTCAACAACGCCACCAAGAAAATCAACGAGCTGGATTTTCAACTGGTTATTGTGCAAAACGCTGTCGCGTCGGGATCGGCCACGGACGCTCAAATCAAATCCCGGCCTGCTCTGCAAGCCGAGCTTGATGCCTATGCACTCTACCGGGCACAGCTTTCCAACCTCTCGACGCTCCCGGGATACCCGATGTCCTTCGCATGGCCCGTTCCGCCAGCGACGCCATTTGTTTACGTGGAGCCAGCGGTTGTGCCAACACCTCCTACAGGCGTGAGTGAAGACGAGCTGCCGTGGGTCATGAATAGCATTCGCAACCCTCGCTGGGTCGATCAAGCGCATACCGCTATTGTGCTTTTGGTCGTTTTTGAAAAGACCAAAGATACCAAGGGCGAGGAGGCCGTGACGGTTGCTGCCAACTCCCTGAAGCCGCAAGCCAGAGAGCTTTTCAATCGTGCCTTCAACGGCGAGTTTGGCGTGATTCTCGAACCGGTCGCGCAAGCAGGCGCAGGCGACGTAATCAATCAACGCAGTGAATACTCGGCCACGGCCACTGCGAAAGTCGATTCATTGATCAGCCGGCTGAGTGCCGTGCAAAGTGCAATTGAAGCCCAGCTGAAAACCTTGCCTGCACTACAAGCCGAGCTCAACGCGTATTGGCTCTACCGGGTACAACTCGCCCAACTCGATGCGCAGCCAGGCTTTCCGGAGTCGTTCGTCTGGCCTGTGCCGCCTGCGTCGCCATTCGTATACGTAAAGCCGATTGAGCAGCTGACACCGTTCACAGGTGTGAGTGCAGACGAACTGCCCAAGTAATAACGCCCCGCACTGACGGGGCGTTGTTTTATCCGTAATGCGCATTGCGCTTAAAACAGGAAAGCCTCGTCGACTGGGTATGTAAGCAAGCCCTACAGGAGGACCAATGCCTATCAACCAGCAACAACTGCTACAAATCCTCCCCAACGCCGGCCCGCAAGCCGGCGTTTTTGTTCCTGCGCTCAACGCTGCCATGACCTGCTACGCCATCAACACCCGGCTGCGCATCGCCGGATTCATTGCCCAGGTCGGGCATGAATCCGGGCAGCTTCGCTATGTGCGTGAACTGGGTGGCAACAGCTATCTGGCGAAATACGACACGGGGCAGTTGGCGCTGCGTCTGGGCAATACGCCAGACGCAGATGGCGACGGTCAGCTTTACCGGGGGCGCGGGCTGATTCAGGTGACGGGGCGGGCCAACTATGAAGCGTGCGGGGAGGCGCTGGGGCTGGACCTGTTGCGCCAGCCGCAACTGCTCGAACAGCCAGACCACGCGGCCATGTCGGCGGCGTGGTTCTGGGATCGGGCCAACCTCAACGTACTGGCAGACAAGGGCGACTTTCTGATGATCACCCGCCGTATCAACGGCGGCACCAATGGTCTCGCTGACAGGCAAGTGCTGTATCAGCGGGCACTGGAGGTGCTGCCATGAAAGCGCTGGATGCGCGATTCCTGATCCTGGCATTCGTGCTGGGTTCTGGGCTGGGCACATGGACGGCCTGGAAGTGGCAGGCGGCGTGTTACGGCCTGCAACTGTCCGCGCAAGCGCAGGGTTACCAGCGCGAGCGTGAGCAGGCGGCGCTGGCGGTCGTCGACTGGCAGAACGCCGAACAGGCCAAAAGGCGCGCGCTGGAAATCCGCCTGCGTGACAGCGACACAACCCTTCACAAGGAATTGAGCGATGCACAGACCTCTCAAACTCGTTTGCGCGACCGTCTGGCCACTGCTGATCTGCGGCTGTCAGTCCTTCTCGCCAGCCCCCTCGCGAATGATGGAATGCCAGCCACCGCCGACGCCGGTGGCCTGGTTCATGGAAGCGCGCGAGGCGAACTTGACCCGGCGGCTGCTGGGCGAATTGTCGCCATCACCGATGACGGCGATCAGGGATTGATCGCCTTGAAGGCCTGCCAGGCCTATGTACGCGAGATTGCGCACTGATGAGCCTCTCCTCGGCCATTGTGCCCCCGCCTCAATCCCGCCTCCGCAAGGAGGCGCGGCCCTCTTTCGAGCCTTTGCAGGCTTGCCAAACGGTCTTGCCCGGTACATTCATATTGCACCGGCCCATTCGGTACGCTAATGTCCCGAAACGTACCAACGAGACCCCCTCCCGTGACAACAGTCAGCAAGCTTTTGATGCGCGTTATCAAGGCTCACGCCCGTTGGCGTTGGCGCGCCTGACTATTTCCTTGCCGGCCCGGCCGGACCCGTACCTGTATGCCTTCGATTTGTGATGCTTTTCGCCCCGTTCACCTCATGCCTTGCGGCTGAAGAGGGACGGCATGAGTATCCGGAAGGCCTGAATCAAGTCAGTAAATCAAAAGGTTGATAGCAAAATGCTGCTGATGATCGATAACTACGATTCCTTTACCTACAACGTCGTGCAGTACCTCGGTGAGCTGGGGGCAGACGTCAAAGTTATCCGCAATGACGAACTGACCATCGCCCAGATCGAGGCGCTGAACCCGGAGCGCATCGTGGTCTCGCCCGGCCCGTGCACGCCCAATGAGGCGGGCGTCTCGCTGGAAGTGATCAATCACTTCGCGGGCAAGCTGCCGATTCTGGGTGTTTGCCTGGGGCATCAGTCCATCGGTCAGGCGTTCGGCGGTGAAGTGGTGCGCGCGCGGCAGGTGATGCATGGCAAGACCAGCCCGGTGCTTCACACGGACGGCGGCGTGTTCGAAGGCCTTAATCATCCGTTGGTGGTCACCCGCTACCACTCGCTGGTGGTCAAGCGCGATACCCTGCCTGAGTGCCTGGAAGTCACAGCATGGACGGCGCTGGAAGACGGTTCGGTCGACGAGATCATGGGCCTGCGTCACAAGACATTGAACGTCGAGGGCGTGCAGTTTCACCCCGAGTCGATCCTGACCGAGCAAGGTCACGAACTGTTCGCCAACTTCCTCAAACAGAGCGGCGGCCAGCGTCAGGGCTAAGGACTTTTTATGAATACTCCGATGAATATCAAAAGCGCGCTGAACCGCGTGGTCAACCAGTTGGACCTGAGCACTGCCGAGATGAGCGATGTCATGCGCGAGATCATGACCGGCCAATGCACTGAAGCACAGATTGGCTCGTTTCTGATGGGCATGCGCATGAAGAGCGAAACCATCGACGAAATCGTCGGTGCTGTTCTGGTCATGCGCGAGCTGGCCGACAAGGTCGAACTGAAAACCCTCGACGGTGTGGTCGATATCGTCGGCACGGGTGGGGACGGCGCGAATATTTTCAATGTGTCCACGGCTTCGGCGTTTGTCATTGCGGCCGCAGGCTGCACGGTGGCCAAGCATGGCAACCGCGCGGTGTCTGGCAAAAGCGGCAGTGCTGACCTGCTGGAGGCGGCAGGTGTGTACCTGAACCTGACGCCTGTTCAAGTGGCACGCTGCATTGACAGCGTCGGCATTGGCTTCATGTTTGCCCAGTCTCATCACACAGCCATGAAACACACGGCCGGCCCTCGCCGCGAGCTGGGGCTGCGCACATTGTTCAACATGCTTGGTCCGCTGACCAACCCGGCTGGCGTTCGTCACCAGGTCGTCGGTGTGTTCAATCAGGCGCTGTGCCGTCCGCTGGCTGAAGTGTTGCTGCGTCTGGGCAGCAAGCATGTTCTGGTGGTGCATTCGCAGGACGGGCTGGACGAATTCAGCCTGGCTGCGCCGACCTTCGTTGCCGAGCTGAAGAATGGCGAAGTGACTGAATACTGGGTGCATCCGGAAGAACTCGGTATAAAGAGCCAGAGCCTGTATGGCCTTGCGGTGGAAAGCCCGGCGCAGTCGCTGGAACTGATCCGCGACGCGCTGGGTCGTCGCAAGACCGAAAACGGCCAGAAGGCGGCGGAAATGATCGTGCTCAATGCGGGTGCCGCTCTTTATGCGGCCGATCACGCTACATGCTTGAAAGAGGGCGTAGCGCTGGCACACGATGCATTGCATACCGGCCTTGCGCGGGAAAAACTGGAAGAGTTGGGTGCCTTCACGGCGGTATTCAAGCAGGAGAACGAAGCATGAGCGTGCCAACCGTACTGGAAAAGATTCTGGCCCGAAAAGCCGAAGAAGTCGCGGCCCGTCGCGCGATTGTGAGCCTTGCCGAGCTCGAACAGCAGGCAGCCAAAGCTGATGCACCTCGTGGTTTTGCCAAAGCGATGATCAACCAGGTCAAGCTGAAGCAGCCCGCGGTCATTGCCGAAATCAAGAAAGCGTCGCCGAGCAAAGGCGTTATCCGGGAAAACTTCCTCCCTGCTGATATCGCCAGAAGTTATCAGGCGGGGGGCGCGACCTGCCTCTCGGTGCTGACCGATGTCGATTTCTTCCAGGGTTCCGATGCCTATCTGCAAGAGGCGCGTGCGGCGTGCAATTTGCCGGTGATCCGCAAGGATTTCATGATCGACCCGTACCAAGTGGTTGAAGCACGTGCTTTGGGCGCCGACTGTATTTTGCTGATTGTTTCGGCACTGGATGACGGGCGGATGGCTGAATTGGCCGCAGTTGCCAAGAGCGTCGGCCTGGATGTGCTGGTTGAGGTGCATGACGGCGACGAGCTGGATCGTGCGCTGAAAACGCTCGATACGCCACTGGTGGGCGTCAACAACCGCAACCTTCACACCTTCGACGTGAGTCTGGAAACCACGCTGGATCTGCTGCCGCGTATTCCGCGTGACCGCATCGTGATCACTGAAAGCGGGATTCTCAACCGGGCCGACGTCGAGCTGATGGAAATCAGTGATGTGTATGCGTTTCTGGTGGGCGAGGCATTCATGCGCGCAGAAAAGCCGGGTGCAGAATTGCAGCGGTTGTTCTTCCCAGAGCGCAAGCCAGCGGCGAGCGGTCCATCCATCGACTGATGGTCTTGAAGAGCATTACGCTGAGGTCCGGCATGCAAGACCCGATCATCTATACCTGTGTCGAACAAGGCTTGCAGGCCGAGCAGGATTTATTGGCGTCGGTGTGCGCCGGTGTGGCGGATCATGGGTTACTGCTTTGGCGACCCAATGATCAGGCGCTGGTCATGCCGCGTCGCATGAGCCGTCTGCCAGGCTTTGTCGAAGCCAGCGAAACCCTGACTGACAACGGCTGGCCGGTGCTGTTACGGGAAACCGGTGGCGAGCCGGTGCCGCAATCTCGCGCTACCGTGAATATCGCCTTGGTTTACGCGCAGCCCCGGATGGATGCTGATCGGGACCGGATCGAAACCGCGTATTTGCGCCTGTGTCAGCCGCTTCTGGATTTACTGGCCGAACTGGGTGGCCGGGCGTCATTGGGCGAGGTGGCTGGTGCATTCTGCGACGGCCGCTTCAACGTCAATCTCGATGGCCGCAAGATGGTCGGAACTGCCCAGCGCTGGCGTCAGAGTCAGGGCGGAACGCGCCCGGTGGTGTTGGCTCACGGTGCGTTGTTGCTGGAAGACGAGCGCGTACAGATGGCGGCGGCGGTCAATCGCTTCAATGAACTCTGCGAACTTGAACAACGTGTGCGAGCCGACAGCCACATTGCCCTGCATGAAGCGTTTCCCGGTGTAGAGGTTGTACAGCATCTGGCACAGGCCTATCGGCAACTGCTTTCCGGCCTCTGAATACCCGCGCTCAGCGCGTGCCGAAGACCACCATGGTCTTGCCTTTGACGTTGACCAGGCTTTGTTCTTCCAGAGCCTTGAGCACACGCCCGACCATCTCCCTCGAACAGCCCACGATGCGGCCGATTTCCTGGCGGGTAATCTTGATCTGCATGCCGTCCGGGTGCGTCATTGCGTCCGGCTGCTTGCACAGGTCCAGCAACGTGCGGGCCACACGCCCGGTCACATCCAGAAACGCCAGATCGCCTACCTTGCGCGTGGTGTTGCGCAAACGCTCAGCCATCTGGCTGCCCAGCGCGTAGAGAATGTCCGGTTCCTGGCGGGCCAGCTCGCGAAACGTGTCGTAAGGGATCTCGGCCACTTCGCACTCGGTCTTGGCGCGCACCCACGCGCTGCGCATGGACTCATGCCCCGGCAATTCGAACAGACCCAGCTCGCCGAAGAAATCCCCGCTGTTGAGGTAGGCAACGATCATCTCGCGTCGTTCGTCATCTTCGATCAGTACCGTGACCGACCCTTTGAGAATGATGAACAACGAGCCCGAGCGTTCGCCCGCGTTGATGATGTTGCTTTTCGCGGCGCAACGGCGACGTTCGGCATGCGGCAGCAGCTTCTCCAGAATGCTCGTTTTGGGTGTAAACGTTATCGCGACCATGCGTGACTTCCGAAATAAGACTATGGCCAAATGGCATACCTGTAGGTATCGGCTGCCCGTGGGTTCTCCGCAGCTTTTCAACGCCGGGAAGGCATGATTTGCGAATATTCCTACACGTTTTCCCCGAATAGCATTTTCGCGGACGCCTCAGGCCATGCCCTGACGCTGTGCTAAGCTGGCGCCCCCTTTTTTACACTGGAGTCTTGGCGATGAAGGCACGCATCCAATGGGCTGGCGAAGCCATGTTCCTCGGCGAATCCGGCAGCGGTCACGTGGTGGTCATGGACGGCCCACCGGAAAGTGGCGGTCGCAATCTGGGCGTGCGTCCGATGGAAATGGTGCTGATCGGCCTGGGTGGCTGCAGCAACTATGACGTGGTCAGCATTCTCAAGAAGTCGCGCCAGCCGATCGAAAGTTGCGAAGCTTTTCTTGAGGCCGAGCGCGCGGACGAAGATCCGAAAGTGTTCACCAGGATACATTTGCACTTCGTCGTCAAAGGCCGGGGCCTCAAGGAAGCGCAGGTCAAACGGGCCATCGAACTGTCTGCGGAGAAGTATTGCTCGGCGTCGATCATGCTCGGAAACGCCGGCGTGAAGATCACCCACGATTATGAAATTGTCGAACTGGGCTGAGCGCCAGACATCCAACGATCATAAAAACGGCGCACACTCTGGCAGACGGCTTCGGACGTCTGCATAATGCGCCACTTTTTCAGGGCGCAGCGTGCATTGGTTTTCTGCTGGCAGCCCGAACAGACAACCAAAATCGCCAACGCGAAGAGGTGTTAACCGTCCTACGCAGATGAGCCGGGCTCACCTGACGGGCATGCTTGATCACGCGGCTGGCGCCGCACCCATATAGAGAGTTTTTAACGGTGAAAAGCAAACTCAAGCTCCACGGGTTCAATAACCTGACAAAGACCTTGAGCTTCAACATTTACGACATCTGCTATGCGGAAACCCCGCAGGACCAGCAGGCGTACGTCGAGTACATCAACAGTGTGTACGACGCAGAACGCCTGACGCGGATTCTGACTGATGTTGTCGATATCATTGGTGCCAACATCCTGAACATTGCGCGTCAGGATTACGATCCACAAGGTGCCAGTGTGACCATTCTGATCTCCGAGCAGCCGGTGACGCCTACCGAAAGCCAGATCGAAGAGTCGCCAGGTCCACTGCCGGAAACCATCCTGGCCCATCTGGACAAGAGCCACATCACGGTCCACACCTATCCGGAAATTCACCCGGTCGACGGTATTGCCACGTTCCGTGTAGACATCGACGTGTCGACCTGTGGCGTCATTTCACCGCTCAAGGCGCTGAACTACCTGATTCACAAGTTCGAGTCGGACATCGTCACCGTCGATTATCGCGTGCGCGGTTTTACCCGTGACGTGGAAGGCAAGAAGCACTTCATCGATCACGAAATCAACTCGATCCAGAATTACCTTTCCGAAGACACACGCAACGGTTACCAGATGACCGACGTGAACGTGTATCAGGAAAACCTGTTCCACACCAAAATGCTGCTCAAGCAATTCGAACTGGATAACTACCTGTTTGGCGATGCCACCAGCAACTTGTCTGCCGAACAGCGTGAACAAGTGACCGCGAAGGTCAAACACGAAATGCTGGAAATCTTCTACGGCCGTAACGTAGCGGTTTAAATCCGGATTTCGGATATAAAAAAGGCGCCTCTTGCAGGCGCCTTTTTCGTTCTTGCTGCTTCAGATGCGATAGGTGGACTTGGTCATGACCTTGGCCAGGATACTCATGCCGAATTTGACCGGGGCCGGAAAGCGAAAGCCTCCTGCTTCGAGCGCGGATTCGGCGTGGTGTTCTTCATCGCTGAGCATCTGCTCCAGAATGGCCCGGGACTTGCCATCTTCGGTCGGCAGTTGTTCCAGATGTTCGCTCAGGTGTTTGCAGACCTGATCTTCTGTTGCAGCAACGAACCCGAGGCTGACCCGGTCGCTGATGATTCCGGCGACTGCGCCCATCCCGAAGGACAGACCGTAAAACAGCGGGTTCAGCACGCTGGTGTGGCTGCCAAGCTGATGAATGCGCTGTTCGCACCAGACCAGATGATCGATTTCTTCTTCGGCCGCATGCTCCATGGCCTTGCGGACCTTGGGCAGCTTCGCGGTCAGCGCCTGGCCTTGATACAGCGCCTGGGCGCAGACCTCGCCAGTATGGTTGATACGCATCAGGCCCGCGACATGCCGGGCGTCTGCCTCGCTCATCTTTTGATCGGGCTGGACGACTGCCGGGGACGGACGCCGTGCGTGGGCACTCGACGGCAGCAGCGTGCGCATTGCGCTGTCGGCTTGCAGTAACAGACGGTCGATAGGGGAATATTGACGTTCGGTAGCCATGGGCACCTCCGGAAGAACCATGCGGGCAGTTTACCCGAATTGGCGTGGGGCGGCTGGGCCTGTGTCAGTCGGCCAGCAATCTTCAGGATCAGCCAGCCGGGTGAATCTCGGGGCGATTTCGCGATCAGCCCGGTGGCCAGTTCATCTGACGCTGACCCAGCACGTGCATGTGAATGTGATAAACGGTCTGGCCGCCCAGCTCATTGCAGTTCATGACCACGCGGAAGCCTTCTTCACACCCCAGCTCGAGCGCCAGCCGTTGCGCCGTGAACAGAATGTGGCCCGCCAGGCCTTTGTCCTCTTCGGTCAGGTCATTGAGGGTGCGAATCGGCTTTTTCGGGATCACCAGAAAATGCACGGGTGCCTGTGGCGCAATATCGTGAAAAGCCAGTACCTGATCATCTTCGTAGATGATCTTCGCCGGAATTTCCCGATTGATGATTTTGGTGAACAAAGTATCCACAGCCGTTTGCTCCTTGTCGGTTGATGGGTGACGCAGCTTACTGCCGTGATCCCGAGTGTACTGCGCGAGACATGGCCCGCCCAGCGACCCTGGTCAGCGCGGGCAGAATTTCTTGTTGATGTAACCGCTGATCTGGCGTGCCAGCCAGCGCGAAACCAGGCGCGGGCTGAGGGTCCAGAACCTGTTGCTGAGGCCTGGAATGATGATCGCCCGGTTTTTTGCCAGCGCTCGGACGGTGTACAGCGCCACCTCTTCAGGGCTCATCAGGTTATCGCCGTTCACCTGCAATTGCGCGGTACGGAAGAACGCCGTTCTGGTCGGCCCCGGGCACAATACCGAGACCTTGACGCCGGCCTTTTTCACTTCCTCGCGCAGACCCTCGGAAAAGTGCAGCACGTACGCTTTGCTCGCGTAGTAAGTGCTCATCCATGGCCCCGGCTGGAAAGCGGCGACCGACGCGACATTGAGTATCTGTCCGCCGCCCTGAATGGCCATCAGATTACCGACGGTGTGGCACAAGCGTGTGAGCGCGAGGATATTGAGGTCGATCAGATCCTGCTCGACGCCCCAGTCCTGAGCCAGAAACGGCCCGCAGGTACCGATGCCGGCCGCGTTGACCAGCAGGTCGATCTGGTGGGCACCGTCTTCCAGCTCCAGCAGAAAACCCGAGAGTCGCAGCGGCTCGCCCAGATCGCACGCGCGAATCAGCACCTCGACGCCAAAGCGCTGAGTGAATTCCAGTGCAATCGTTTCCAGCAAGTCACGCTGGCGGGCAACCAGAATCAGGTTGCGACCACGACGTGCCAGCGCCTCGGCCATGGCCAGGCCTATGCCACTGGAAGCGCCGGTGATCAGGGCGTAACGGGTCATGCATTTCTCCATTGAGCCTGTGCGCCCGGCAGTTCGCCGGGCGGCAGCAGTGTATTACTTGTCGTTCTGGTCGTTGGACTCTTCATTGACATCATCAGGAGCGGTCAAGGCACTATCAGTGTCTTCCTGATCATCGTAAGCCAGGGTTTGTTCGTACTCGTCGGTCTTGAGCGCGAGCTCTTCTTTGGCCAGGTTTGCGATGCCGAAATAGATGCTGGCGACCGTGATCACTGGAATCATGGCAATCCACACCACCGCGAGAAACTTCACGCCACGCGTGTTGGGCGGCGGCGGTGGGCCGTACTGGTTCGGGCCTTGTGTGCCGGGCAGCACCATGATCAGGAACGGAAACAAGGTGCCTACGAACGGCACGAGGTTCAGCAGCAGGAGCCAGCCTGACCAACCCAGGTCGTGCAGCCTCTGCACGCCGATCATCACGCCGATGGTGATAAACGCGATCACTAATACCGCGATCAACAAGCCGCCGCCGACCAGCGACGCGTTCATGACCGTCAGGGCCACCGAGAGCAGGACGATCAGCGTGACGCACTGAACCATGCTCCACGCCAGAAAACGCAGACGGTCGATGCGACCGTGGGTGGTGAAGACTTTAAGTGTGGAATGCCCGTATTCCTCGCTGCCGACCTGTGCCTTGGGCGGCGCGTAGGGCGATGCAGTTTGCGGCGCAGGCGTGTCGGCCGCCCAGGCGTTGGCGGGTGTGGTGACCTCATCCAGCGTGAGGCTGATGGCCAGGTCGGGTTCTATACGCGCTTCGACGCCTGCGTTTTTCAACGCGGCGATATAGCGTTCGGCTTCCGTATGCACCAGCCCGCGCTTGAGGGTCACCGGTGTGCCGCTGAACAGCTTCTCAACCGCCGCCGCATCGCTTTTGAACAATCCGGCCACATTGGCTTTTGCGGTATCAGGCTCTACGCCGTCACGCACCTGCCCTTCAAACATGATCTTGAAGAGGGTATCGGTCATACAGGGCTTCCTTGTCTTGAGTGGGGAACGGCGGGACGCCTTCGCGCAGGCGTCCTTTCGTGTCTGATAAAGGCAGAGTGCAGTTCGGTCAGAACGGTTTGACGATAACCAGAATGACCACCGCTATCAGAATCAGCACCGGAATTTCGTTGAACCAGCGATAAAACACGTGGCTGCGGCCATTTTCGCCACGGGCAAAGCGTTTCATCTGCGCACCGCAAACATGGTGATAGCCTATCAACAGGAAGACCAGCGTCAGCTTCACGTGCATCCAGCCCTGGCTAAAATAACCGCTGGGGTCGAAGCTGATCAGCCAGCCGCCGAAGACCAGCGTGGCGATCATCGCCGGTGTCATGATGCCGCGGTACAGTTTGCGCTCCATGATGATGAAACGGTCACGGCTGACGGTGTCCTCGCTCATCGAGTGGTAGACAAACAGTCTTGGTAGATAGAACAGGGCTGCAAACCAGCAGACCATCGAGATCACGTGCAGTGCTTTGATCCATAAATAGAGCATTTTTGATTATTCCCAGGTTCACGGTGGCCGAATAGTAGTGTCTTGTGCGCCCTTACGTCACGTTGTCGGTTGTCGCAGAGGTCATAGGCTCCTATTATCGACCGCTTTCCAGTTGTTTCGTTGAGGGCAGGTTATGGTCAAGGTCGGTATCGTCGGCGGCACGGGTTACACCGGAGTCGAGCTGCTGCGTCTGTTGGCACAGCATCCGCAGGCAGAAGTGGTGGTGATTACCTCTCGCTCGGAGGCCGGTCTGCCAGTCGCCGACATGTACCCGAACCTGCGAGGCCATTACGACGGCCTGGCGTTCAGCGTGCCGGATGTCAAAACCCTGGGGGCCTGTGATGTAGTGTTCTTCGCCACGCCCCATGGTGTTGCTCATGCCCTGGCGGGTGAGCTGCTTGCGGCAGGCACCAAGGTCATCGACCTGTCTGCCGATTTCCGTTTGCAGGACCCGGTCGAGTGGTCCAAATGGTACGGCCAGCCTCATGGCGCACCGGAGCTGCTGCAAGACGCGGTCTACGGGCTGCCGGAAGTGAATCGCGAGCAGATTCGGAACGCGCGTTTGATTGCGGTGCCGGGTTGCTATCCAACGGCTACCCAGCTGGGCTTTCTGCCGTTGCTTGAGGCGGGTATTGCCGACACAACTCGCCTGATCGCTGACTGCAAGTCTGGCGTGAGCGGTGCAGGGCGCGGGCTGAGCATTGGCTCGCTGTACTCGGAGGCCAACGAAAGCTTCAAGGCCTATGCCGTAAAAGGTCACCGTCACTTGCCTGAAATCACCCAAGGGCTGCGTCGCGCGGCGGGTGGTGATGTTGGCCTGACCTTCGTTCCGCATCTGGTGCCGATGATCCGCGGCATCCACTCCACGCTTTACGCAACGGTCGCTGATCGCTCGGTAGACCTGCAAGCCCTGTTCGAGAAGCGCTATGCCGACGAGCTGTTTGTAGACGTGATGCCTGCTGGCAGCCATCCAGAGACTCGCAGTGTACGCGGTGCCAACGTTTGCCGAATCGCCGTGCATCGTCCGCAGGATGGCGATCTGGTGGTGGTGCTTTCGGTCATCGACAACCTGGTCAAGGGTGCGTCGGGACAGGCTGTGCAGAACATGAACATCCTGTTCGGCCTGGACGAGCGCGCCGGGTTGTCTCATGCGGGAATGATGCCTTAGAGGGGCTGCTTCAAGGGGCAAGCTGCAAGCTTCAAGATAAACGCGAGCTGGCCCATGCTCTTGTAGCTTGTAGCTGCTCCCCACCAAATAGTTGACCGTTTTTCTGGGAGAAGCGGATAATGCCGTCATTACGCATTACGCATTACGACGGCTAACGCCGGGAGATATCTGACATGAGTGTTGAATCCTTCACGCCTACGGCTTTGGAATTCACCCCAAATGCAGCGCACAAGGTGAAAACCCTGGTCGATGAAGAGGGCAATGATCGCCTTAAACTGCGTGTGTTCGTTACAGGCGGTGGTTGCTCGGGTTTTCAGTACGGCTTCACGTTCGATGAGGATGTGGCAGACGACGATACGATCGTCGAGCGCGAGGGCGTGAGCCTGGTGGTCGATCCGATGAGCTTCCAGTATCTGGCGGGCGCTGAAGTGGACTATCAGGAAGGGCTGGAGGGTTCGCGATTCGTGATCAAGAACCCGAATGCCTCCACGACCTGTGGTTGCGGTTCCTCGTTTTCGATCTGAATAAATCGCTGCTAATACGCTTCTGAAAACAAAAAACGCCGCTCATTGAGCGGCGTTTTGCGTTCAGCCATCAGGTCAGGCAGGGTAGATTGCACCCAGAATCCTTAGGCCTCTGGCGCCCGTCACCGTCGGACGGTTCGCCGGGACACTTTCAAGGCTGCAATGCGCCAGCCATGCAAAGGCCATTGCCTCTACCCAGTCCGGGTCTACGCCGAACTTTGCGGTGCTGCTGACTTTGGTGTCCGGCAGCAGATCGGCAAGACGATTCATCAGCGCGGTGTTATGCGCGCCACCGCCGCAAACCAGCAGGTCGGTGGTGCTCGACTGCGCGGATTGCAGTGACTCGGTAATGGTCAGTGCGGTCAGTTCCAGCAGCGTGGCCTGCACGTCTTCCGGCGCCAGAGTCTGAAACTGGAAGAGGTGATGGCGAAGCCAACCAAGGTTGAAGACCTCCCGGCCGGTACTTTTCGGGCCTTTGGTCTGGAAGAACGGATCGCTGAGCAGCGTGTTCAGCAGCTCCTGGTTGACCTGACCGCTCGCCGCCCAGTTGCCGTCTTTGTCGTAGCTTTGTGTCAGCTTGGATTGAATCCAGGCGTCGAGCAGTACGTTGCCAGGCCCGCAATCGAAGCCTTCAACCGGTCGATCCGACTCGATCAGGCTCAGGTTGCTGAACCCGCCAATGTTCAGAACGGCGCGATGATTCTTGTTGTCATCGAACAGCGCTTCATGGAAAGCAGGTACTAAGGGCGCGCCCTGGCCACCAGCAGCGATATCGCGACGACGGAAGTCACTCACCACGGTGATTTCAGTCAGCTCGGCAAGCAAGGCCGGGTTGCCGATCTGAATGCTGTAACCACGAGCAGGCTCGTGGCGAATGGTCTGGCCGTGGCTGCCAATGGCGCGTATCTGGCCGGCTACCATGTTCTGCTCTTTCAGCAAGGTCAGAACACCTTCAGCGACCAGCCGACACCACTTCTGCTCGGTAACGGCCGCACGAGCCAGCTCATCCGTGCCGCTGGAGCAAAGCGCCAACAATTCCGCATGCAGGTCCTCCGGCATGGGAATGTAGTGGGTTGCGAGGAGTATCGGTCGGTTATCCTGCTCCAATAGGGCGATATCGATCCCATCGAGGCTGCTGCCGGACATCACACCTATATAGAAGTAGGCCATGGATTACCTTTTATTGGAGGCCAGCGTGGTGGCCTTTTCCTGATCCATGCGCGCCATCAACGGTTGGCTTTGCTGCATGAAGCGCTGTTTTTCGGATTTGGCGATAGGATCCGCCATCGGAAGCTTCTGACCCAGCGGGTCTACGTGCACGCCATTGACCTGAAATTCATAGTGCAAATGCGGGCCAGTCGACAAGCCGGTGGTTCCAATATAGCCGATCACCTGGCCTTGCTTCACAGAACTGCCGGTTTGCACGCCTTTGGCGAAGCCTTGCATGTGACCATACAACGTGCGGTAGGTGTCGCCGTGCTGGATGATCACCGTGTTGCCGTAACCGCCACGACGTCCTGCCAGCAGGACCTTGCCGTCGCCGGTTGCCTTGATGGGTGTGCCGCGTGGCGCCGCGTAGTCGACACCTTTGTGCGCGCGGATCTTGTTCAGGATCGGGTGTTTGCGACCCATCGAGAACATCGAGCTGATGCGCGCGAAGTCAACCGGTGTGCGGATGAAGGCCTTGCGCATGCTGTTGCCATCGGCGGTGTAATAATTGGTCGTGCCTTGTTTACTGGTATAGCGGACGGCCGTGTAAGTCTTGCCGCGGTTCGTGAAGCGCGCGGCCAGAATATTGCCAGTGCCGACGTTCTTGCCGTTGACCACTTTCTGCTCGTACACCACGTCAAACTCGTCACCCTTACGGATGTCCTGAGCGAAATCGACGTCGTAGCCGAAGATATTGGCCATGTCCATCGTCATGCTATGGCTCAGCCCTGCGCGCTGGGCTGACTGCGACAGAGAGCTGTTGATCACCCCGTGTACATAAGCGTTACGCACGTTGGGCTTGCTGATTTCGCGATTGAATACATAGCCGTTTGCCGTCTTGGACAGGCTGATGGTTTCGACTTCGCTGAGTTTGGTGTGCAGTTGCTTGAGCTGGCCGTCCGGTGTCATCTCGAACTGGAAGGTCTGACCATTCTGCAGCTTGCTGAATTGCTTTGCCTGCTTATCACTGGCCAGTACTTCATGAACTGTGGCGGCCGGAAGGTCGACCTTTTCGAACAGCGTGGACAGGGTGTCACCTTTGCTG